>NZ_JBITEN010000010.1:160344-314544 GCF_044455165.1 Streptomyces sp. NPDC051315
ACACCCCCCCCCCTCCCCACCCCCCCCCCAACCCCCCCCCCCCCCCCCCGGCGCGGCCCCCCCCCCCCCGCCCCCCCCCGCCCCCCCCCCCCCCCCCCCCCCCCCCCACCGGTCTTTTCATGTCACTTCGCGCGAAAGCCGAAGGAAAAGCCGAAGAAGTCGAAGAGCCCGAAGTAATCGCGGAGCTGGAATGATGCCAGCAATTCGGGACGAGATCGAAAGCAGGGATTCAGTAATGCGACAGGCCACCCGCAAGGGCCTCATGACGGTGGCGGCGGCGACGGGGGTGTTCGCCGCTGCAGGCGGCTACGCCCACGCCGACTCGGCGGCGAACGGGTCCGCCTCCCACTCGCCCGGCATCCTGTCCGGCAACACCGTGCAGGCACCGGTGGACGTGCCGGTGAACGTGTGCGGCAACACCGTCGACGTGGTCGGCATCCTCAACCCGGCCATGGGCAACGCCTGCACCAACCAGAGCTCCGGCGGCAACGACGGAGGCGGCTACGGCGAGGGCGGCCAGGGCGGCTCGGACACGAACGGCGGGTCCGGCGGCGCGCAGGCGGACGGACACACCGCCGACTCGCCCGGCGTCGCCTCGGGCAACCACGTCGAGGCGCCGGTCCACGTGCCGGTGAACGTCTGCGGCAACAGCGTCGACGTCGTCGGCCTCCTCAACCCGACGGCGGGCAACGACTGCGTCAACGACAGCGGCCCCGGCGGCGACCACGGCACGCCCCCCGGCGGCGACCAGGAGACCCCGGACCACCCCGGCAACCAGGGCCCCGGCAAGCCGGCCGACTCCAGCACCGCCGGTCCGGCCGCACCCGAGGGCACGCCGACCACCCCGGACCACGTGACCCCGGCCGGCCGCTCGTCCGCCCACCAGCCCGCCCACTCCGCGCAGCTGGCGAACACCGGCAGCGAGCTGCCGCTGGGTCTCGCCCTGCCGGCCGGCGCGGGCGCGCTGCTCGCGGGCGCGGTGCTCTACCGCAAGGCGCGCGCCTCGGTGTAACCACCCCCACACCCCCGCCGCCGTACACAACGGAGCGGGCCCCGCCATCGCGGGGCCCGCTCCGTTTCCGTCATGCCCAGCTCACCATGTGGCACGCACCTGGCGGATGATCCGCCGGCGCAACCGCACCTTGCGGCTGCCGTCGCGCAGCAGGCTCAGACGGTGCAACTCCCAGTGTCCGTACTCTGCATGGTCGGTCAGCAGACGTGTCGCCTCCTTGCGGGAGACCCCGCGCGGTACGTACACGTCGACAAATTCGTATTCCGGCATCGCATCTATTGTGCGGGCTGGGGTCCGGTACGGATAGCGTCTGCACTATGTCTGATGCTGCGCAGCCCACCGCTGCCGAGGTACGCGCCGCCGCCGAGGCGGTCAAGACCGCGCTCGACCGCCACCTGGCCGCGGTCGAACGCAGGACGGGGGAGGACGACCCGGCCGTCTACGAGGCGTTCAACCAGCTGGCCGCGGCCGCGGAGGCGTACGACGAACTGCTGTACGACCGCTACGACGAGGTCACCCCCTTCGAGATCCCCGCAGCGGAGGACTCGCTGCCGCCGTACGCGGGCCCCGAGGAACCGAACGCGCTGAGCGTGCTGATCCGCCGCGACTACGCCGTGGCGGAGCCGCAGCGGCTGCTCGCGCAGGCACAGCGGGTCGAGTCGGCGGACTACGACGGCCCCGTCGGCGCGGACACCCGGGCTTCCGGCACCATCCACGGAGCGCTGGGCCTGCTGTTCGGGGAGTTCGAACCGGACGAGATCGCCTCCCGGCACAAGGAGTTCGGCCTGGAGGAGGGCGACTCCACGCTGTGGGTGCTGGCCGCGGAGGAACCGGCCGAGCCGGGCGAGTGGCTGGAGACGCCCTTCGAACAGCTCGACCCGCAGCGGGTGGTCTGCCGCTTCGACGTGAGCTCGGTGTTCGACGACGACCTCGACGACATCGACGAGCCCCGGAGGATCACGGCGATCGAGAGGATCGAGGACATCGAGGACGTCGAGGACGTCGAGGACATCGACGAGGTGGAGGACGACGTCGAGGACGATCTCGACGCCGACCTGGACGAGGACGGGGACGACAACCTGGAGCCGCTGGACGCGGACCGCGTGGACCGGTAGCCGGGCCCGCACCCACGGACGGCGGCGGTGGCCGGGGGAGGTCCCCCGCGCCACCGCCGCCGTCCGCGTTCTCCCGGCCGGGAGCCGTCCGTCAGCCGGCCGCCGGCATCTGCGTGCGCAGCAGCACCGGCAGCCGGGTCGTCCGGGGCTTCGGCGGGACCTCGGCGACCGCTCTCGGCAGGGCCTGCTCCACGCCGTGGACGACGGACAGGTGGCGCACCGCCCGGCCGAAGGCCGTGTACACCCAGGGGCGGGAGAGGGCCTGCGCGGCATCTCCGGGCAGCACCGCGACCGCCGCCGGCCACCGGCCGCCCACCGCCTGGTGCGCCGTCAGCGCCCATCCGTGCCGCACGGACTGCTCCACCCGCTCCCGCGGTACGACCACGGGGACGCCCGCGCAGGTCAGGTGCAGCCCGTCGGCGTCGGCCTTCACCACCTCGCCCGGCACCGTACGGCCCGGGGCGGGGGAGTAGGCGATCCGGTCACCGGGGTCGAAACCGCCGAAGCGGCCGGGGCCGGGGTTGAGGCGCTCCTTGAGCGCGGCGTTGAGCGCGCGCGTGCCGGCCGCGCCGCCGTGGCCCGGGGTGATCACCACCGTCTGCTCGGGCGCGATGCCGAAGGCCCGCGGCACCGAGTCCGCGACCAGCTGCACGGTCCGGTGCACGGCCTCGCCCGCGTCCCGCACCGGCACGATCACGAGCTCCTTGCCGGGCGCGTCGACCTGGTTCAGCTCACCGATGCCGATACCGGAGACCAACTCGCCGAGCGGGCCCGGATCGGGCGTGCGCGAGGCCACCTGCGGGCACACGCGCGCGGCGAGCAGGTCGGCGAAGACACGGCCGGGCCCGGCCGACCACAGCAGCGCCGGGTCCCCGCTGAGCACCAGCCGGGCTCCGTCCGGCAGCGACTCCACCACCATCGCGGCGGTCTCCACGTCCAGTTGCGGCGCGTCCAGCACGATCAGCAGGTCGAGATCGAGGGCGCCCTCGGCGTCCCGGCCGGGCCCCTCGGCGCCGGAGAGCAGGCCGGGAAGGGTGACGACGGCACCCTGGCCCCCGGCCGTCTCCTCCAGGAGGGCCGAGAGCCGGCGCCGTCCGTCCGGTGTGTGGCAGGCGGCGACCGCACGCAGGCCGAGGGTCCGGGCGGCCGTGAGCAGGGCCGCCGGTTCGGCGCGGGCGGCCTCGCCGCCGGTGTGCAGCACCAGGCTGTGCCCGGCGGCCGCGCGGATCAGCTCGGCGGCGCTGCCGGCCGCGTCGGCCGCGACCGACTCCCACCGCTCGGAGGCCTCCTTGGGCAGGGAGTTGACGACGCGGGCCAGGCCGTCGGCGAGGCTCTCCTCGGCGAGCGCGTACCGCTCCAGGCCGACGAGGACCCGGACCGGGCGTGCCGCCTCCTCGTCCCCGTCCGCCTCGGACTCCCCGGCACCGCTCGCGCCGGCCGGGGCGGCTCCGGGTTCCTCCAGGGCGTCCTGGAAGGCGAGGGCCTCGGCCTCCGCGAGCGTGCTCTGCACGGCCGCGTCCGCGTCGGGCACCCCCCGCTGGGTCAGCGCGGCCGTCAGGGCCGGCAGTTCCAGGGCGGTGTGCCCGGCCAGGGCGGCCTGCTCCAGCAGCCACACGGTCATCGCGCGGGCGCGCCGCTCGTCGTCGGGCGCGCACTCGGCCCCGAGCAGCGCCCGCGCGAAGCCGTCGGCCTGCTCGGGGCGTACACCGGGGACGCGCAGCAACTGCCAGGGGTCCTCACCCAGCACGTCCGGGGCACCCTCGCCGAGGACCGCGGCGACCTGCGGTGCCAGCGCCTCGGGGGCGCCACCGCCGGTCAGCACGCGCCGGACGGCCTCGACGGTCTCCGGGGCGGGTCCCGCGGCGGCGGGCTCGGCGGCCACCGGCTGCGGACGCCGTACGGGCTCCGGGGCCGGGCGGCGCCGGGCCGGTTCGGGCTCGGCGAACACGGTGGCCGGGGGCTTCTGACCGCCCTCGACGGCCCGCACGGCCGCGAGCAGGTCGGCGGCCGTGCCGCTCAGCTTGGCGCCGCTGGCGATGGGCGCCTTCTTCTCGGCCTTGCGTCGCTCGATCCGCTCCCGCTCCCGCTTCTGTGCGGCGAGCTCGGCCTCGGCCTCGGAGAGGCGCTCGGCGGCTTCACCGTCCTTCTCGGTGTCGGGCGTGCCGCTGCCGGCGTCCGTCTCGGTGTCCGGCGTGCGGCTGCCGGCGTCCGCGTCGCCATCGGGCGTGCTGCCGGCGCCGGCGTCCGAGGTGGCGGGCCGAGCGTCGGACGTGTCGGCGTCGGAGTGGTCGGCCTCGCCGGCAGTACCCGCTTCGCTGTCCGGCGTACCGGCGTCGGCCCGGGCGCCCGAGGCGTCCGCCTCGGTGTCCTGCGGACCTCCGCCGTCCCCGGTCCCCGCGCCCGGCGTACCCCCGCCCGCTCCCGCCCCGGCGTCTGGGGCTTTGCTGTCCGCCGTGCTCTCCCCGGAGGTCTCGCCCCGCGCGGTCTCCGGGGCCTGCGGGGCCCGGGCGCCGGTGGCCGGCGCGGTGGCGTCCGGTGTGCCCGGTCCCGTGTTCTGCGTGGTTCCGGCGGGCTCCGGCTCCGTGCTCACAGCGTGCTCCAGTCGTGATCGGGATAGCGGTGCACGGGCGCCGACACGTCGTCGAGCGCCCGGCAGATCTCGTCAGGAAGACTAAGGGCCTCCACTGACAACGCGGCCGTGAGCTGCTGCGCGTTGCGTGCGCCGACGATCGGGGCGGTCACGCCGGGCCGGTCGCGGACCCAGGCGAGGGCGACCTGCAGCGGGGTCACCGCGAGCCCGTCCGCCGCGGTCGTCACGGCGTCCACGATGCGGCTCGCGGTGTCGTCGAGGTACGGCTCGACGAAGGGCGCGAAGTGGTCGGAGGCGCCGCGCGAGTCCGGGGGCATGGCGTCGCCCCGGTACTTGCCGGTGAGCACGCCCCGGCCCAGCGGCGAGGAGGGCAGCAGCCCGATGCCCAGGTCCAGCGCGGCCGGCAGCACCTCCCGCTCGACGCCGCGCTGGAGCAGCGAGTACTCCATCTGCGTACTGGCCAGCCGGGTCCGCGTGCCCGGGGCCGCGAGCTGCCAGGTGGCGGCCTTGGCGAGCTGCCAGCCGCAGAAGTTGGAGACGCCGGCGTAGCGGGCGCGGCCGCTGGCGACCGCGATGTCGAGGGCCTGGAGGGTCTCCTCCAGCGGGGTGCCCGGGTCGAAGGCGTGCACGTGCCACACGTCGACGTAGTCGGTGCCGAGCCGGGTGAGCGAGGCGTCGAGTGCGGCGAGGAGGTGCCCGCGCGAGCCGTCGAAACGGCGGTCGGGGTCGGGCACGCTGCCCGCCTTGGTCGAGACGATCAGATCCCGGCGCGGAACCAGGCCTTCCATCAGCTGCCCCAGCAGATACTCGGCCTCTCCGTCGCCGTACACGTCCGCCGTGTCGACGAGGGTCCCGCCCGCCTCCCAGAACGTCTTCAGGAGGTCCGCGGCGTCGTGCTCGTCGGTGTCACGGCCCCAGGTCAGGGTGCCGAGCCCGATGCGGGACACACGCAGGCCGGTGCGGCCGAGATGCCTCTGCTCCATGGACGCCGAGATTACTGGCCAGAACTGGGCCGTGGGTCGCCTGTGGACGACCGGGTTTCGCGCGTCCGAGGGTCCGTTCCGCGCAGGCCGGGGGCCCGCCCGGGCGACGCGAGTCTCGCCACACCGGCCTCCCCCGGGGACCGCCCCCGCGCTACTGTCTCCGGAACAGCGTCGTTACTGATCAGTAAGGGGAATCGGCCATGCAGCTCGGGATCAACCTCGGCTACTGGGGTGCCGGAATGGACGCGGACAACCTGGCCGTGGCCCAGGAGGCCGACCGGCTCGGTTACGCCGTGTGCTGGGCCGCCGAGGCCTACGGCTCGGACGCCGCCACCGTGCTCAGCTGGGTCGCCGCCCAGACCGAGCGGATCGACGTCGGCTCCGCCATCTTCCAGATCCCCGCGCGTCAGCCCGCGATGACCGCGATGACCGCCGCCACCCTCGACTCCCTCTCCGGCGGCCGCTTCCGCCTCGGCCTCGGCGTCTCCGGCCCGCAGGTCTCCGAGGGCTGGTACGGCGTCAAGTTCGACAAGCCGCTGTCCCGCACGCGCGAGTACGTCGAGATCGTCCGCAAGGCGATGACGCGGGAGCGGCTGTCGTACCAGGGCGAGCACTGGACGCTGCCGCTGCCGGACGGCCCGGGCAAGCCCATCAAGCTGACCGTGCACCCGCAGCGCGAGCACATCCCGCTGTACATCGCCGCGATCGGCCCGAAGAACCTGGAACAGACCGGTGAGATCGCCGACGGCGCCCTGCTGATCTTCCCGTCCGCCGACCACATCGAGGACACCGCGGTCAAGTACCTGCGCGCCGGGCGTGAGAAGGCCGGCAAGACGCTGGACGGCTTCGACGTATGCCCCACGCTGCCCCTGGCCGTCGGCGCCGACCAGGACGTCGAGCGGCTCGCCGACACGTTCCGCCCGTACACCGCGCTGTACGTCGGCGGGATGGGCAGCCCCAAGCAGAACTTCTACAACCAGCTCGCCCGGCGGATGGGCTACGAGGCGGCGGCCGCCGAGATCCAGGAGAAGTACCTGTCCGGGGACAAGCAGGGCGCCGCGGCCGCCGTACCGCACGACCTGATCGACCGGACCACGCTGCTGGGCTCGGTGGAGCGGATCGCCGACCGGATGAAGGCCTACGCCGCGGCCGGCGTCACCACCCTCAGCCTCGCCCCCGCGGGCTTCACCCTCGACGAGCGCCTGGCCTCGCTGCGGGCCGGCGCGCAGGCACTGGAGCTGGCCGGGCTGGCCTAGCCGGTGAGGAGGGGGGATTTTCAGCGGCCGTGGTGGGGGCTCGGGGGACTTCCCCGCCACGGCCGTCACGCGGAACAACGCGGCGGGGCGCGTGCGGTTACGCCCCCGCCGTGACTGCGGCGGTCATCGTCTCGGCGGCATGGTCCGAGAGGCTGCTGCCCCGGTACACCTGGACGCCGCACGTGACTCGTTCTGCGCGGAACCTGCGGTGCCGGCGCACCTGCGCGATCCCTGCCCGAACGGCGCGACGCCCTCGGCCCACCGGCCCCTGAGTTCGCCTGCGTGACGGTCCCCCCGCACGCGCGCGTGCGGCGACTCCGGGTACGCCCCGGGCGCGTGCGGCCGGCGGCGTCGGGTAAGCCCCTACACACGCGTGCCGCTACAGCCATCCCCGGTGCTTGAACAGCCGGTACAGCAGCACCTCCAGGCCGGCCATGAACGCGATCACCGCCGGATACGACCACTCCCAGCGCAGCTCCGGCATGTGCTCGAAGTTCATGCCGTAGATCCCCGCGATCATCGTGGGGATCGCGGCCATGGCCGCCCACGCGGAGATCTTCCGCATGTCGTCGTTCTGCCGGACGCTCATCTGCGCCAGGTGGGCCGACAGGATGTCCGACACCAGCCGGTCCAGGCCCTCCACGGACTCGTTCACCCGCGCCAGGTGGTCGCCGACGTCCCGGAAGAAGGGCCGCGCCTTGTCGTTGACGAAGGGCAGCGCCGTGCCGACCGGCCCGGTGTCCGCGAGCCGGGTCAGGGGCGGCGTCAGCGGGCCGGTCGACCGGCGGAACTCCAGGATCTGCCGCTTGAAGGTGTAGATCCGCGACGCGGTGTTCCGCGAGCCGCCGCCGTCCGGGGAGAACACCTCCGCCTCCAGCTCCTCCAGGTCGGTCTGCAGCTCCGTCGCCACGTCCAGGTAGTGGTCGACGGTCGCGTCCGCGATCGCGTAGACGACGGACGTGGGGCCCTTCGCGAGCATCTCCGGCTCCTGCTCCAGCCGGTGCCGTACGGCCGCCAGGGGCGTGCCGTCGCCGTGCCGGACGGTCACCACGAAGGAGTCGCCGAGGAAGACCATGACCTCACCGGACGAGACGGTGTCGCTCCGCGGCTCGTACACCACCGGCTTCAGCACCAGGAACAGTGAGTCGTCGTACACCTCCAGCTTGGGCCGCTGGTGGGCCTTGAGGGCGTCCTCCACGGCCAGCGGGTGCAGCGCGAACTCCTGCGTGACGTGGTCGAACTCCTTCTCGGTGGGCTCGTGCAGCCCGATCCAGACGAACCCGCCCGCGGCGCGTGCCTCGTCGAGCGCGTCGGAGAAGTCCTGCGGGCCCTCGGTGCGGTGGCCGTCCCGGTAGATGGCGCAGTCGACGATCACTGAGTGTGTTCTCCCTTCGGCCGTGCTCCGGTCCTTGCGGGGGTACGCCTACCCTGGGCGGCATGCCCACGCTGATCCTCGTCCGGCACGGACGTTCCACCGCCAACACCTCCGGAGTGCTCGCCGGCTGGACGCCCGGCGTCACCCTCGACGAGCGCGGCGCCGAGCAGGCCGCCGCGCTGCCCGGGCGGCTCGAGGGCCTGCCGATCGCCGAGGTCGTCGCGAGCCCCCTGCAACGCTGCCAGGAGACGATCCGGCCCCTGCTGGACGCCCGCCCCGGCCTGCCCGCGCACACCGACGAGCGGATCGGGGAGTGCCACTACGGCGACTGGTCGGGACGCAAGCTCGCCGAGCTGAAGGACGAGCCGCTGATGGAGGTCGTCCAGGCGCATCCCTCGGCGGCCGCGTTCCCCGGCGGGGAGTCCATGCGGGCCATGCAGACCCGCGCCGCCGAGGCGGTGCGCGAGTGGAACGCGCGCGTGGAGCGCGACCACGGCGCCGACGCCGTCTACCTCATGTGCTCGCACGGCGACATCATCAAGTCGCTCGTGGCGGACGCGCTCGGACTGCATCTCGACCTCTTCCAGCGGATCTCCGTCGAACCGTGTTCCATCACAGCGATCCGTTACACCCGCCTGCGGCCCTTTCTGGTGCGCCTCGGGGACACCGGTGACTTCGCCTCCCTCGTGCCGCGCGAGGAGCCGCCGTCGGAGGAGGCCACGGTCGGGGGCGGTGCGGGCGCACCGTGATCGTCGGCCGCAGTAGGGTGAAGCGGTCCGCATACGCGCGTTCACGCATGGACGTTCACATACCCACGATTCCCAGGGAGACAGGACGTGTCCCGTCAGGTGTTCCTCTACGACCCCCCGGACCGCTTCGTGGCCGGTACGGTCGGACTGCCCGGGCGCCGTACCTTCTTCCTCCAGGCCACCGCCGGCTCCCGAGTGACCAGCGTGGCCCTGGAGAAGACCCAGGTCGCAGCGCTCGCCGAGCGCATGGACGAGCTGCTGGACGAGGTCGTACGCCGTAGCGGGGGAAGTGCCGCCGTGCCCGCCGTGGCGCCCGCCGAGATCACCGACACCGGTCCCCTCGAGACCCCGATCGAGGAGGAGTTCCGGGTCGGCACCATGGCCCTCGCCTGGGACGGCGAGGAACAGCGCATGATCGTCGAGGCGCAGGCCCTCGTGGAGCTCGACGCCGACACCGAGGAGGACCTCGCCGAGGCCGAGGAGCGGTTGCTCCAGGACGAGGAGAACGGGCCCCCGATGCTGCGGGTCCGGCTCACCGGCGCCCAGGCGAGAGCCTTCGCCAAGAGAGCCCTCGACGTCGTCAACGCCGGCCGGCCGCCGTGCCCGCTGTGCAGCCTGCCGCTCGACCCGGAAGGACACGTATGTCCGCGCCAGAACGGATACCGCCGCGGGGCGTGACGACCACCGACCCGGCCTCCGTCGACCTGCTCACACACGGCGAGCTGACCGTGCGCGGACGCATCCGTGACGCTTCCAACGCCGCCCTGTACTGCACGGTCGCGCACGAGGGCCGTGAGGCGGCCTGCGTCTACAAGCCCGTGGCCGGCGAGAGACCCCTGTGGGACTTCCCCGACGGCACCCTCGCCCAGCGGGAGGTCGCCGCGTACGCGGTCTCCGCGGCGACCGGCTGGGGGCTGGTACCGCCCACCGTGCTGCGGGAGGGGCCGTACGGCGAGGGCATGTGCCAGCTGTGGATCGAGGCGTCCCCCGAGGACGGGCTGCTCGCGCTCGTCGAGGGGGAGGAGCCCGCGCCCGGCTGGAAGGCGATCGGGTTCGCCGAGGTGGGGGAGGACAGGACCGCGTTGCTCGTGCACGCGGACGACGAGCGGCTGCGGCGGCTCGCCGTCCTCGACGCGGTCATCAACAACGCCGACCGCAAGGGCGGCCATCTGCTGACCACCGGTGACGGCAGGCTGTACGGCATCGACCACGGCGTCACCTTCCACGTCGAGGACAAGCTGCGCACGCTCCTGTGGGGCTGGGCGGGGGAGCCCCTCACCGGAGAGGCCGTCGAGGTGCTCAAGGGACTCAGGGGCGCCCTGGAACCGGACGGGGAGCTGTCGGCCGCCCTCGCCGCACTCGTCACGCCCGCCGAACTCGACGCCACCCGCGCGCGGGTCGACGCGCTGCTGGAGTCCGGCCGGCACCCGGAGCCCGGCGGTGAGTGGCCGGCCATCCCCTGGCCGCCGGTCTAGGCGGGCTGCCCCCGGACGTCACCGGGCCGTGGAGCGCGGCGGGGCCTGCCGGAAATTGGCTGCCTGTCGGCCGGGAGGCGCCCTACTGTGGCGCGGTGACGACTCGGATGATCATTCTCAACGGTGGCTCCAGCTCGGGGAAGTCGGGGATCGTACGGTGCCTGCAGGCCGTGCTGCCGGATCCCTGGCTGGCGTTCGGGGTCGACTCGTTCGTCGACGCGTTGCCCGCGAGGATGCGAGGGGCGGACGGGGGGATCACGTTCGCGGCGGACGGAGGGGTGAGCGTCGGGGCGGAGTTCCGGGCGCTGGACGCGGCGTGGGCGGAGGGCGTGGTGGCGATGGCCCGCGCGGGCGCCAGGGTCGTCGTGGACGACGTCTTCCTCGGCGGAGCGGCGTCCCAGCAGCGGTGGCGGAAGGCGCTCGGCGGTATGGACGCGCTGTGGGTGGGCGTCCGGTGCGAGCGTGCGGTCGCCGCGGGCCGTGAGACGGCCCGGGGAGACCGGGTCCCGGGGATGGCTGCGGCGCAGGCGGACGCGGTGCACGAGGGAGTGGACTACGACCTGGAGGTGGACACGACGCACACCGAGTCCCTGGAGTGCGCGCGCGCCATCGCGGCCCACCTCGGCTGAACGATTGATCGGTCCCCGGACCGGCTGACCGACGGGATCGTCCCGCGGACCGGCTGACCGACGGGATCCTCCCCGGCCTCCGGAGAGGATCCCCGGCCACCCTCCGGGAGAAGGCCGGCCCCGGTCCGGCGAGCCGGGAGCACACCGGCCGTCAACGTGCAAGAGCGCCTTCCCGGCCATCCGGTCCGCTCCGGTTCGTATCCGGAACTTCGGTCCGGTTACGCTCATGACATGCATGCCTGGCCCGCTTCCGAGGTCCCCGCCCTGCCTGGTCAGGGTCGCGACCTGAGGATCCACGACACCGCGACCGGCGGCCCGGTCACCCTCGACCCCGGTCCCGTCGCCCGTATCTACGTCTGCGGCATCACGCCGTACGACGCGACCCACATCGGTCACGCGGCGACCTACAACGCGTTCGACCTCGTGCAGCGCGTGTGGCTCGACACCAAGCGGCAGGTTCACTACGTCCAGAACGTCACCGACGTCGACGATCCGCTCCTGGAGCGGGCCGAGCGGGACGGCGTCGACTGGGTCGCCCTCGCGGAGAAGGAGACGGCCCTCTTCCGCGAGGACATGACCGCCCTGCGGATGCTCCCGCCGCGGCACTACATAGGCGCCGTCGAGGCGATACCCGGCATAGTGCCGCTCGTGGAGCGCCTGCGGGACGCGGGCGCCGCCTACGAGCTCGAAGGCGACGTCTACTTCTCCGTCGAGTCCGACCCGCACTTCGGCAAGGTCTCGCACCTCGACGCCACCGCGATGCGGCTGCTGTCCGCCGAGCGCGGCGGCGACCCCGACCGGCCCGGCAAGAAGAACCCGCTCGACCCGATGCTGTGGATGGCGGCCCGCGAGGGCGAGCCCAGCTGGGACGGCCGCTCGCTCGGCCGTGGGCGCCCCGGCTGGCACATCGAGTGCGTGGCCATCGCCCTGGACCACTTCGGCATGGGCTTCGACGTGCAGGGCGGCGGCTCCGACCTCGCCTTCCCGCACCACGAGATGGGCGCCTCCCACGCCCAGGTCCTCACCGGCGAGTTCCCCATGGCCAAGGCCTACGTGCACGCCGGCATGGTCGCCCTCGACGGCGAGAAGATGTCCAAGTCCAAGGGCAACCTCGTCTTCGTCTCCCAGCTCCGGCGCGACGGCGTCGACCCCGCCGCGATCCGGCTCACCCTCCTCGCCCACCACTACCGGGCCGACTGGGAGTGGACCGACCAGGTGCTCCAGGAGGCCCTGGACCGGCTCGGGCGCTGGCGCGCGGCCGTCTCCCGGCCCGACGGCCCGCCCGCCGAGACGCTCGTCGAGGAGATCCGCGAGGCCCTCGCCGACGATCTGGACGCCCCGGCCGCGCTGGCCGCCGTCGACCGCTGGGCCGCTCTCCAGCACGAGCGGGGCGGCACGGACACCGCGGCGCCCGGTGTGGTGTCGCGAGCGGTGGACGCGCTGCTGGGCGTGGCGCTGTGAGCCACCGCAGCCCGCGGTAACCCACCGCAGCCCGCGGTAACCCACCGCAGCCGCGGTAGCCCACCGCGGCCGCTGTGACCCGGCGCGGCCACCGGGGCCGTACGACAGGGGCGTTCCCTCCACGTGGGAGGGAACGCCCCTGTGCCGTGATCCCCCCGCGTGGACCCGCGTCGTGTGATGGGGTGTGAGCGTCCGTCACCGGTCCCGCCGGTCCCAGCCGGCCCCCTTGCGGAAGGACGCACAGTGACACCCGCAGACCGTTCCACGACCCGTCGAAGACTGCTCACCGCGGCCGCCGCCCTCTCCGGGACGGCCCTGCTCGGCGGCACCGCCACCGCTCACGCCGCCGGGACCCACGGGGCGGCGTGGCCCACGGCGTTCCCCCTGCCCTACGGCTTCCAGCCGGAGGGCATAGCCATCGGCACCCGCCCCTTCGCCTACTTCGGCTCCCTCGCCAACGGGGACGTCCACCGCGCTAGCCTCGCCACCGGCCGCGGCTCCGTCGTCGTCCGGGGCCTCGGCGCCGGGCACCCCACCGTCGGCCTGAAGATCGACCCGCAGGGCAGGCTCTTCCTCGCGGGCGGCGCGAGCGGCGAGATCCGTGTCGCCGACGCCCGCACGGGCGAGACCGAGCAGGTGTACGCCACCGGTGGCGCCTTCGTGAACGACGTGATCCTCACCCCGGGCGCCGCCTGGTTCACCGACTCCTTCGCCGCGCGGCTCCACAAGCTCGTCCTCGGCCGGGACGGCGCCCCGCGAGCCGTGGAGACCGTGCCGCTCGGCGGCGACTGGGTCCAGGGCGACGACTTCACCGCCAACGGCATCGAGCGCACCCCCGACGGCAGCGCCCTGCTGGTGGTGAACGCCTTCGCGGACGGCGGCCGCCTCATGCGGGTGGACCCGGGGACCGGAGCCGCCCGCACGGTGGACCTCGGCACCGCGAGGCTCCCCAACGGCGACGGCCTGCTGCTGCTCGGCCGGACTCTCTACGCCGTGCAGCAGGCGCAGAACGCGGTCGACGTGTTCCGGCTGAACGCGGCCGGCACCCGGGGCACCGCCGTCGCCCGCATCACCGACCCGCGCTTCCGCATCCCGACGACGGCCGCGGCGTGGGGCGACCGCCTCTACCTGCCGAACGCGCGTTTCGACGTGGAGCCCACACCCGGCACCGAGTACGACGTGGTGGCCGTGGACCGGGTCTGACGGCGGAGGGCGGTGCGCTGCAGCGCACCGCCCCGATCCGGCTCAGTCCTCCGACGAATCGTCGTCGTCGGTGTTCTCCCCGCTCGGCTTCGGCGGCTTCGGCGGCCGCGTCCGCTCCCCGGGGGCGGGCGGGCCGCCGCCGTCCCGGCGCCGCAGATAGCGCTCGAACTCGCGCGCGATCGCCTCGCCCGACGCCTCCGGCAGCTCCGCCGTGTCCCGGGCCTCCTCCAGCGTCTGCACGTACTCGGCGACCTCGCTGTCCTCCGCGGCCAGTTGGTCCACGCCGACCTGCCACGCGCGCGCGTCCTCGGGCAGTTCGCCCAGCGGGATGCGCACGTCGATCAGGTCCTCCAGACGGTTGAGGAGGGCCAGCGTCGCCTTGGGGTTCGGCGGCTGCGAGACGTAGTGCGGTACGGCCGCCCAGAGGCTGACCGCCGGCACACCCGCGTGCGTGCACGCCTCCTGCAGGACGCCGACGATGCCCGTGGGACCCTCGTACTTGGTCTCCTCCAGGTCCATCCGGCGGGCCAGGTCGGCGTCGGAGGTGGTGCCGCTGATCGGTACGGGACGCGTGTGCGGGGTGTCGCCGAGCAGGGCGCCCAGGATGACCACCAGCTCCACGCCCAGCTCGTGCGCGAAGCCGAGCAGTTCGTTGCAGAACGAGCGCCAGCGCATGGACGGTTCGATGCCACGCACCAGCACCAGGTCGCGCGGCTTCTCGCCACCGACCCGCACCACTGACAACCTTGTCGTCGGCCACGTGATCTTGCGGACGCCGGCGTCCATGAACACCGTGGGGCGGTTCACCTGGAAGTCGTAGTAGTCCTCGGCGTCCAGCGCCGCGAACACCTCGCCCTTCCACTCCCTCTCCAGATGCGCGACCGCGGTGGAGGCGGCGTCGCCGGCATCGTTCCAGCCCTCGAACGCGGCCACCATGACCGGGTCGATCAGCTCGGGAACCCCCTCGAGCTCGATCACCCAGTGCCTCCTTCCGACGTGCCCTCGCTTGACCACCCAACCTTACGGCGTCCCGCGGGGGCGCCCGCAGCCCCCTTGCACGGGGGAGTGAACGGATCACTGCCCCGTTCGCCACGCCGGAACACCCCCCGGCGCGAGCCGCTCACAGGGCCGACCTGAGCCACTGCTCGACGCTCGCGATGTGCACGGTCGCCCACGACCGCGCCGCCTCGGCGTCCCGGTCGCGCAGCGCCGCGAGGATCGCCCGGTGCTCGTGCAGGGTGCGGGCGACCGCGTCCTCCTGGGTCAGCCCGCGCCAGATCCGGGCCCGGGTGGTGGGCCCCGACAGACCGTCGAGGAGGGAACACAGCACCGTGTTGCCGGCGCTCCGCACGATCCCCCGGTGGAACTCCAGGTCGCAGGCGACGAGCTCCTCCACCGACGGCTCGGCGCCGAGCTCGTCCAACTGGGCGCCCAGGGCGTCCAGTTCCTGCTCGCTGATGCGCAGCGCGGCCATCGCCGTCGCGGCCGGCTCCAGGATGCGGCGCACGGCCAGGAACTCCAGGACCGTGTCGTCGCGGTGGAAGTCGACGACGAAGCTCAGCGCCTCCAGGAGCAGTTGGGGATCGAGGCTGGTCACATACGTGCCGTCGCCCTGCCGCACGTCCAGGATCCGGATCAGCGCCAGGGCGCGTACCGCCTCCCGCAGGGAGTTGCGGGACAGGCCCAGCCCGGCGGCGAGCTCACTCTCCCTGGGCAGCCGGTCCCCGGGGCGCAGCGCACCGGTGACGATCATGGCCTTGATCTTCTCGATCGCCTCGTCGGTGACTGCCATGACCGGCCTCCCCTGTCGTCCCTCGCCCAGACATCGGATGTCTGGGCGCCATTATGGGGGGGCTGGCCGGAGAACTGCCCCGGTTCCGTGATCGACGCGGGCCGACGTCCTCACCTGACGACGACGGCATGCGGGAGGGGCGGCTCCATCGGCGCGGAGCCGCCCCTCCCGTGGTACCGGCCCCGGTGCGGAGGGGCCGTCCCCGGTGCCGGCCCCGGTCAGGGGAGTGGACCGGCAAAGGGTCTGTTTCCTGGCTGTCGTCCTACTGGCCCTCGTCTACTTCTTGTCGAGCAGGTCCTGGACCTTGGCGCGGACGTCGTCGGTGGCCAGGCCGCGGATCGTCAGCGTCGTCCGGCGGCGCAGCACGTCGTCCGGGGTCTCGGCCCACTCGTTGTCGCGGGCGTAGACGACCTGCGCCCAGATCTCGGGGGCGTCGGGGTGGACGCGCTCACCCAGCTCGGGGTTCTCGTTCGCCAGGCGGGCGATGTCGAAGGCCAGCGAACCGTAGTGGGTGGCCAGGTGCTTGGCGGTGTCGGCGGCCATGCGCGGGCCGGGCGCCGGGTGGTCGACCAGGAGCCGGTGGGCGACCGCGCGCGGGTTGGCGACACCCGGCAGCGGCAGCTTCTTCGGCAGGGAGGAGATCGGCTCGAAGTCGTCACCGAGCGGGTGACCCGGCAGCGCCTCCAGCTTCTGCATGACCGTACGGCCGATGTGCCGGAAGGTCGTCCACTTGCCGCCGGCGACCGAGAGCATCCCGCCCCGGCCCTCGGTGACGACGGTCTCCCGCTTGGCCTTCGCCGTGTCGCCGGGACCGCCCGGCAGCACCCGCAGGCCCGCGAAGGCGTACGTGATGAGGTCACGGTCGAGCTGCTGGTCCCGGATGGAGAACGCGGCCTCGTCCAGGATCTGGGCTATGTCGCTGTCGTTGACGGCGACGTCCGCCGGGTCGCCCTCGTACTCCTCGTCCGTGGTGCCGAGCAGGAGCATGTCCTCCCAGGGCAGGGCGAAGGTGATGCGGTACTTGTCGATCGGGGTCGCCAGCGCGGCCTTCCAGGGGGAGGTGCGCTTCAGGACCAGATGCGCGCCCTTCGACAGGCGGATGGACGGCGCGGCATTCGGGTCCTCCATCCGGCGCAGGTGGTCCACCCACGGGCCGGTCGCGTTCAGTACCAGACGGGCGTTGACGCCGAACTCGTCGCCGGAGAGCCGGTCGCGCAACTCGGCACCGGTGACCCGGCCGTTGGTGAAGCGCAGACCGCTGACCTCGGCGTGGTTGAGCACGACCGCGCCCGCCTCCACGGCCGCGCGGACCGTCATCAGCGCCATGCGGGCGTCGTTCATCTGGTCGTCGCCGTACACGGCGACGGCCTTGAGGTTCTCGGTGCGCAGCTCGGGCACGTCCTGCGCGGCCTTCGACGGCGACAGCAGGTGTCCCACGCCGTCGCCGAAGGCCGACAGCGCGGAGTAGGCGAAGACGCCCGCCCCGAGCTTCGCCGCGCCGTGCGGCCCGCCCTTGTACACGGGGAGGTAGAAGGTGAGCGGGTTCGCCAGGTGGGGGGCCACCTGGCGGGAGACCGCACGGCGCTCGAAGTGGTTCTCCGCCACCAGCTTCACCGCGCCGGTCTGCAGGTAGCGCAGACCGCCGTGGAGCAGCTTGGAGGAGGCGGAGGAGGTGGCACCGGCGAAGTCGCCGGCGTCGACCAGTGCCACCCTGAGGCCGGACTGCGCGGCGTGCCAGGCGGTGGAGATGCCCAGGATGCCGCCGCCGATCACGAGAAGGTCGTACGACGCCTTGGCGAGCTGCTCCCGGGTCTCGGCTCGGCTCGGGTTCGAGCCGGAGGCCGGGTGTGTCCCCAGGGCAGGCACGGACTGCAGGGTGGACTGACTGGTCATATCGGGTTCTTACTCCTCATTCAGAGCTCGTGTCGGAGCCTTGGCCGGCCCGCGCGGCTCTCGTCAGTTCTCGTCCTCGAGCCAGCCCATGGTCCGTTCGACGGCCTTGAGCCAGTTCTTGTACTCACGGTCGCGGCTCTCCGCTTCCATGCGGGGGGTCCACTCGGCGGCCCGCCGCCAGTTGGCGCGCAGGTCGTCGGTGCTGTTCCAGAAGCCGACGGCCAGGCCGGCGGCGTAGGCGGCGCCGAGGCAGGTGGTCTCGGCGACCATCGGACGCACCACCGGAGCGTCCAGGAAGTCCGAGAGGGTCTGCATCAGCAGGTTGTTGGAGGTCATGCCACCGTCGACCTTGAGGGCCGCGAGCTCGACGCCGGAGTCCTTCGTCATGGCGTCGGTGATCTCACGGGTCTGCCAGGCCGTGGCCTCCAGGACGGCGCGCGCCAGGTGCGCCTTGGTGACGTACCGGGTGAGGCCGGCGATCACACCGCGGGCGTCGGAGCGCCAGTACGGGGCGAACAGGCCGGAGAAGGCCGGGACGAAGTACGCGCCGCCGTTGTCCTCCACGGAGAGCGCGAGCGTCTCGATCTCGGCGGCGGTGGAGATCAGGCCCATCTGGTCGCGCATCCACTGCACCAGCGAACCGGTGACGGCGATGGAGCCCTCGAGGGCGTAGACCGGCTGCTGGTCGCCGATGCGGTAGCCCACGGTGGTGAGCAGGCCGGAGTACGAGTTGATGATCTTCTCACCGGTGTTCATCAGCATGAACGTGCCGGTGCCGTACGTCGACTTCGCCTCACCCTCGGAGAAGCAGGTCTGGCCGAACAGCGCCGCCTGCTGGTCGCCGAGCGCGGAGGCGACCGGGATGCCGCCGAGGAGGTCACCCAGCTTGCCGCCCGTGACCTCGCCGTAGACCTCGGCGGAGGAGCGGATCTCGGGGAGCATCGCGAGCGGGACACCGATGGACTCGGCGATCTTTTCGTCCCACTCCAGCGTGTGCAGGTTCATCAGCATGGTGCGAGAGGCGTTGGTGACGTCCGTGACGTGCTTGCCGCCGTTGACACCACCGGTCAGATTCCAGATGACCCAGGTGTCCATGGTACCGAAGAGGATGTCGCCGGCCTCGGCGCGCTCGCGCAGGCCCTCGACGTTGTCCAGCAGCCAGCGGGCCTTCGGACCGGCGAAGTAGGAGGCCAGCGGCAGGCCCGTCTCGCGGCGGAAACGGTCCTGGCCGACGTTGCGGCCGAGCTCCTTGCAGAGGGCGTCGGTGCGGGTGTCCTGCCAGACGATGGCGTTGTGGACGGGCTCACCGGTGTTCTTGTCCCACAGCAGCGTGGTCTCGCGCTGGTTGGTGATGCCGATGGCCTTGATGTCGTCGCGGGTGATGCCGGCCTTCGCGATGGCCCCGGCGACGACCTCCTGGACGTTGGTCCAGATCTCGTTGGCGTCGTGCTCGACCCAGCCCGGCTTGGGGAAGATCTGCTCGTGCTCCTTCTGGTCGACGGAGACGATCCGGCCGTCCCGGTCGAAGACGATGCAGCGGCTGGAGGTGGTCCCCTGGTCGATGGCGGCGATGAAGGGGCCGGCGGTGTGGGCGTCGGTCACAGTGTGCTCCTGAAGGTTCCGTGGTCGAGGGGCGGTACGTACGGCGCGTGCCTGCGGTGCGGCTGAAGCCGGGGGTTCCTAAGCAAAGGCGACGTTGTATATGCCCGCAGCGATGGCGCCGCCGATCAGCGGACCGACCACCGGGACCCAGGCGTAGCTCCAGTCGGAGCCGCCCTTGTTGGGCAGGGGCAGGAGGGCGTGCACGATGCGCGGACCGAGGTCACGGGCCGGGTTGATCGCGTAGCCGGTCGGGCCGCCCAGGGACAGACCGATCGAGACCACCACGAGCGAGGTGATCAGGGCACCCAGCGTGCCGAGGCCGTTGCCCTTGTCGTTCAGGCCCTGGGTGAGCACGGCGAGCACCAGCACCACGGTGCCGACGATCTCCGTGGCGAGGTTCTGCACCGCGTTGCGGATCTCCGGGCCGGTGGAGAAGATGCCGAGCACCGGGCCGGCGCCCTTCTCCTGGGCTTCGACGGCCTTCGCCGCCGTGGCCTGCGCGCCCGGGCCGCCGACGATCTCGCGGTCGGTGAGGTGCGCGTGGAACTGGCCGTAGTAGGTGACCCACACCAGGGCCGCGCCGATCATGGCGCCGAGCAGCTGCCCGGCCCAGTAGGTCGGAACGTTGCTCCAGTCGCCGTCCTTGATGGCGATCGCGAGCGTCACGGCCGGGTTCAGATGGGCGCCGGAGAGCGGCGCCGACGTGTAGACGGCCGTCAGAACGGCGAAACCCCACCCGAAGGTGATGGCGAGCCAGCCGGCGTTTCGGGCCTTGGAGGCCTTCAGCGTCACGGCGGCGCAGACGCCTCCGCCGAGCAGGATGAGTATGGCGGTACCGATGGTCTCGCCGATGAAGATGTCGGAGCTGGACACCCGCGACTCCTTTGTCCTTCGTCCAGGGAAGCCGGACCCCGGGTCCCACCGGGGGTCTGGCGCCCTCGGGGGTGAGAGCGATTCCGGCCCTTGGCGTTGCCACACTCTAGCGCGTATTGCCGGTAGGTGTTCGACAATGCCGACCGATGGACGGGAGTCTTGCTCCGGCGTCACGGGTGCGTCAAGAGTTCCGTAATCGAAAACACGATCGTTACTGATCGATGCCGGTTATCGGTCCGAGGGCGGGCGCGTCGGCGCTGCGGCGCGGGCGCGACGAAAGCCGGGACGTCGTACGACGCCCCGGCCCGCTCCTGCCCGGTGCTGTGGACCGCCGGCTGCTCAGAACCGCCCGGCGCCCAGGTCCCGCGAGACCGCGCGGGCGCAGTCGCGCACCGCCGCGATCAGCTCGGGCCGCAGCTCGCCGTCCCGGCACACCCGCTCCACGGCACCGGTGATGCCCACCGCCCCCACCGGCATCCGCCGCCGGTCGTGGATGGGCGCGGCGATGGAGGCGACGCCCTCCCAGGTCTCCTCGACGTCCGCCGCGTACCCCCGCGCGCGCGTGACGTCGAGAAGCCGCTCGAAGTCCTCCAGCTCGCACACGGTGCGGTCCGTGAACGGTTTGCGGTCGGCCTCCAGCGCCTCGCTGTGCGCGACCGGGTCGTAGGCGGACAGCACCTTGCCCAGCGCCGTGGAGTGCAGCGGCTGCATGGCCCCGATCTCCAGGACCTGCCGGCTGTCGTCGGGGCGGAAGACGTGGTGCACGACCAGGACGCCCTGCTGGTGCAGCACGCCGAGGTGGACGCTCTCGCCGCTGGAGCGGGCCAGGTCGTCCGTCCACACCAGCGCCCGCGCCCGCAGCTCGTGCACGTCGAGATAGGTGGTGCCCAGGCGCAGCAGCTCCGCACCCAGCTGGTAGCGCCCGGAGACGTCGTCCTGCTCGACGAAACCCTCCTGCTGGAGGGTGCGCAGGATGCCGTGGGCGGTGCCCTTGGCCAGGCCCAGGGCCGAGGCGATGTCCGAGAGGCCGAGCCGTCGCTCGCCACCCGCGAGCAGCCGCAGCATCGCGGCCGCCCGTTCGAGCGACTGGATGTTCCGTGCCATCGCCGTCCTGCCTCCGTCCCCTTCGACCGCCCACGCGCGGCTAGCGCCACCGTCGTTCGGCAATGTCGAACACTACCGGTCCATGACGACCTCCCGCTAATGGTCGGTCAAGACGTTTTCCGCCACTCGCCCCTCAGGAGTGACCCGGACACCATCTCGTCCGTCCCGTGGACGCCCTGACCATAAGCCCCCGGTCCCGGCTACCCTGACGGCGTGCGCTCTCCTCGGGAAGCCGTCCGGCACGCATCCTGAGGTGACGCAAAGCCGACAGCCGTCGCATCAAAGGGAGCCCCTTCATGGCCTCTGTGCCGCCGACCCCTTCCGCCGACAGCCGGGCCCGTGTGTCCGCGCTCCGCGAGGCCCTCGCCACCCGAGTGGTGGTCGCCGACGGAGCCATGGGCACCATGCTCCAGGCCCAGGAGCCCACCCTCGAGGACTTCGAGAACCTCGAGGGCTGCAACGAGATCCTCAACATCACCCGGCCCGACATCGTCCGCTCCGTCCACGAGGCGTACTTCGACGTCGGCGTCGACTGCGTCGAGACCAACACCTTCGGCGCCAACCACGCGGCCATGGCCGAGTACGACATCGCCGACCGCGTCTTCGAACTGTCCGAGGCGGGCGCCCGCATCGCCCGCGAGAGCGCGGACGCCTACGCCGCCCGCGACGGACGCCCGCGCTGGGTGCTGGGCTCCATCGGCCCCGGCACCAAGCTGCCCACCCTCGGCCACGTCCCCTACACCACGATCCGCGACGGTTTCCAGGCCAACGCCGAGGGACTGCTCGCCGGCGGCGCCGACGCCCTGATCGTGGAGACCACTCAGGACCTGCTCCAGACGAAGGCCTCGGTCCTCGGCGCCCGCCGCGCCATGGAGGCGACCGGCACCGACGTCCCCCTGGTGGTCTCGATGGCGTTCGAGACCACCGGCACCATGCTCCTCGGCTCCGAGATCGGCGCCGCGCTCACCGCGCTGGAGCCGCTCGGCATCGACATGATCGGCCTGAACTGTTCCACCGGCCCGGCCGAGATGAGCGAGCACCTGCGCTACCTCACGCGCCACTCCCGCATCCCGCTGCTGTGCATGCCGAACGCGGGCCTGCCCATCCTCACCAAGGACGGCGCCCACTTCCCGCTCGGCCCCGAGGGCCTGGCCGAGGCGCAGGAGAACTTCGTCCGCGACTACGGCCTGTCCCTCATCGGCGGCTGCTGCGGCACCACCCCCGAACACCTGCGCCAGGTCGTCGAGCGCGTCCGCGACCTCGTCCCCGCCGAGCGCAGCCCGCGCCCCGAGCCGGGCGCCGCCTCCCTCTACCAGACCGTCCCCTTCCGCCAGGACACCTCGTACCTGGCCATCGGCGAGCGCACCAACGCCAACGGCTCCAGGAAGTTCCGCGAGGCCATGCTGGAGGGCCGCTGGGACGACTGCGTGGAGATGGCCCGCGAGCAGATCCGCGAGGGCGCGCACATGCTCGACCTCTGCGTGGACTACGTCGGCCGCGACGGCGTCGCCGACATGGAGGAGCTGGCCGGACGCCTCGCCACCGCCTCCACCCTGCCGATCGTGCTGGACTCCACCGAGGTCGAGGTCATCCGGGCGGGGCTGGAGAAGCTCGGCGGCCGCGCCGTCATCAACTCCGTGAACTACGAGGACGGCGACGGCCCCGAGTCGCGGTTCGCGAAGGTCACCCGGCTGGCCCGGGAGCACGGCGCGGCCCTGATCGCGCTGACCATCGACGAGGAGGGCCAGGCCCGCACCGCCGAGAAGAAGGTCGAGATCGCCGAACGGCTGATCGCCGACCTCACCGGCAACTGGGGCATCCACGAGTCGGACATCCTCATCGACTGCCTGACCTTCACCATCTGCACCGGCCAGGAGGAGTCCCGGCGCGACGGCATCGCCACCATCGAGGCGATCCGCGAGCTCAAGCGCCGCCACCCCGACGTCCAGACCACCCTGGGCCTGTCGAACATCTCCTTCGGCCTCAACCCGGCCGCCCGCATCCTGCTCAACTCCGTCTTCCTCGACGAGTGCGTCAAGGCGGGCCTCGACTCGGCGATCGTCCACGCGTCGAAGATCCTTCCGATCGCCCGCTTCAGCGAGGAAGAGGTCCGCACGGCCCTCGACCTCATCCACGACCGCCGCAGCGAGGGCTACGACCCGCTGCAGAAGCTCATGCAGCTCTTCGAGGGCGCCACCGCGAAGTCCCTCAAGGCCGGCAAGGCCGAGGAACTCGCCGCCCTGCCCCTGGAGGAGCGCCTCAAGCGCCGCATCATCGACGGCGAGCGCAACGGCCTGGAGGCCGACCTCGACGAGGCCCTGCAGAGCCGCCCGGCGCTCGACATCGTCAACGAGACCCTCCTGGACGGCATGAAGGTCGTCGGCGAGCTGTTCGGCTCCGGCCAGATGCAGTTGCCGTTCGTCCTTCAGTCCGCCGAGGTCATGAAGGCCGCGGTCGCCCACCTCGAACCGCACATGGAGAAGTCCGACGCCGAGGGCAAGGGCACCATCGTCCTCGCCACCGTCCGCGGCGACGTCCACGACATCGGCAAGAACCTCGTCGACATCATCCTGTCCAACAACGGCTACAACGTCGTCAACCTCGGCATCAAGCAGCCGGTCTCCGCGATCCTGGAGGCGGCCGAGGAGCACCGCGCCGACGTCATCGGAATGTCCGGGCTCCTGGTCAAGTCCACGGTGATCATGAAGGAGAACCTGGAGGAGCTCAACCAGCGCGGTCTGGCGGCGGACTACCCCGTCATCCTCGGCGGCGCCGCCCTGACCCGCGCCTACGTCGAGCAGGACCTGCACGAGATCTACGAGGGCGAGGTCCGCTACGCCCGCGACGCCTTCGAGGGCCTGCGCCTGATGGACGCCCTCATCGGCGTCAAGCGGGGCGTGCCCGGGGCGAAGCTGCCGGAGCTGAGGCAGCGCCGGGTCCGTGCGGCCGCCGCCGTCGAGGTCGAGGAGCGCCCGGAGGAGGGCCACGTCCGCTCCGACGTCGCCACCGACAACCCCGTGCCCACCCCGCCCTTCTGGGGCACCCGCGTCATCAAGGGCGTCCAGCTCAAGGAGTACGCCTCCTGGCTGGACGAGGGCGCCCTGTTCAAGGGGCAGTGGGGTCTGAAGCAGGCCCGCACCGGCGAGGGGCCGACCTACGAGGAGCTCGTCGAGACCGAGGGCCGGCCGCGGCTGCGCGGCCTGCTGGACAGGCTCCAGACCGAGAACCTCCTCGAGGCCGCCGTGGTCTACGGCTACTTCCCGTGCGTCTCCAAGGACGACGACCTGATCCTGCTGGACGAGCACGGCAACGAGCGGACCCGGTTCACCTTCCCGCGCCAGCGCCGTGGCCGCCGGCTGTGCCTCGCGGACTTCTTCCGCCCGCAGGAGTCGGGGGAGACCGACGTCGTCGGCCTCCAGGTGGTCACCGTCGGCTCCCGCATCGGCGAGGAGACGGCCAAGCTCTTCGAGTCCAACTCCTACCGCGACTACCTCGAGCTGCACGGCCTGTCCGTGCAGCTGGCGGAGGCGCTCGCGGAGTACTGGCACGCGCGCGTACGCGCCGAGCTGGGCTTCGCGGGCGAGGACCCGGCCGACGTCGAGGACATGTTCGCCCTGAAGTACCGCGGCGCCCGCTTCTCCCTGGGCTACGGCGCCTGCCCCGACCTGGAGGACCGCGCCAAGATCGCCGAGCTGCTCCAGCCCGAGCGGATCGGCGTCCACCTGTCGGAGGAGTTCCAGCTCCACCCCGAGCAGTCCACGGACGCCATCGTGATCCACCACCCCGAGGCCAAGTACTTCAACGCACGGTGACAGCACAGGCACGGTGGCATCACACGCGGGGAGACGGCACCCGCACGCCGGCACCAGGCGCGCGGTGACGTCTCACGCACGGTGAAGCGCGTCTCGCCCCGCGCACCGATGCGACACGTCGTACACTGGTCGGTCCACTGCAGGCCGGTCGCCTCTTTGCGAGAAAAGGCGACCGGCCTGCTCGTCCCTCAAGGAGGTACGCGGATGACCAGCACGGTTCCCGCACTAGGAACCCGTACGGCGGAGGGCTCGGCCCTCCAGGCCGTGCTCCTCGACATGGACGGCACCCTGGTGGACACCGAGGGCTTCTGGTGGGACGTCGAGGTCGAGATCTTCGCCGGCCTCGGCCACACCCTGGACGACTCCTGGCGCCATGTCGTGGTCGGCGGACCCATGGCCCGCAGTGCCGGGTTCCTGATCGAGGCGACCGGCGCCGACATCACCCTCGCCGAACTCACCGTCCTGCTCAACGAAGGGTTCGAGGACCGCATCGGACGCGCCCTGCCCCTGATGCCGGGAGCCGCCCGGCTGCTGGCCGAACTGGCCGAGCACGAGGTTCCCACGGCCCTCGTCTCCGCCTCGCACCGGCGCATCATCGACCGCGTCCTCACCTCGCTGGGCGCCCAGCACTTCGCCCTGACGGTGGCAGGCGACGAGGTCCCGCGCACCAAGCCGCACCCGGACCCCTACCTGTTCGCCGCCGCCGGACTCGGTGCGGATCCGGCCAGATGCGCGGTCGTCGAGGACACCGCGACCGGGGTCGCCGCAGCCGAGGCCGCCGGCTGTCACGTCGTCGCCGTGCCCTCCGTGGCCCCCATCGCCCCGGCCGCCCGGCGCACCGTCGTGACCTCGCTGGAAGAGGTCGACCTGACATTTCTGCGCGGCCTGATGCCGCTCCGATGATCACCGGGACGATCATTGGTGATCGCTCGATGACAGAAATGCGATAGACGTTCACCCAGCGTGCACCGCCGAAACAAGGGAATTCGGCGCGTGTGCGCGCGGCGAATTCGGATCATCGACGGCGGCCGAATTCCGCCCCGCGCGCACCCCCTTGAGTGTGTGACGTTCCCCACCCGGCAGGGGGTCGACAGGGGCGCTTCCGTGTGCTGTTCACCCTCGTTCGGGGGGTTCGGGCATGCCCTTGTGTCCCGATTGGTGAGACGCTGTACGAATCATTCCGCTGTCGGTCTTTCGGTGTGTCCGCACCCGGCTTCGCTGCGTGATGGGGTTTCAACTCCGGTGGCCGCGAACCCTCGTGCAGGTGCGGACTAATCTCGTCGCGAGAACATCGCCCCTACCCCCGTGATCGGCCGCGACACCCCTGCATGCCGGGTACACGGACTTGACAGCTCTGGAGAAACTCGAGCATGAACCGCAAGACTTTGGTGCTGCCGGCCGTGGTCGGCCTGCTCGCGCCCGCCCTCGCCGCCTGCGGCGGGACCGACAGCGGGAGCGGCAGTGGTGACGCCATCGTCGTGGGCACCACCGACCGGTTCACCGCCACGAAGGACGCCCCGGCGCCGCTCGACCCGGCGTACTCCTACGACGTCGGCTCCTGGAACATCCTGCGCCAGACCGTGCAGACCCTGATGATCCAGCCCAAGGGCGAGGGCGACCCCGTCCCGGAGGCCGCCGAGAGCTGCGGCTTCACCGACAGCGGCAACGAGCGCTACGCCTGCAAGCTGCGCGACGGTCTGAAGTTCTCCAACGGCGACGCCGTCACCGCCGAGGACGTGAAGTTCTCCATCGACCGCGCCCGCGCCATCAAGGCCGACTCCGGCGTGTTCGCCCTGCTGTCCACCATCGACACGGTCGAGACCCAGGGCGACGACGAGGTCATCTTCCACCTCAAGACCGCCGACGCCACCTTCCCGTTCAAGCTCTCGACCCCGGTCGCCGGCATCGTCAACCCCGACGACTACGCCAAGGACAAGCTGCGGGACGGCTTCGCGGTCGACGGGTCGGGCCCGTACACGCTCAAGGCCGAGACCGACGGCGACGAGATGACCAGGGCCGTCTTCACCAAGAACCCCGAGTACAAGGGGACCTTGGACGTGAACAACGACAAGGTCGAGATGGTCTCCTTCGCCGACGCCGACGCGATGGGCACCGCCCTGGACAAGGGCGACATCGACCTGATGACCCGCACCATGTCGCCGGAGCAGATCAAGAAGCTCTCCGACGCCTCCGCCGACGACAGCGTCGACATGGTCGAGCTGGCCGGCCTGGAGATCCGCTACCTGGCCTTCAACACCACCGCCCCGGTGGTGAAGACCAAGGCCGTCCGCCAGGCGATGGCCCAGCTCATCGACCGCAGCGAACTCATCGCCGAGGTGTACGGCACCCAGGCCGAACCGCTCTACTCGCTGGTCCCGGCCTCCATCACCGGCCACTCCAACGCGTTCTTCAACACCTACGGCGACCCCAGCGTCGCCAAGGCCAAGGCGCTGCTGGAGGAGGCCGACGTCAGCACCCCCGTGAAGCTGACGCTGAACTACACCACCGACCACTACGGCACGGCCACCAAGAAGGAGTTCGAGCAGCTCCAGAAGCAGCTGAACGCCAGTGGCCTGTTCGACGTCTCCGTCAAGGGCACCCCGTGGGAGACGTTCGTCCCCGCCGAACGCAAGGGTGAGTACGCGGTCTACGGCATGGGCTGGTTCCCCGACTTCCCCGACGCCGACAACTTCGTCGCGCCGTTCCTCGACAAGGACAACTTTCTCAAGTCCCCCTACGCCAACGGCGAGATCATCGACACGCTGATCCCCGAGTCCCGCCGGGAGGCCGACCGCCTCGCCGCGGCCAAGAGCCTGACGGAGATTCAGGACATCGTCGCCGAGGACGTGCCCGTCCTGCCGCTGTGGCAGGGCAAGCAGTACGTCGCCTCCCGCGACGACGTCACGGGCACGGCGTACGTACTCAACTCCTCCGCGACCCTGCAGCTGTGGGAGCTCTCCCGCGGCGTGAGCGGCTGAGGAACCCCCCCATGCCCGGGGCCCGTGACCACGGCCCCGGGTCACGAGAACGACGACAAGGCACACGCGAGTGAACATGCGCAACCAGTGGCCGGTCCTGCCGATCGTGGCGGGACTGGCCTCCGGCCTCTTGACCGGCTGCGGCACGGAGAGCGGGGACTCCGGGAGCGACGGCTCCTCCGTGGTCATGGGGATGTCCGACGACGTCCTGGCCACGGACCCCGCGGCCGGCTACGACCCCGGTTCCTGGCTGTTGTTCAACAACGTCTTCCAGTCACTGCTGAGCTTCCCCAAGGGCGGCACCGAACCCGAGCCCGACGCGGCACAGGAGTGCTCCTTCACCGACACGCAGACCAAGGTCTACGAGTGCACGCTGAAGGACGGCCTGAAGTTCAGCAACGGTGACGCGCTCACCTCGGAGGACGTCAAGTTCTCCTTCGACCGCATGCTGAAGATCAACGACGACGCCGGTCCCGCGATCATGTTCCCCATGCTCGACAAGGTCGAGACGCCGGACGACAAGACCGTCGTCTTCAAGCTGAAGGTCCCCGACGCCACCTTCCCCAGCAAGATCGCCTCGGGCGCCGGCTCCATCGTCGACCACCGCTCGTACGACGCCGACGGCCTGCGCCAGGACGGCCGGGCAGTCGGCTCCGGCCCCTACAAGCTGGACTCCTTCAGCGAGGACGAGGCCGTCTTCTCCGTCAACGAGAACTACCGGGGCACCGCCCAGGTCCAGAACACCGGCGTCACGCTGAAGTTCTTCCACGGCGACCAGAGCGGCCTGGAGAAGGCCCTCCTCGCCGACGAGGTCGACATCGCCTACCGGGGCCTCACCGCCGCCGGCATCGCCGACATCGAGGCGAGCAACGACAGCTCCGGCGTCGAGGTCGTCGAGGGCAGCAGCGCCGAGGTCCAGCACCTCGTCTTCAACATGGACGACCCCGTCGCCGGGAAGCTCGGCGTCCGCCAGGCCATCGCCTACCTGATCGACCGCGAGGCCCTCATCAAGGACGTCTACCAGGGCACCGCCGACCCGCTGTACTCGATCATCCCGGCCGGAATCGGCGGCCACAACACGGCCTTCTTCGACCGCTACGGCGCCCGCCCCTCGAAGGCCAAGGCCGCCGCCGCGCTCCAGGAGGAGGGCATCACCGGCAAGGTGAAGCTCACCCTCTGGTCCACGCCCTCCCGTTACGGCCCCGCCACGGACGACGAGCTGAAGGCCATAGCCGCCCAGCTCAACGCCAGCGGCCTGTTCGACGCCGACGTCAAGTCCGTCGCCTACGACCAGTACGAGAAGGACATCGCCGACGGCAAGTACGGCGTGTACGTCAAGGGCTGGGTGCCCGACTACCCGGACGCCGACAACTTCACCGCGCCCTTCTTCGGCGAGGGCAACGTGCTGGCCAACAACTACGCCAACGGCACGATCACCGGCACCCTCATCCCGCGCACCGCCGCCGAGAGCAACCGCGCCGCCACCGACGACGACTACGCCCGGCTCCAGGACATCGTCGCCGAGCAGCTGCCCGTCCTCCCGGTCTGGCAGGCCAAGCAGTACGCCGTCGTCCACGACGACGTCTACGGCCTGGAGAACTGCCTCGACGCCTCCACCGTGTTCCGCTTCTGGGAGCTCAACAAGGGCTGAGGCCACGACCGGTCCACACACGCGGAGGGCGCCCCTTGTCAGGAAGGGGCGCCCTCCGTGCCGTGTGCGGGGCGTCGGTACGCCGTGTCACTGCGCGCCGGGGCGCACCAGCCCGCTCTCGTAGGCGTACACCGCGGCCTGCACCCGGTCGCGCAGCCCGAGCTTGGTCAGCACATGCCCGACATGCGTCTTGACGGTGGTCTCGCTGACGAACAGGTCGGCGGCGATCTCGGCGTTCGACAGCCCCCGCGCCACCAGCTTCAGCACCTCGACCTCGCGGTCGGTGAGCGTGTGCAGGGTGTCCGGCACCGGCTCGTCACCGGACGGCAGATGCGTGGCGTACTTGTCGAGCAGCCGGCGCGTGATGCTCGGCGCGAGCATCGCCTCGCCGGCGGCCACCACCCGGATCGCCTGGACGAGCTCGTTGGCCGGCGCGTCCTTGAGCATGAACCCGCTGGCTCCGGCCCGCAGCGCCTCCACCACGTACTCGTCGAGGTCGAAGGTGGTCAGCACGAGAACCTTCGCCGGACCGTCCCGTCCGGGCCCGGTGATCTGCCGCGTCGCCTCCACCCCGTCCATCCGGGGCATGCGGATGTCCATCAGAACCACGTCGGGCTGCAGGGCCCGCACCTGGTCGAGGGCCTGGAGGCCGTCGCCGGCCTCGCCGACCACCGCGAGGTCCTGCTCCGCCTCCAGGATCATCCGGAAGCCGGTACGCAGCAGCGGCTGGTCGTCGACCAGTAGGACGCGGATGGCCACGTAAGTCTCCTTCGCTAGTCCGGCCCCATTCTGCCCTGCGCGCCGGCACCGGAGTCGGCCGCCCTCACCGGCAGCGGATAGGGCGGGGGAGTGCCGCCGAATTCGGGGCAGTGCGCCTGGTGGTCGCACCAGCCGCACAGCTTCGTCGGCCGCGGCCGCCACTCACCCGTCTCCGTCGCCAGCCGGATCGCCTCCCACAGGGCGAGCAGCTTGCGCTCGACCCGCTCCAGGTCGGCGCGGACCGGGTCGTACGTCAGGACGTCGCCGCTGCCCAGGTACACCAGCTGGAGCCGGCGCGGGATCACCTTCTTCAGGCGCCAGACCACGAGGGCGTAGAACTTCATCTGGAACAGCGCGCCCTCGGCGTACTCCGGCCTGGGTGCCTTGCCCGTCTTGTAGTCGACGATCCGCACCTCGCCGGTGGGCGCCACGTCGACCCGGTCGATGATCCCGCGCAGGGTCAGCCCGGACTCCAGCTCCGCCTCGACGAACAGCTCCCGCTCGGCCGGCTCCAGCCGGGTCGGATCCTCCAGGGTGAACCACCGCTCGACCAGACGCTCGGCCTCCGTCAGCCAGCCCGCCAGCCGCTCCCCCTGCGGATCGTCGGCGAACAGCTCCACCAGCTCCGGCCGCGACGTGCGCAGCCGGTCCCACTGACCGGGGATGAGCGCCTTGGCCCGGGGCGCGGTCCGCTCGGCCGCCGGGGCGTCGAACAGCCGCTCGAGCACGGCGTGCACCAGGGTGCCCTTGGTGGCCGCCGGGCTCGGCTTCTCCGGCAGCCGGTCGATGACCCGGAACCGGTACAGCAGCGGGCACTGCATGAAGTCGCCGGCGCGCGAGGGCGAGAGGGAGGCGGGCGCTATGGCGAGGAAGGTCCTCTCGCCGCCGTCCGCCACCGCCTCCGGTACCCCCACCTGCGGTGGGGCCTGCACGACACCGGCGTCGCCCGTCTCGGCGACGCCCTCGCTGCTGCTCTCCATGCCCACAGACCTTACGGCCCGCCACTGACAGTCACCCACTCGCGGCCCGGACACCGGTGCCGACCGGGAAAACACGGGGGGTGCCGGGGCGGAACGCGTCACGAGGGACGCATACCATCGGTCCCGAGACCCTTCCCGCCCGGCCGGAGCGGGAGTTGCAGCGATCGAGGGGACACCGTGGTGGAAAGCGGCGGGAGCGGGCGGCCGCGGCCGGACAGCGAAGAGTCGGCCGAGCGCTCCGTCACACCTGCGCCCCCGCCGGTGACGCCCGAGGAGGGTCCCGCGAGGGAGCGGGTGACGCCCGGGGAGGGGCCGGCCGAGGACCGGGCGACGCCCGGGGAGGGTCCGGCGAGGGACCAGGTGACGCCCGGGAAGGGTCCCGCGAAGGAAGCGGACGGTTCCCCGGGGAAGGGCGCGCAGGCCTCGGCGGGAGAGGAACGGGACGCTCCCACCGAGCAGGCCGGATCCGCCACCCCTTCCCCGTCCACCACCCCCACCGACCTCCACCCCGACCGCCCCCGGGCCCACACCCACGGCGACCCGGGTCACGTGCCCGCCCTCGGCGAAGCGCCGGCCCCCGCCAAGGGCCGCCGCCCCCCGCGCCCCCCGGAGCCCCGCGGCGGCCTGCTGATGGGGCGCCCCTTCGGCGTGCCCGTCTACGTGGCCCCCAGCTGGTTCCTCGTCGCCGCGCTGATCACCTGGGTGTTCGGCGGCCAGCTCGACCGCGTGCTGCCCGAACTCGGCGCCGCCCGCTACCTCGTCTCCCTCTTCTTCGCGGTCGCCTTCTACGCGTCCGTCCTCGTCCACGAGCTCGCCCACACGGTCGCCGCCCTCCGCTTCAAGCTCCCGGTCCGCCGCATCCAGCTGCAGTTCTTCGGCGGCGTCTCCGAGATCGAGAAGGAGGCCGAGACCCCGGGCCGGGAGTTCTGGCTGGCCTTCGTCGGCCCGCTGCTCTCCCTCGTCCTGTCCGGGCTCTTCTACCTCGCCCTGCAGCCCGTCGAGCCCGGCACGGTCCCCGGCGTCCTGCTGGCCGGCCTGATGATCTCCAACCTCATCGTGGCCGTCTTCAACCTCCTGCCCGGCCTCCCCCTCGACGGCGGCCGCATGCTCCGCGCCGTCGTCTGGAAGATCACCGGCAAGCCCATGAGCGGCACGATCGCCGCCGCCTGGGTCGGCCGCGCCCTCGCCGTCTCCGTCCTCATCGGACTGCCCCTGCTGACCCAGTCCGGGGCGCTCGGAGACGCCGCCGAGGACAGCGTCGGCATGGACACGGTCATGGACGCCCTGCTCGCCGCCATCCTCGCCGCGATCATCTGGACCGGCGCCGGCAACAGCCTGCGCATGGCGAGGCTGCGCGAACACCTCCCCGAGCTGCGCGCCCGCAACCTCACCCGCCGCGCGGTCCCCGTCGAGTCCGACACCCCGCTCTCCGAGGCCCTGCGCCGCGCCAACGACGCCGGCGCCCGCGCCCTGGTCGTCGTCGACGCCCACGGCGAACCCCTCTCCCTGGTCCGCGAGGCCGCCATCGTCGGCGTACCCGAACACCGCCGTCCCTGGGTCGCCGTCAGCGGACTCGCCCAGGAGCTCACCGACGGCATGCGCGTCTCCGCCGAGCTGGCCGGTGAGGACCTCCTGGACGCCCTGCGCGCCACCCCCGCCACCGAGTACCTGGTGGTGGAGGAGACCGGCGAGATCTACGGCGTCCTGTCCGCGGCCGACGTCGAGCGGGCCTTCGTCAAGGCGATGGCCCGCCCCAGCTGAGCCCCGCTCCGCCGCAACGGTGGTCGGCGGCCCCCCGAAACGCCGGTAGGCTGGTCACATGTCCGAACCGACCGGTGCCGCCCGCAGGCGCGGGCCCTTCAAGGTCGGGGACCAGGTTCAGCTGACCGACCCCAAGGGCCGCCACTACACGTTCACGCTCGAGGCCGGGAAGAACTTCCACACCCACAAGGGTTCCTTCCCGCACGACGAACTGATCGGCGCTCCCGAGGGCAGCGTTGTCCGCACCACCGGGAACGTCGCCTACCTCGCGCTGCGCCCCCTGCTCCCCGACTACGTCCTGTCCATGCCCCGAGGGGCAGCCGTCGTCTACCCCAAGGACGCGGGGCAGATCCTCGCCTTCGCCGACATCTTCCCCGGCGCGCGTGTCGTGGAGGCCGGCGTCGGCTCCGGCTCGCTCAGCAGCTTCCTGCTGCGCGCCATCGGCGACCAGGGCATGCTGCACTCCTACGAGCGCCGCGAGGACTTCGCCGAGATCGCCCGGCAGAACGTGGAGCGCTACTTCGGCGGCCCGCACCCCGCCTGGCAGCTCACCGTCGGCGACCTTCAGGACAACCTGTCCGACACCGACGTCGACCGGGTCATCCTCGACATGCTCGCCCCCTGGGAGTGCCTCGAGGCCGTCTCCAAGGCGCTCGTCCCCGGCGGCATCCTGTGCTGCTACGTGGCGACCACCACCCAGCTCGCCCGGACCGTCGAGTCCATCCGGGAGATCGGCTGCTTCAACGAGCCGACCGCCTGGGAGACGATGATCCGCAACTGGCACATCGAGGGCCTGGCCGTCCGCCCCGACCACCGGATGATCGGCCACACCGGCTTCCTCCTCACCGCCCGTCGCCTCGCCGACGGCGTCGAGCCGCCCATGCGCCGCCGCCGCCCGGCCAAGGGCGCCTACGGCGAGGACTACGCGGGCCCCAACGCCGACGGCGGCACGGGCCGCTGAGACGGCCCGCGTACCACGGTCAACGAATCGGCGCCGTGGCCGAGTTCCCCACCACGTAAGAACTCGGCCACGGCGCCGCCCTGTTGGGGCCGGCCCACGGCAACGCCCCGGCCGCCGCACGGGATCCCGCGGCCCCGGCGTCCGAGATTCCGGACCCCGCCGTTCCCCCGCACTGTGACGTGTGGCACGATGCTGGCCACCCCACCGGCACTGCCCTCTCAGGAGACGCTCCTAGTGCATTCCGCCGTCCCGGAACTGGCGCACACCCACACCCGGCCGATCCACTGGCTCGCGACCGCCACCGCCGTGGCCGGCGTCGTCGCCCTCTCCTCGGTCCTCCAGCCCGACCCGGCGACGGCGGCCCAGGCCACCGGCCAGGAGCACCGGTCCGCCCCCGTGACCGCCGCCGCCCCGGCCACCACCGGCGTCGACTTCCCGATCGAGTGCGGCCCGGTCAAGGCCCTGGTGGTGAAACAGGCTTCCGGAGACCTCGACGGCGACGGCAGGCCCGAGACGGTCGCCGTGGTCCACTGCGACGCCCCCATGGGCACCCCGCCCGACGGCGTCTACGTCCTGACCCGGGCCACCGGTTCCGCCCACGCGCGCGTGGTGGCCACCCTCGTCGATCCGAAGGACCGGCGCACCGTCGCCAGCCTCTCCGTCGACGACGGCGCCGTCCTCGCCTCACTCCTCGGCTACTCCTCGGCCGACGTGCCCAGTTGCTGTCCCGATGTGAAGGACAGCGCCAAGTGGCGGTGGAAGGACGAGGCGTTCGTCCGCTCGACGCCCGCCGGTACCCACAGCGTCTGAACCGGCCGCCGAGGGCTGTGAGAAATCAGACAGTCGTAACGGGCCGTACGCGTCCGCTCACTCGGCGTCCGGGCCGTAGACCTCGACCCTGTCCGAAACCCTGCGCACGTGGATGCACTCGCCCGGGCACTCCCGGGCCGAGTCCACCACGTCCGTCAACAGCGGCAGAGGCACGGGCGTCGAGGCCCCCTTGTCCTGCAGGAGCTCGTCCTCCGGGCTCTTGACGTACGCCAGACCGTCGATGTCCAGCTCGAACACCTCCGGCGCGTACTGGGCGCAGATGCCGTCGCCGGTACAGAGATCCTGATCGATCCAGACCTCCAGCGCCTCGCCGCCGAGACCGGCTTCCTGCTGCACGCTCATATCTCCTGCCGTTTACTGTCGAGCCGCACGGGAACGATGCAGGCTCTGACGGGTGTTGAACACTTCGACCCTACCTCCGGCCGCTTTCCAATCATGTTCGGTGGGTATTCCCCTGGCGTGAGGGAGAGCGCAAGGGTGAAGATCGGACACACCCCGACAGTCTTTGTGATCTAGGGGTTTCAATCGACACCCACCCAGGTAGGGTCTGGAAGCGTCCAGCTCCCCTTGGAGGAGGTGAGGACCGTGGCAGCCCACGACGACGACATGAACCGCGGCATCCGCCCGGGACGAGGGTCCGACGACCCGGCCGGGCAGATTGCCTACCTTGAGCAGGAGATCGCCGTCCTGCGACGCAAGCTCGCCGACTCTCCGCGACACACGAGGATTCTCGAAGAGCGGATCGTCGAGCTGCAGACCAACCTGGCCGGCGTGTCCGCCCAGAACGAGCGACTCGCCAACACGCTCCGCGAGGCCCGCGACCAGATCGTGGCCCTCAAGGAGGAGGTCGACCGGCTCGCGCAGCCGCCGGCCGGCTTCGGTGTCTTCCTCGCGGCGAACGAGGACGGCACGGCCGACATCTTCACCGGGGGCCGCAAGCTCCGGGTGAACGTCAGCCCCAGTGTCGAGCTCGAGGAGCTCCGGCGCGGCCAGGAAGTGATGCTCAACGAGGCGCTCAACGTGGTCGAGGCCATGGAGTTCGAGCGCGTCGGGGACATCGTCACCCTCAAGGAGATCCTGGAGGACGGCGAGCGGGCCCTGGTGCTCGGGCACACCGACGAGGAACGGGTGGTACGGCTCGCCGAGCCGCTGCTGGACGTCACCATCCGTCCCGGCGACGCCCTGCTGCTCGAACCCCGGTCCGGCTATGTCTACGAGATCGTTCCGAAGAGCGAGGTCGAGGAACTCGTCCTCGAAGAGGTCCCGGACATCGGTTACGAACAGATCGGTGGCCTGGGCGGCCAGATCGAGGCCATCCGCGACGCGGTCGAGCTCCCGTACCTCTACCCGGACCTGTTCAAGGAGCACGAACTGCGGCCGCCCAAGGGTGTCCTGCTGTACGGGCCCCCCGGATGCGGCAAGACGCTGATCGCCAAGGCCGTCGCCAACTCGCTGGCCAAGAAGGTCGCCGAGGTCACCGGCCAGGCCGCGGGCAAGAGCTTCTTCCTCAACATCAAGGGCCCCGAGCTGCTGAACAAGTACGTGGGCGAGACCGAGCGGCAGATCCGCCTGGTCTTCCAGCGGGCTCGTGAGAAGGCCAGCGAGGGCACTCCCGTGATCGTCTTCTTCGACGAGATGGAGTCCCTCTTCCGCACCCGTGGCTCCGGTGTCAGCTCGGACGTGGAGAACACCATCGTCCCGCAGCTGCTCGCCGAGATCGACGGTGTGGAAGGCCTGCAGAACGTGGTCGTGATCGGCGCCTCCAACCGTGAGGACATGATCGACCCGGCCATCCTGCGGCCCGGCCGGCTGGACGTGAAGATCAAGATCGAGCGTCCGGACGCCGAGGCGGCCAAGGACATCTTCGGCAAGTACCTCACCGAGCGCCTCCCGCTCCACGCGGACGACCTCGGCGAGCACGGCGGCGACAAGACCACCACCGTCCAGAGCATGATCCAGACGGCCGTGGAGCACATGTACGCCGAATCCGAGGAGAACCGCTTCCTGGAAGTCACCTACGCCAACGGTGACAAGGAAGTCCTCTACTTCAAGGACTTCAACTCCGGCGCCATGATCGAGAACATCGTGGGCCGCGCCAAGAAAATGGCGATCAAGGACTTCCTGGAGAAGAACCAGAAAGGCCTTCGCGTCTCCCACCTCCTCCAGGCCTGCGTGGACGAGTTCAAGGAGAACGAGGACCTGCCGAACACCACCAACCCGGACGACTGGGCCCGGATCTCCGGAAAGAAGGGCGAGCGGATCGTCTACATCCGCACCCTGATCACCGGAAAGCAGGGTTCCGACACCGGACGCTCCATCGACACGGTGGCCAACACCGGACAGTACCTGTAAAAACAGGGCGGCTGCGGGTGCCCTTTCCGGGTACCCGCAGCCGACTGCTTTTCGGGCCACGGCTGGAGCAGTCAATGACGCAAATGATCTCCCCACCAGCGCAGAGGCGTTCTAGGCTCTTCCGTATCGCCCGGCGCAGTGCGGGGACGGGCACCGCACACGCACCGGAGCACCAGCGGTATCTGAGCGGTGCCCACGACCGAGGGCGCCGCCGGGCAAGGAGGGCCGCATGACCGTACGGCGAGTAATGGGCATCGAGACGGAGTACGGGATCTCCGTCCCCGGCCACCCGAACGCCAATGCCATGCTCACCTCGTCCCAGATCGTCAACGCCTACGCGGCGGCGATGCACCGGGCCCGCCGGGCCCGCTGGGACTTCGAGGAGGAGAACCCGCTGCGGGACGCGCGAGGCTTCGACCTCGCCCGCGAGGCCGCCGACTCCAGCCAGCTCACCGACGAGGACATCGGCCTCGCCAACGTGATCCTCACCAACGGCGCGCGCCTCTACGTCGACCACGCGCACCCCGAGTACAGCGCCCCCGAGGTCACCAACCCGCGCGACGCGGTCCTCTGGGACAAGGCCGGCGAGCGGATCATGGCCGAGGCCGCCGAGCGGGCCGCCGCGCTCCCCGGCGCCCAGCCCATCCACCTCTACAAGAACAACACCGACAACAAGGGCGCCTCCTACGGCACGCACGAGAACTACCTGATGAAGCGGGAGACCGCCTTCTCGGACATCGTGCGCCACCTCACGCCCTTCTTCGTCTCCCGCCAGGTCTTCGCCGGAGCGGGCCGGGTGGGCATCGGCCAGGACGGTCACGAGCACGGCTTCCAGCTCAGCCAGCGCGCCGACTACTTCGAGGTCGAGGTCGGTCTGGAGACCACCCTCAAGCGCCCGATCATCAACACCCGCGACGAGCCCCACGCCGACGCGGAGAAGTACCGGCGCCTGCACGTGATCATCGGGGACGCGAACCTCTCCGAGATCTCCACCTACCTCAAGCTGGGCACGACCGCCCTGGTCCTGTCCATGATCGAGGACGGCTTCATCGCCGTCGACCTGGCCGTCGACCAGCCCGTGCGCACCCTCCACCAGGTCTCCCACGACCCGACGCTCAAGCGCCTGGTCACCCTGCGCAGCGGCCGCACACTCACCGCGGTCCAGTTGCAGATGGAGTACTTCGAGCTGTCCCGCAAGTACGTGGAGGAGCGCTTCGGCGCCGACGCCGACGACCAGACCAAGGACGTCCTGGCGCGCTGGGAGGACACCCTCACGCGCCTGGAGAACGACCCGATGAGCCTCGCCGGCGAGCTGGACTGGGTCGCCAAGCGCGAGCTCATGGAGGGCTACCGGCGCCGCGACGGCGTCGACTGGGACGCCGCCCGCCTGCACCTCGTCGACCTGCAGTACGCCGACGTACGGCCCGAGAAGGGCCTCTACAACCGGCTCGCGGCCCGTGGCCGCATGAAGCGGCTCCTGGACGAGGCGGAGGTCGAGCGGGCGAAGTCGAAGCCCCCGGAGGACACGCGCGCGTACTTCCGCGGCCGCTGCCTGGAGCAGTACGCGGACGACGTCGCGGCCGCCTCCTGGGACTCGGTGATCTTCGACCTGCCCGGCCGCGACAGCCTGCAGCGCGTCCCAACCCTGGAACCGCTTCGCGGAACGCGAAATCACGTCAAGGAGCTCCTGGACCGCTGTCGCACGGCGGAAGACCTGGTCAGGGTCTTGTCGGGCGGCTGAACGGGTACTCGGCCCGGCCCGGGCGGCCGGGGTGGAAACCCCGGCGCCAGGGAATCATCGAGGTGGCCCCCGTACGTTGTAGGAACTGCGGGGCCGATTGTCGGACCCGGCTTGTAGGGTCTGATCATCACCGATCGGCAGGATGCCGACCTGTCGACCATGTCGGGCGAATTGAGCGGGGTGAGGGTAATGGCGACCAAGGACACCGGCGGCGGGCAGCAGAAGGCCACGCGTTCCACGGAGGAGGTCGAGGAGCAGGCGGCGGAGGCGCAGGCTTCGGAGGACCTCAAGGAGCGCCACGAGAAGCTGAGCGACGACGTCGACTCCGTCCTGGACGAAATCGACGACGTCCTGGAGGAGAACGCCGAGGACTTCGTCCGCTCTTTCGTACAAAAGGGCGGGCAGTAGGCCGTCTTTGCCTTCGAACCGAAGGTTTGAGGGTGCGGGGGTGTGAGGGACCGGTGAGCCCGCGATCCGTCGTGGGTCCACCGGTCCTCGTGCTCAGGACCGGGTGCCACGTGATCTGCAGGAAGGCTTCGGCCGAACATGTGGATCACCCCCGCGAGCCGGGTAAGGTCCCTGCCATACCGATGCTTCACCTGTGAATTCGGCTTATCCGGAAGGAACCTCGTGGAAGCCAACTCTCGTGGCGTCGGGCGTCTACCAGCAGCCTTCCTGACGCCTGGATCCTCTTCGTTCATGGACTTCCTGTCGGAGCACCAGCCCGAGCTGCTCCCCGGCAACCGGCAACTGCCGCCCACCCAGGGTGTGGTCGAGGCGCCGCACGGCACCACGATCGTGGCCGTGACCTTCCCCGGCGGCGTGGTGCTCGCCGGTGACCGGCGGGCCACGATGGGCAACGTCATCGCGCAGCGGGACATCGAGAAGGTCTTCCCGGCGGACGAGTACTCGGCCGTCGGCATCGCCGGCACCGCCGGTCTGGCCGTCGAGATGGTCAAGCTCTTCCAGCTGGAGCTGGAGCACTTCGAGAAGGTCGAGGGCGCGCAGCTCTCGCTCGAGGGCAAGGCGAACCGGCTGTCGACCATGATCCGGTCCAACCTCGGCATGGCCATGCAGGGCCTGGCCGTGGTTCCCCTCTTCGCCGGGTACGACGTGGACCGGGGCAGGGGACGGATCTTCTCCTACGACGTCACCGGCGGCCGCTCCGAGGAGCACCACTACGCGGCGACGGGCTCCGGCTCGATCTTCGCGCGCGGCGCCATGAAGAAGCTCTTCCGTGACGACCTGACCGAGGACCAGGCCACGACCCTCGTGGTGCAGGCCCTCTACGACGCGGCAGACGACGACTCGGCGACCGGTGGTCCCGATGTCGCCCGCCGGATCTACCCCATCGTCACCGTGATCACCGAGGACGGCTTCCGCCGGCTCACCGAGGACGAGTCGGCCGAGGTCGCCCGCTCGGTGCTGGCACGCCGCCTGGAGCAGCCGGACGGCCCGCGGGCCGCGCTGCTGTAGCCGGCCGCACCGCTGGGCAAGGTGATCGAGTGACTTCCACAGAAAGGGACGGATAACCGGTGTCGACGCCGTTCTATGTCTCACCCCAGCAGGCGATGGCCGACCGCGCGGAGTACGCGCGCAAGGGCATCGCCCGTGGCCGCAGCCTGGTCGTGCTGCAGTACGCCGACGGCATCGTCTTCGTCGGCGAGAACCCGTCCCGCGCGCTGCACAAGTTCAGCGAGATCTACGACCGGATCGGCTTCGCGGCCGCCGGCAAGTACAACGAGTACGAGAACCTGCGCATCGGCGGTGTGCGCTACGCCGACCTGCGCGGTTACACCTACGACCGGGACGACGTGACCGCCCGCGGTCTCGCCAACGTCTACGCCCAGACGCTCGGCACGATCTTCTCCTCGGCGGGGGAGAAGCCGTACGAGGTGGAGCTGGTCGTGGCCGAGGTCGGCGAGACGCCGGACGGCGACCAGATCTACCGGCTGCCGCACGACGGGTCGATCGTGGACGAGCACGGCTCGGTCGCGGTCGGTGGCAACGCCGAGCAGATCAGCAGCTACCTGGACCAGCGCCACCAGGACGGCATGACCCTCGCCGAGGCCCTCAAGCTGGCCGTCCAGGCGCTGTCCCGCGACACCAACGGCACGCAGCGGGAGATCCCCGCCGAGCGCCTGGAGGTCGCGGTGCTGGACCGTACGCGACCGCAGAAGCGGAAGTTCAAGCGGATCGTGGGCCGCCAGCTGTCGCGTCTGCTGGAGGCCGGGGGAGCGGCCACCGAGGCGGAGAGCTCCGACGAGGAGTAGTCCCGCTCGCGTCCTTCCGTGCCCCGGCCGACGACTCGGCCGGGGCACAGCTCGTCTCAGGAGGCGCCAGGCGCCGCCGTGGAGCCCCGTACGACCAGCTCGACGGGAATGTCTCCGCCCTCGGGGGTACGGCCCTCCAGGACCGCCAGGAGGGCGCGCATGCCCCTTTCCCCGAAGAGTTCGGCGTCCAGCCGGACGGTGGTCAGCTCGGGGTCGAGGGCGGTGGCCAGGGCGATGTCGTCGACGCCCGTGACCGAGAGGTCGTCCGGGATGCGCAGGCCCCGTCGCCGGGCGGCCTTGTAGACCCCGGCCGAGAGCTTGTCGTCGTCGCAGACGACGGCGGTGGGGCGGGGGCCGGGCGCGTCCAGGGCGGCCTCCGCGGCGGCGAGCGCGCCCTCGATGGACATGGGGGTGTGCGCCGTCCTGAGCGAGGTCCCCGGTACCGCGCCGACCCGTGCGGCGAGCTCGCGCGCGCGTACCTCGAACGTCCAGGACGGCACGTCCGCCGCCAGGTGCAGGAAGTGCCGGTGGCCGAGGCCCAGGAGGTGGTCGGCGACCTGGCGGGCGCCGTCGGCGATGTCCAGGTTGACCGTGGCCGCGCCGAGGCGCCCGGACGGGTCGCTGTCGAGCATCACCAGGGGCAGCTGGTCGCCGTGGATGGCGGTGAGGGCGTCGGCGGCCATGGAGGAGGCGATGACGCCGTCCAGGGCGGCCTGGGCGGAGGCGAAGGGGTCGCGGGCCGGACCGACGCCCTCGGGAGAGGGGTAGAGCACCACACCGAAGCCGTGGTCGGCGGCGACCCGGGCCGCGCCCGTGTAGACGCCGGCGAAGAACTCGGTGGTCAGGGCCGGGACGACGAGCAGGACCGTGCGGGTGCGGCCGAGGCGCAGGTTGCGTGCGGCGAGGTTGGGCCGGTAGCCCAGCTCCCGCGCGGCGTCCCGTACGCGCTCGGCCGTGGCCTCGGAGACCCGGCCGCGCCACTTGTCGCCGAGCACCAGGGAGACCGCGGCCTGCGACACCCCCGCGGCCTGGGCGACGTCACGGCTGGTCGGGCGCGTGCTACCTCGTACCACCGTGGGCCCCGCTCTTTCCTCTGACGCGTGAACGCTGGACTCGTGAACAGCGCACATGGTACGTATGACAAGAGACGTTATACGTAAAACCCGTGGGTGGCGCACTGCCTCGGGTGAGCCGACGGAGGCGGGACGATGGCCGCGGGATACCTGGAGATCCTCAGGGCGAGGCACGCGGCGAGACTGCTGGCGGGCACGCTCGTCGGCCGGCTCCCCAACGCCACGGCCGCCATCGCGATCGTGCTGTTCGTGCGTGCCGAGGGCGGCACCTACAGCCTCGCGGGGGCCCTCGCGGCCGTCTACGGCGTCGCCAACGCCGTCGGCCAGCCCGTGCTCGGACGCCTCGTCGACCTGCGCGGCCAGCCCCGCGTCCAGCTGCCCGCCGCCCTCGCCTCGGCCCTCGCGATGGCCGTCTTCGCCTTCACGGGCATCGGCCCGCTGCCGCTCGCGTACACCGCCGTGGCGGCCGCCGGACTCCTCACTCCGCCGCTGGAGGGCGGCCTGCGGGCCCTGTGGCCGTCGGTGCTGCGCCGCCCCGACCAGGTGCACACCGCGTACGCCATGGACGCGGTGGCGCAGGAGGTGATGTTCACCGTCGGCCCGCTGCTGGTCACCCTGTGCGTGTCGCTGTGGTCGGCGCAGGCCGCGCTGCTCGTCCTGAACGCCGTCGGCGTGCTCGGGGCGCTGACGGTGGTCGTCTCGCCGCCCTCGCGCGCGTGGCGCTCCGACCCGCGCGAGGCGCACTGGCTCGGCGCCCTGCGCTCGCCCGGGCTGCTGGCGCTGCTCGCCGCCTTCCTGTTCGTCGGCATCGCCCTCGGCTCGATCACCGTCGCCTCCGTGCCGTACGCGGACGACCACGGGGGCGACGCGGTCTACGGCTGGCTGATGGCCGCCCTGGGGCTGGGCGCGCTCGTCGGCGGAGTGGTGTACGGGGCCCGGCCGTGGCCGGGAGTGCCCGAGCGGCGACTGCGGGTCCTGGTGGCGTTCCTGGCGGTGTGTTACCTGCCGCTGATGCTGATGCCGGGTGCCGTCGCCATGGTGGCGCTCACGGTGCTCGCCGGCGTGTTCCTCGCACCCGCCATCGCCTGCGCCTTCGTCATCGTCGACCGGCACGCGCCGCGGGGCACGGTCACCGAGGCGTTCTCCTGGCTGGTGACCACCTTCACGGTCGGTCACTCGCTCGGAACCGGCCTGGCCGGGCCGGTCGTCGAGGCGGGCGGCGCCCTGTGGGGCTTCGCCGTACCGGGGGCCGCGGGGGCCGTGTCCCTGCTGGTTTTGCTGGCCACGGGGCGGGTACTCGCAGCTCCCGCGGGGAGTGCGGTGGTTGCGGCTTCATCGGAAAATGATCCGAACCGTGCCGCCGAACCCCGTTTCAGTTCCAAGGATCGGGCGTAATGTTCAGTCATGGACCGCCGCATTTTCGGGCTGGAGAACGAGTACGGCGTCACGTGCACGTTCAGGGGACAGCGCCGCCTGTCGCCTGACGAGGTGGCGCGGTACCTCTTCCGCCGTGTCGTGTCATGGGGCCGAAGCAGCAATGTCTTTCTGCGGAACGGCGCCCGCCTCTATCTCGACGTGGGATCGCATCCGGAATACGCCACACCCGAATGTGACAACGTGACCGAACTGGTCACCCACGACAAGGCCGGCGAGCGCATTCTCGAAGGACTCCTGGTGGACGCGGAACGACGCCTGCACGAGGAGGGAATCGCGGGCGACGTCTACCTCTTCAAGAACAACACCGACTCGGCGGGCAACTCCTACGGGTGCCACGAGAACTACCTGGTGGCCCGGCACGGGGAGTTCTCCCGGCTCGCGGACATCCTCATCCCCTTCCTGGTGACCCGCCAGCTGCTCTGCGGCGCGGGCAAGGTGCTGCAGACGCCCCGCGGGGCCGTCTACTGCGTCAGCCAGCGGGCCGAGCACATCTGGGAGGGCGTCTCCTCGGCGACGACCCGCTCGCGGCCCATCATCAACACCCGCGACGAGCCGCACGCGGACGCCGAGCGCTACCGCCGGCTGCACGTCATCGTCGGCGACTCGAACATGTCCGAGACGACCATGCTGCTCAAGGTCGGCGCCACCGACCTGGTGCTCCGCATGATCGAGGCGGGCACCGTGATGCGCGACCTCACCCTGGAGAACCCGATCCGGGCGATCCGCGAGGTCAGCCACGACATCACGGGCCGGCGCAAGGTGCGCCTGGCCAGCGGCCGCGAGGCCTCCGCCCTGGAGGTGCAGCGCGAGTACTACGAGAAGGCCGTGGACTTCTGCGAGCGCCGCGGCATCCGCACCGGCACCGTCGAGCAGGTCCTGGAGCTGTGGGGCCGCACGCTCGACGCGATCGAGACCGAGGACCTCGACCGCATCGGCACCGAGATCGACTGGGTGATGAAGTACAAGCTCATCGAGCGGTACCGGGCCAAGCACAACATGACCATGTCGCACCCGCGCGTGGCGCAGATAGACCTCGCCTACCACGACATCCACCGCCGTCGTGGCCTGTACTACCTGCTGGAGAAAAAGGGCCAAGCCACGCGGATCTGCAACGACTTGAAGATCTTCGAGGGCAAGTCGGTCCCCCCGCAGACCACTCGCGCGCGCCTGCGCGGGGACTTCATCCGCCGCGCCCAGGAACAGCGCCGGGACTTCACCGTCGACTGGGTCCACCTCAAGCTCAACGACCAGGCTCAGCGCACCGTGTTGTGCAAGGACCCGTTCCGTTCGGTGGACGACCGGGTGGAGAAGCTGATCGCCGGAATGTGAGCCACGCGTTCCGGTGAATACCGGAACGCAACACGGGCGCCGTACGTTTTCCGTACGGCGCCCTTCTCACGCCGTAGAGTTGCGCGCACGCCATCTACAAGATCGACGGATTACGAGGCCCCCACCGTGCGCCGACGCTCACTCATTCTCGCCGCCGTACCCGCAGGACTGGTCACGCTCGCCGCGTGCGGCGACGACAAGTCCGACGACTCGAACGCGGCGGACAGCAGCGCGTCGCCCTCCGCCTCGGACACCTCCGCCGCGCCCGCGCCCAAGATCGTCGACGGTCCGCTGCCGGCCGTCACGGCGGGCGTGGAGTTCGGTGAGAAGCCGACGGTCGCCAAGGGCACCGGCACCCCCTCCGACCAGCTCGCCGTCAAGACGCTCATCGCGGGCAGCGGAGCGACCGTCGCGGAGAACGACTACGTCTGGGCCCACTACCTCGGTCAGATCTGGGACACCGCGAAGGTCTTCGACAACTCCTACGACCGCAAGACGCCGCTGTTCATCCAACTGGCCAAGGGCGGCATCATCGACGGCTGGCGCTACGGCCTGGCCGGAAAGAAGGCCGGCAGCCGCGTGGAGCTGGCCGTGCCCCCGACCTGGGGATACGGCAAGGAGGGCCAGCCGCAGGCCGGTATCGAGGGCACCGACACGCTGGTCTTCGTGATCGACCTCCAGGGCACCTTCAACGCCAAGAGCTCGGCCCGGGGCGAGGACGTGCCGCAGGACGACGCCGCGCTGCCGAAGGTCGGCACCAACACCGACGGCAAGGCGCCCCCCGTGGAGGTCCCCAAGGCCGACCCGCCGAAGAAGCTCGTGGCGAACTACATCATCGAGGGCGACGGCGAGGAGGTCGCGGCCGGCGCCAGCGTGGTCGTGCAGTACCGGGGCGTCGTCTGGGAGACCGGCAAGGACTTCGACTCCACCTACACCCGCAGCGCGCCCACGGCGTTCTCGCTCGAGCAGGTCGTCAAGGGCTGGTCGCAGGGCCTGACCGGCAAGAAGGTCGGCAGCCGCGTCCTCGTCGTCGTCCCGCCGGACCTGGGGTACGGCGACAACCCGCCGAGCGGAAGCGACATCAAGAAGGACTCCACGATGGTCTTCTCGGTGGACATCCTCGCGGCGGTGTGAGGCCGCCCGAGGTGTAAGACTGTGCACGTTGCCTTATCGAGAACAAGCAGGAGCTACAGACGTGAGCATCGACAAGCCCGAGATCGACTTCCCGGGCGGCGAGCCCCCGGCGGACCTCGAGATCAAGGACATCTGGGAGGGCGACGGCGAGGTGGCGCAGGCGGGCCAGACCGTCACCGTGCACTACGTCGGCGTCGCCTTCAGCACCGGCGAGGAGTTCGACGCCAGCTGGAACCGCGGCACCCCGTTCCGCTTCCCGCTGGGCGGCGGCCGCGTCATCAAGGGCTGGGACCTCGGCGTGCAGGGCATGAAGGTCGGCGGCCGTCGCCAGCTGACCATCCCGGCCCACCTCGCCTACGGCAACCAGAGCCCCACCCCGGCGATCAAGCCCGGCGAGACGCTGATCTTCGTGGTGGACCTGCTCGGGGTCTGATCGCGGTCGCGGCCGACCGGCGTACGACAGGTCCTGGCTGATCGTCGCGCGACCGGTCCCGACCACCTGGGGCCCATGCCTGTCCGGGCATGGGCCCTCGGCTTTTGCCGGGGCACCGCGGAGCGGTACGGTCAGGCGTCAAAAGCACCATGAGGAGGCGAAGGGCGTCGATGGCCATTGCCAAGGCCGAGCGGCTGATGAACCTGGCGCTGTGTCTGCTCGGGACGCGGCGGCCGCTCAGCAAGCGCGAGCTGCGTCAGTCCATCGAGGCCTACCTCGAAGCGGGCAGTGACGACTCCTTCAACCGCATGTTCGAGCGGGACAAGGACGACCTGCGTGAGCTGGGGCTGGTCATCGAGACCGTGGAGAGCCTCGACGGTGAGATCGGCTACCTCGCCCGCCGCGACAGCAACCGTCTCCCGCCCATCACCCTCGACGCCGAGGAGGCCGCGGCGCTCGGCCTGGCCGCCAAGGTCTGGCAGCAGGCCCGGCTCGCCGGCGCGGCCAGCGGCGCCCTGCAGAAGCTGCGCGCCGCCGGACTGCCGGAGGACGTCGACCCCTACGAGGCCCACGGTGCCCTGGAACCGCGCATCCCGGTGCACGAGGCGGCCTTCGAGCCGCTGATGCTGGCCTGCCGCGACCGCCGGCCGGTCGTCTTCGACTACCGCAAGGCCACCGCCGCCCGCCCCGAGCCCCGGCACGTCGAGCCCTGGGCGCTGGAGTGCTGGCGCGGCCACTGGTACCTCGCGGGCTGGGACCGCGACCGGGGCGCCGAACGCGTCTTCCGGCTGTCCCGGATCACCGGCAAGGTGCGCTCGCGCGGCGGGCGCTTCACCGCCCCCGTCCCCGACGTCGTCACCGTCCGGGAGACCGTCGCCGGCTGGGCGGGGGAGACCGCCGACCGCAGCGCGCTGATCCGGCTGCGCACGGATGCCGGGTACCCCCTGCGGGCGAAGGCCACGGCGGTGCGGGAACTCGGCGACGGCTGGGACGAGTTGGAGATTCCGTACGGCCACGGACTGGACGCCTGGCTGGTGGAGTTCGGACCGGACGTGGTGGTCCTCGAGCCCGCCGAGCTGCGGGCCGACGTGGTGGACCGGCTGCGCGCCGTGGCCAAGGGCTGAGGGGGAGCGAGCAAGACAGTGGCAGGCAAACCGGTCAGGCCGGCGAACGCGATCGACCAGACGCGGCGGATGCTCTCCCTGGTGACGTACCTCCGGGAGCGGCCCGGGGCGCGGATCGAGGACGTGGCGCGCGCCTTCGGGATCACCGAGGACGAGCTGGTCTCCGACCTCGACGTGCTGCCCATGTGCGGCACCAGCTTCCGCGGCGGCGATCTGCTGGACATCGACACCGACGGCGAGCGCATCTGGTGGCACAATCCGGCCGCCCTCGGCGCGGAGGCCGCCGAGCCGCTGCGGCTGGCCGCCGACGAGGCGACCGCCCTGCTGGTGGCCGCGCGGGCCGTGGCGACACTGCCGGGCCTGCGCGAGAGCGACCGCCAGGCGCTGCTGCGCGCCACCGCCAAGGTGGAGACCGCGGCCGGCGAGGCGGCGGGCGCCAGCTCCCGCCTCTCGGTCACCTTCGAGTCCGAGGGCGGTGTCTTCGCCGACGTGGACCGGGCCATCTCCGAGCGGCGCCGCCTGTGGATCCGCTACTACTCGCCCGCCCGCGACGAGGTCACCGAGCGCGAGATCGACCCCATCCGCCTGGTCAGCGTGGGACACACCTACGTGGAGGCCTGGTGCCGCCGTTCCGAGGCGCGCCGCACCTTCCGCCTCGACCGGGTCGCCGAGATCAGGATCCTCGACGAGCCCTCCGCGCCGCCCGAGGTGGAACTGCGGGACCTGTCGGAGGGGCTGGTGCAGCCCGCGGCCGAGGACCCGGAGGTCGTGGTCGAGGTCGGTCCGGGAGGGCGCTGGGTCGCCGAGTACTACCCCCACGACAGCGCCGACGAACTTCCCGACGGCGGCCTGCGCATCACCCTGCGCACACCCGACCCGGCCTCACTGCGCCGCCTGGCCCTGCGCCTCGGCCGTGACGGCCGGATCGTCTCGCCGCCGGAGCTCGCCGACAGCGCCCGCCGGGCCGCCCGGGAGGCGCTGGCGGCGTACGACGGGGTCGAGGCGCAGGAGGCACGGCAGGAGGCCACCGGGACGCCCCACGGGCAGCCCGGAGAACGGTTGGGCGGGCCGGTCCACGGACAGGCCGGCGCGACGGCCCCCGGCCAGGCGCACGGGCTGTCCGAGCGGCCGGTCCACGGCCGGGCCGAAGGGCAGGCCGACGGACAGGTAGCCGCACAGGCCGTCCAGGAGGCCGGCGGGGCGGTCCGCGGAGCGGGCCGTGGGCGGTTGTTCGACGGGCAGTTCGACGGGCGGGAGCAGCGGCTTTGAGCGGGTCGGCGGTGTCGGGTGGACAGGGCGTCTCGGTGGCCTCCGCCTTCGCGGGGATGCGGAGTGTGGCTCCGGTGATGTTCCGGGCCGGCTGCCCGGACTGTCGAGGCCGGTTCGAACTCGCCGCGAGTGCGCTGCGGCTGGCCATCGGTGCCTCCAGCCGGACCACCTTCTACTCCTTCACCTGCCCCGACTGCGGGGCCGCCGTGCGCAAGCCGGCCGGGGAGCGGATCGTCGAACTGCTCACCGGCGGCGGGGTCAGGACCCTGCGGCTGCACTCGACGCTCTAGACCGGCCCCGGAGGGTCTAGGCTCGGCGTCATGTTCTGGCCGATGTTCGCGGTAGCCATGGGTTTTCTGGGTCTCGCCGTCCTCGCTGTGTTCGCCGTCCGGGTCTTCCTGGAGGCGCAGCGCCTCGGACGACAGGTCGCGGACTCCACGGCCCGGATCAACAGGGCGGCCGAGGACCTGGAACGGGCCACCCTGAGCGCGGCCCGTGCTGTGGACAGCGTGTGAGTCCTGCTGTGGCACGCCTGTGAGTCCCGCGCCGAATGCGTTTTGGGCCACTTCGCCCTCCCGCCCCGGCGGCGCGGACAGGTACGCTGCTGGTCGCGGTCCGGAGAACGAGGCCCGGATCGCGAACCGGGAGTACGCACGGGGATTGCCTCACGTTTACCCCTGAGCGTTACGATCGCTGCCAACACGATCGTTCGGACACATGTCCGACCGGTCGGACAGCACCCACCCAGCCGCCTCGGTGAGAAGGTAAAGACTTATGTTCGGACGGCTCGGCGCCCCCGAGATCATTCTCATCCTCGTCGTCATCATCCTGCTGTTCGGCGCGAAGAAGCTTCCGGACATGGCCCGCTCGCTCGGCAAGTCCGCGCGCATCCTCAAGAGCGAGGCCAAGGCGATGAAGGAAGAGGGCAGCAACTCGGCCACCCCGGCCGGCCCGCCGAACAACGGCGAGCAGCCCCCCGCCCAGCGCACCATCCAGGCCGCCCCCGGTGACGTGACCAGCTCGCGCCCGGTCAACGAGCCCACGGACACGACCAAGCGCTGACGCAGCGCCGGTGACCCCCGCCGGCCTGCCGCACGAGATGGGAACGTGGGTTGCTCAAGCCTGCCCGCAAGAAGGAGAAGGATCCCGAGGGGCGGATGCCCCTCGCGGAACACCTCCGTGAGCTTCGCAACCGGCTCGCGAAGGCGCTGCTCGCCATCGTCCTCGTGACGGTCGTCGCCGCCTTCTTCTACAACGACATCATCAACTTCCTCACCAAGCCGATCCTCGACTCGGTCGGCTGCGGGAAGACGTTCGAGCAGATCCAGAACGAGCTGCGGACGTCCGGCGAGACCAGCAAGCAGTGCGCGCGGATCACCATCAACGGCCTCCTCGCCCCCTTCACGCTGGCCCTCCAGGTCTCCCTGATGGCCGGTGTCGTCTTCGCCTCGCCGGTCTGGCTCTACCAGTTGTGGGCCTTCGTCGCTCCCGGCCTGCACAAGCACGAGCGCAAGTACGCCTACGCCTTCGTCGGCACCGGCGTCCCGCTCTTCCTCGGCGGCGGCTACTTCGCCTACCGGGTGCTGCCGACCACCGCCGAGGTGCTGATCCAGTTCACCCCGACCGGCGTCGACAACTTCCTGCCCCTGGACGACCTGCTGCAGCTCGTGACGCGCATGGTCGTGGTCTTCGGCCTCTCCTTCGAGCTGCCGCTGCTGCTGATCATGCTCAACCTCACCGGATCGATCACCGGCAGGCGGATGGCCGGCTGGTGGCGGGCCATGATCATCGGTATCACGGTGTTCGCCGCCGTCGCCACACCCAGCACCGACCCCATCTCGATGCTGGCGCTCGCCGGACCCATCTGGATCCTGTACTTCACCGCCGTCGCCTTCTCGCTGCTGAACGACCGCCGCAGGCGCCGCCGCGACGCCCTGGGCCCCGCCGACGACGAGGCGTCCGAGCTGGACCTCACCCCCGAGGACATCGGCCAGGTCGAGACGGTGTCCGCGAGCCGTGCGCTGCCGGAGCAGGCGAGCACCGAGCGGGTCAACGGTTATGACGACGTGACCTGAAGATCGCCGCGAGGCTCGTAGGGTCACCTGCGTGACCAGCGAGATCACCCTCTTCGTCAACCCCACCGCGGGCCGCGGCCGGGGCGCCCACGCGGCGCTGCCGGCCGCTTCCGCGTTGCGGGCGGCCGGCTACTCGGTGCGGACGGTCCTCGGCGAGAACGCCGAGGAGGCCCTGGCCCGCGCGCGGAGTGCCGTCGCCGACGGCACCGGCGCCCTGGTCGCCGTCGGCGGCGACGGACTGGTCCACCTCGCGCTCCAGGCCGTCGCCGGCACCCGCACCCCGCTCGGGGTGGTCGCCGTCGGCACCGGCAACGACTTCGCCCGCGCCCTCGGTCTGCCCGTGCGCGACCCGGCCGCCGCGGGCCGGCTGGTCGCCGACGCCCTCAAGGGCGAGCACATCCGGGACGTCGACCTCGGACAGGCGGGCGGCCGCTGGTTCGGCACCGTCCTCGCCTCCGGCTTCGACTCCCGTGTCAACGACCGGGGCAACCGGATGCGATGGCCCGCGGGACGCGCCAAGTACGACCTGGCGATGCTGGCCGAACTGGCCGCCTTCCGTCCCTTCCCGTACCGGCTCACCCTCGACGACGGCACCGTCCGGGAGGTCGAGGCCACCTCGTCGCGGTCGGCAACGGGTCGTCGTACGGCGGAGGCATGCGGATCTGCCCGGGGGCCGACCCCACCGACGGGCTGTTCGACGTGACGGTGGTCGGGGACTGCGGCCGGGCGACGCTGCTGCGGGTCTTCCCCCGGGTCTACCGGGGCACGCACGTCGAGCATCCCAAGGTCACCGTGTACCGGGCGGCCACGGTGGGGATAGCGGCGCCGGGCATCACCGGGTACGCCGACGGGGAACCGCTGGGTCCGCTCCCGCTGACCGCGCGCTGTGTGCCCGGGGCGGTACGGATCGTAGGCCCCTGAGCCGCTGAACTGCGCGGATCCAGGTTTGAGAGCGCTGGATCCGGATAATGATCGTCCTGTTGTCAGTGGGGCCCGGTACGCTCGAAAGCACGATGACAGAGGACCTCTCACCGGCCGAGCGGTACGCGGCTGCGCGCAGGCGCGCTGCCGAGCAGGCCACCGCGCTCGCCTCCTTCCGCGAGATGTACGACTTCGGCCTCGACCCCTTCCAGATCGAGGCCTGTCAGGCACTCGAGGCGGGCAAGGGCGTCCTGGTGGCCGCACCCACCGGCTCGGGCAAGACGATCGTGGGCGAGTTCGCCGTCCACCTCGCCCTCCAGCAGGGCAAGAAGTGCTTCTACACGACACCCATCAAGGCGCTGTCGAACCAGAAGTACTCCGACCTGTGCCGTCGCTACGGCGCCGCGAAGGTCGGCCTGCTCACCGGCGACAACAGCGTCAACTCCGACGCCCCGGTGGTCGTGATGACCACCGAGGTGCTGCGGAACATGCTGTACGCCGGTTCGCAGACCCTCCTCGGCCTCGGGTACGTGGTGATGGACGAGGTGCACTACCTCTCCGACCGCTTCCGCGGTGCCGTGTGGGAGGAAGTGATCATCCACCTTCCCGAGTCGGTCACCCTGGTCTCGCTCTCCGCGACCGTGTCCAACGCCGAGGAGTTCGGCGACTGGCTCGACACCGTCCGCGGCGACACCGAGGTGATCGTCTCCGAGCACCGGCCCGTGCCGCTGTTCCAGCACGTGCTCGCGGGGCGGCGGATGTACGACCTGTTCGAGGAGGGCGAGGGCCACCGCAGGGCCGTCAACCCCGACCTCGCCCGCCTGGCGCGCATGGAGGCGAGCCGGCCCTCGTTCCAGGACCGCCGGCGCGGGCGCATGCGTGAGGCCGACCGGGAGCGCGAGCGCCGGCAGCGCTCACGGGTGTGGACGCCGGGCCGTCCCGAGGTGATCGAACGCCTCGACGCCGAGGGTCTGTTGCCCGCCATCACCTTCATCTTCAGCCGTGCCGCCTGCGAGGCGGCCGTCCAGCAGTGCCTGTACGCCGGCCTCAGGCTCAACGACGACGTCGCGCGGGAACAGGTCCGTGCCCTCGTGGAGGAGCGCACGGCCTCCATCCCGCACGAGGACCTGCACGTCCTCGGCTACTACGAGTGGCTGGAGGGCCTGGAGCGGGGCATCGCCGCCCACCACGCCGGCATGCTGCCGACCTTCAAGGAGGTCGTCGAGGAACTGTTCGTCCGCGGCCTGGTCAAGGCCGTCTTCGCCACCGAGACCCTCGCTCTCGGCATCAACATGCCCGCCCGCTCGGTGGTGCTGGAGAAGCTCGTCAAGTGGAACGGCGAGCAGCACGCCGACATCACCCCCGGCGAGTACACCCAGCTGACCGGGCGCGCGGGCCGGCGCGGCATCGACGTCGAGGGGCATGCCGTCGTGCTGTGGCAGCGCGCCATGAACCCCGACCACCTAGCCGGTCTCGCCGGCACGCGCACGTACCCGCTGCGCTCCAGCTTCAAGCCGTCGTACAACATGGCGGTCAACCTGGTGGAGCAGTTCGGGCGGCACCGCTCGCGCGAGCTGCTGGAGACCTCGTTCGCGCAGTTCCAGGCCGACCGGTCGGTGGTCGGGATCTCCCGGCAGGTGCAGCGCAACGAGGAGGGGCTCGAGGGCTACAAGGCCTCCATGACCTGCCACCTCGGTGACTTCGAGGAGTACGCGCGGCTGCGCCGCGAGCTCAAGGACCGCGAGACCGAGCTGGCCAAGCAGGGTGCCGCCCAGCGGCGGGCCGAGGCGGCCGTGGCGCTGGAGAAGCTCAAGCCCGGAGACGTCATCCACGTCCCGACCGGCAAGTACGCCGGTCTGGCGCTGGTGCTCGACCCCGGCCTGCCGGCCGGCCGCGCCAACGGCCACCGCGGTTTCGACCACCACGACGGGCCGCGCCCGCTGGTGCTGACCGCCGAGCGGCAGGTCAAGCGGCTGGCCTCGATCGACTTCCCGGTGCCGGTCGAGGCGCTGGAGCGGATGCGGATCCCGAAGACGTTCAACCCGCGCTCCCCGCAGTCGCGCCGCGACCTCGCCTCCGCGCTGCGCAGCAAGGCCGGGCACATCCCGCCGGAGCGGGCCCGCAAGCAACGGTCCCAGGCCGCCGACGACCGGGAGATCGCCCGCCTGCGCACGGCGATCCGCGCGCATCCCTGCCACGGCTGCTCCGACCGCGAGGACCACGCCCGCTGGGCCGAGCGCTACCACCGGCTGCTGCGCGACACCTCGCAGCTGGAGCGGCGCATCGAGGGCCGGACGAACACCATCGCCCGTACCTTCGACCGGATCGTGGCGCTGCTGACCGAGCTGGACTACCTGCGCGCCGATGAGGTCACCGAGCACGGCAAGCGGCTGGCCCGGCTGTACGGCGAACTCGACCTGCTGGCGAGCGAGTGCTTGCGGGCCGGTGTCTGGGAGGGGCTGTCCCCGGCCGAACTCGCCGCGTGCGTCTCGGCGTTGGTGTACGAGGCCCGGGTCGGCGACGACGCGATGGCGCCGAAGCTGCCCTCCGGCAAGGCGAAGGCCGCGCTGGGGGAGATGGTGCGGATCTGGGGACGACTGGACGCTCTGGAGGAGGAGTTCCGGATCAACCAGACCGAAGGGGTCGGGCAGCGTGAGCCCGATCTGGGCTTCGCCTGGGCCGCGTACATGTGGGCTTCCGGCAAGGGCCTCGACGAGGTGCTGCGCGAGGCGGAGATGCCCGCGGGCGACTTCGTGCGGTGGTGCAAGCAGGTCATCGACGTGCTGGGGCAGATCTCCGCCGCGGCTCCGCCGGAGGGGTCCAGCGTGGCCAAGACCGCGCGCAAGGCCGTCGACGGGTTGCTGCGGGGAGTGGTGGCCTACTCGTCCGTGGGGTGACGGTCCTTCGGCGGGCGCGGGTGGTGCGGGGTGGCTCCCGCGCTTCCCCGCGCCCCTGAAGGACGTCGCACTGCCGGCGGTCGACGACATGGGGCGTTCGCCCCGCCCCGCCTTCCGCGATCGGTTTCACCGCTCGGACCCCGAGCGCTCCCTCTGCGCATTCACCCCGCGCCACCGCTGATGCCGCACTGTGCGCCGTCGGCGTCCGCAGGGGCGCACGCACCCTCTTGGTTCACCCGTACCGGTGAACCTTTTTCGTATGCCTGTATGTCGTCACGCTGGGTGTTCGAACAATGTCGCAGCGTGTAAACGGTCGAGGCTACTGCAGGTGCCCGCTCGGTTTCAGGCGGTCGCCGAATATGACACGGCGATGATCTGGTCGGACTAAGCTCGCCCGCGGCGCACCGAGTTGATGCGAAATCGTGCGCTTGTTCCCCAATATCCCGAAGATGCCGACACGTCCCTACAGAGGGTGCCCATATGGCGAGTGTTCAGTCCCCACCCGGTCGCCGAGAACTGGCCTACGTACGCGTGCTGTTGCTCCCGGCGATACTGATGGCCGCGGCGACCGGGGCCGCCGCCGCTCTCGTGGCGCCGTCGGCCCGGCTCGCCGTCGGCGTCTGCGGAGCCGTCGCCACCCTCCTGGTGAGCGCCGCCGGGACCGAGTCGGTCCGCCGCGGCCGTCAACTGCGTGCCGTGCGCGCTGAGAAGGACCGGCGCGTCGCCTACCTGGAACAGCGCGTCTCGGAGCACGAGGCGCGAAACCGCGCCGTCGCCCAGCGTTTCGTGCCCCAGGCGGTGGAATGGCTGCGCAAGGGCGGATCCCCCAGAGAGGTGTTGATCCACTACGCCGAGGTGGATCCCGACTTCAACGAACTCGACGACGGCCAGCGACTGGTCCTCAAGAAGATCCTGGACATCGTCGACCACGAGGAAGCCCTGCGCGACTCCGCCCAGCGCTCGTTCGTCAGCGTCGCCCGGCGCGTTCAGGCGATCGTCCACCAACAGGCCAAGGAACTCCGCGAGATGGAGGAGGACCACGGCCGCAACCCCGAGGTCTTCGACGACCTCCTGCGCATCGACCACGGCAACGCGCTGATCGGCCGCCTCGCCGACTCCATCGGCGTGCTCGGCGGCGGCCGCCCCGGCCGCAACTGGCCCGGGCCGGTACCGCTGTACAGCGTGCTGCGCGGCGCCATGTCCCGGATCCTGGAGTACCGGCGCATCCAGCTTGACTCCATCGCCAAGGTCAACATCCGCGGCCTGTCCGTCGAGCCGCTCATCCACGCCGCCGCGGAGCTCCTCGACAACGCCACCCGCTACTCGCCGCCGCAGAGCAAGGTGCACGTCAACGCCGTCGAGGTGCAGACCGGCATCGCGATCGAGATCGAGGACGCCGGCGTCAGCCTCAGCGAGGAGGCCCGCGCCAAGGCCGAGCGCATGCTGGAACTGGCCAAGGCCGGCGTCGACATCCAGGACGTCGGCGGCACTCCGCGCCTCGGCCTCGCGGTCGTCGGCCGTCTGTGCACGTCGTTCAACATGCAGGTGTCGCTGCGCACCTCGGCGTACGGCGGCGTCCGCGCCGTGCTCGTCGTGCCGAGCGAGATGCTCACCAGCGACCCCGCCCCCGGCTTCGCCCACGGCATCGGCGCCACCGCCGTACCCCAGATCGACCTGGGCGCCATCGAGGGCCCCAAGCGTCCGCCCAAGAAGCGCCGGCCCACCAACCCGCGCATCCCGGCCGGCATCTCCCTCGACGACGACGAGGTGCCGATCATCACCGAATGGACCGACAAGGGCCTGCCACAGCGCCGCAGCAAGGCGACGGTCCCGATCGCCCAGATCTACGCCGAGGCCTACGCCGCCAAGGAGGCGGCCGAGGCCGCCGAGCGCGAGGGCAGGCCGGACCCGTTCGCCCGACCGGAGCCCGAGCCCCAGATGAAGGGCGCCGAGCCCGGAGTGCACTTCGAGGCCTTCTGGGAGGGCCTCAAGAAACAGTCCCCGCCGGGCGTCCACCCCACCGACTTCACCCGCAATCCCACCGCTTACCTGCACCTGATCGAAGACAAGGCCGAGACCGAGGCCGACGACGAGGGGGACCTCAAGTGATCCAGCAGCGCGCCAACTTCGACTGGCTGCTCAAGGAGCTCTACGACGGAGTTCCGGGCATCGAGATGATCGTGGTGCTGTCGGCCGACGGACTGCGCATCGCCCGCTACGCCGGCGACCCCGACGCCGCGGACCGCGTCGCCGCCGCCTGCGCGGGCCTGCAGAGCCTGGCCAACGCGGTCGCCCAGGAGATCCATGCCAGCGACGGCGAGATGAAGATGGTCGTCATCGAGCTGAACGGCGGCTACTTCTACATGATGTCCGCCGGCGCCAACGCCTACCTCGCGGTCCTCGCCGACGTCCGCTGCGAGGCCGGCCGGATGAGCGGCATGATGCGCGACCTCGTGGTGCGCATCGGCGCCCATCTGACCACCCCGCCCCGGCGCAACGGGCAGAGCGTATGACGCCTCCGCAACGCCAGCGGCGACACCCTCTGCCGACCCCGCCCGCGCAGCAGACCGCGCAGACGACGGAAGACAAAGAGCCCAAGAACGTCGAGCGGCTGTACGTCATCTCGGGCGCGGACGGGGAGCGGGCGCCCCTCGACCTGGTCACGTTGATCGTGGCGAGCGGCGAGCCGCCCACCTCCGCGACCCCCGAACAGACGGCGGTGCTGCGGATGTGCCAGGCCCCCCTGTCGGTGGCCGAGGTCTCGGCCTATCTCAGCCTGCCGTTCAGCGTGGTGACGGTACTGCTCACCGAGATGCTGGCGGCCGACCTCGTACAGGCGCGCGCCCCGATCGTCCGGCAACAGGTTGCCGACCGTTCCCTCCTCGAAGCGGTGATGCATGGACTTCAAAGGCTCTGACACGGTTCCCGGTCCCCGGACCGAGGATCATCTGCCGCACTCCACCACGGCGGCAGCCAAGATCGTCATCGTGGGCGGCTTCGGCGTCGGCAAGACGACCATGGTCGGTTCGGTCAGCGAGATCAGACCGCTGACCACCGAGGAGACCATGACGCAGGCCGGCATCGGGGTCGACGACGACTACGGCTCCGAGACCAAGACCGCCACGACCGTGGCGATGGACTTCGGCCGTATCCGGATCACGGAGCAGATCGTGCTCTACCTGTTCGGCACGCCCGGCCAGGAGCGCTTCTGGTTCCTGTGGAACGGCCTGTTCGAGGGCGCGCTGGGCGCCGTCGTCCTGGTCGACACCCGCCGCCTCGAGGTCAGCTTCGAGGTGATGGGCCGGCTGGAGGAGCGCGGCGTGCCCTTCGTGGTCGCCGTCAACACCTTCCCCGACGGGCCGCGCTACCCCGTCGACGACCTGCGCTCGGCCCTGGACCTGCCGTCCGAGGTCCCGATCATCGAGTGCGACGTGCGCCGCCGCGCCTCCAGCCGGGACGTGCTGATGACCCTGATGCGCTTCCTGCACTCCCTGGCGCTCACCCGCAGCCTCACCTGACCCCGCCCACCTGCTGACACCCGATTCCGCACAGTTTCGGAGCGACCCCCTGTGACGCCTGAACACCCCACGACGACCGGTCCGCAGGACCTCGCCCTCGATCCGCCCCCCGGCTGCCCCGCGCACGGCAGCGGCCCCGGCGGACTGCACCGGCTCTACGGCCCCGGCGCGAGGGACCTCGACGCCCTCTACGAGCAACTCCGGGAAGAGCACGGCCCGGTGGCGCCCGTGCTCCTCCACGACGACGTACCGATCTGGGTGGTCCTCGGCCACGCCGAGAACCTGCACATGGTGCGCTCGCCCTCGCAGTTCACCCGGGACAGCCGTATCTGGACCCCGCTGCTGGAGGGCTCGGTCAAGCCCGACCACCCGCTGATGCCGCACATCGCCTGGCAGCCGATCTGCTCCCACGCCGAGGGCGACGAGCACAAGCGGCTGCGCGGCGCCGTCACCGCGGCCATGGCCACCATCGACGACCGCAGCCTGCGCCGGTACATCTACCGATCCAGCCAGCACCTGGTCAACCGCTTCTGCGAGGAGGGCCGGGCCGATCTGGTCCGCCAGTTCGCCGAGCACCTGCCGATGGCCGTGATGTGCCACGTCCTCGGTATGCCCGAGGAGTACGACGACCGGATGGTCCACGCCGCCCGCGACGCGCTCAAGGGCACCGAGACGGCGATCGCCAGCCACTCCTACGTCATGGCGGCCCTGAGCCGGCTCACCGCCCGACGCCGCGCCCAGCCCGACGAGGACTTCGCCGGCCACCTCGTCTCCCACCCGGCGGGACTGAGTGACGACGAGGTCCGCGAACACCTGCGCCTCGTGCTCTTCGCCGCCTACGAGGCCACGGTCAACCTGCTGTCCAACGCCCTGCGCATGGTCCTCACCGACCCGCGGTTCGTCGCCCGGCTCAACGGCGGGCAGATGACGGTGCCGGAGGCGGTCGAGCAGTCCCTGTGGGACGAGCCGCCGTTCAGCACGATCCTCGGCTACTTCGCCAAGCAGGACACGGAGTTGGGCGGTCAGCGCATCCGCAAGGGCGACGGTCTCCTCTTCGCGCCCGCGCCGGGCAACATCGACCCGCGGGTGCGCCCCGACCTGACCGCCAACATGCAGGGCAACCGCTCCCACCTCGCCTTCGGCGGCGGTCCGCACGAGTGCCCCGGTCAGGACATCGGCCGCGCCGTCGCCGACGTCGGCGTCGACGCGCTGCTGATGCGGCTGCCGGACATCCAGCTCGACTGCGACGAGGAGGACCTGCGCTGGACGACGTCGATCGCCTCGCGGCACCTCGTGGCGCTGCCGGTCCGGTTCGAACCGAGGGCCCAGCAGGACATCATCGCCAAGCCGAGCCACGGCCTGGTGCCGCCACCGGGGCCGGCCATGCCGATCACCCTGGAGTCCAGGCCGACGTCGACCACTCCCGCACCGGCCGCTCCCGGAGCGACCACTGCGGCACTGGTCGCTCCCGCACCGGCCGCTTTCGGATCGGCCCCTGGCGCGTCGGCCGCCCCCGGACCCACCGCTGCCGCGCCGCCCGCCACCGGGCCCCGGCCGCCGGTCACGCCCCGCCCCGGGCCCGCCCCGGCTCCGGGACCGACGCGCCGACCGAACGCCTGGCGCCGCTTCCTGGCCTGGTGCCGCGGCTACTGACCGCCGTCCCAGCCGTCGTACGACGACCAGGCGGCCAGTGTCCGACCGCTGAGCAGCCGGTGGGCCGCGCCCGTGACCGGGTCGGTGAACTCCAGCTCCCGCGCCAGCAGTTGCAGCGGGCGCCGAAAGTCACCGGCCGGTCCGGGGGCGGTCACCTCGGGATAGAGGGGGTCGCCGAGGATCGGGATGCCGAGCGCGGACATGTGGACGCGCAGCTGGTGGGTCTGCCCCGTCTGCGGTGTCAGCCGGTAACGAGCCCGCCCGTCCGCCCGGTGCTCGAGCAACTCGACCCGGCTGACGGCGTTCGGCTCGCCCGGCACCTCGCGGGCGGTCAGCGTCCCGCGCTCCTTCACGATCCGGCTGCGCACCGTCACCGGCAGGGCCAGCGACGGATCGTACGGGGCGACGGCCTCGTACACCTTGCGCACCCGCCGGTCGCGGAACAGGGTCTGGTAGGCGCCGCGTTCCTCGGGACGCACGGTGAACAGCACCAGTCCGGCGGTGAGGCGGTCGAGGCGGTGGGCGGCGCCGAGCGCGGGCAGGTCCAGCTCGCGCCGCAGCCGGGCCAGCGCGGTCTCGGTGACATGGCTGCCGCGCGGGGTGGTGGCGAGGAAGTGCGGTTTGTCGGCGACGACGATGTGGTCGTCGCGGTACACGATCTCCAGGGGGAACGGCACCGGTTCCTCGGCCGGCAGGTCACGGTGGAACCACACGAACATCCCCGGCACGTACGCCGTGTCCGGTGCGACCGCACGTCCGTCGGCCCCGACGATCCGCCCCGCCGCGAACATTCCCTCGACGATCCCGGCCCGCGCCGCGCCGAACCGCTCCACGAGATGCTCCCGCACGGTCGCCCACTGCCCGTCACCCGGCAGCCGTACCCGCACCGCGTCGACCCCGTCACGCTGGGGGAGGGGGGAGGGCGGGGGAGGGGTACGGCGTCTCATCGGGGTCAAGGGTACGGCGGGGTGGTCATGGGGACGGCGACTGCGGTCAGGGGGTCGCCGGGATCGGGGGGGGCTCGGTGGCGTGGTCAGGGGGACGACGCCGGGATCGGTAGGGCGCGGTGACCGTGGGCAGGGGACGCCGGACTCGGTCAAGGGCTCGGCCGGCGGGGGCAGTCGGGACACGGCGACCCGGTCATGGTGCGGTGACCGTCGGAAAGGACCACGGTGACGTGAAAACCCGTTGGGTGCCCCGGGCCCGGTTGGCAGGATGCCGATCATGCCTTTCCTCACGCGTCCCGTTCTGTCCGTCGGCACCCTCTCCCGCACTCCGCAGCCCGTGCTCCCCACCGGTGACGGCCTGGTCCTGCGCGCCTGGCGGTCCGAGGACGCGCCCGCCGTCCACGCGGCTTTCCAGGACCCGCTGATGCACCAGTGGCACATCCGGACCGCCGACTCCGAGGAGGAGGTCACCGGCTGGATCGAGGAGTGGCGGGCCGCCTGGGCGGGGGAGCGCGGCGCCCAGTGGGCGGTCGCGGACGCGGAGACCGACGTGCTGCTGGGACGGGTGGCGCTGCGCGAGATCCGGCTCGGTGACGGCGTGGCCGAGGTCGCCTACTGGACGACGGCGGCGGCCCGCGGCCGGGGCGTGGCCGCCCGCGCCACGGCCGCCCTCGCCCACTGGGCCCTCGACGAGATCGGTTTCCACCGCCTGGAGTTGATGCACGCCCTGGCCAACGAGGCCTCCTGCCGCGTCGCCACCAAGACCGGGTTCGCCCTGGAGGGCACCAAGCGCAGCGCCCTGCTGCACAGGGACGGCTGGCACGACATGCATCTGCACGCGCGCGTGCAGGGCGACTGAGGGCGCCCCGGACGGCCGCCGATGGCACCGGTCGGAGGGGAACACAGGGCGACGCCGACGCAGGGCGGCAGCGGGGCCGAGACCGCGGGGGCGCCCGAGCCGGACCCCGCGACGCGCGCGGTCGTGCCGCGGGCCTCGTGGGCCGTCGCCCCGGCCCCCGCGGCCGACGGACGCGTCCGCGACGTCGGCGTCCCGGAGAGGAGCCCTGTCGCAGCCCCGTGACGCGACGAGGCGGCCCGCGCCACGAATGCGGGCCGCTTTCGCGGAGGCCGGGCGGGGTCGTCGGTCAGGCGGCGGGTGCCGTCCCCTCCTGCTCCGCCTCCACGCGCGCGTTCCACTCCCGCTTGGAGGCCTGCCAGCCGTCCTCGTTGTGGCCGAGCCGCCAGTAGCCGGAGATCGACAGGTCCTCGCGCGGGATCTGCAGTTCGACACGGAGCATTCGGCGCAGGTCCTTCACGGTCGTGGCCTCGCCGTGCACGAACGCGTGCAGACGGCCCTCGGGGAACCGCAGCGCGCGGACGGCCTCGACCAGCCTCTCGCCGACGGGCCGGTCACCGCGGTGCAGCCAGACGACCTCCACATCGGAGTCGATCTTCTGCTCCTCCTCGGGGCCGGCCACCTCGATGAAGGCGTGGGCCACGGCACCGGCGGGCAGCGACTCCAGCGCTGCCGCGATCGCGGGCAGGGCGCTCTCGTCACCGGCCAGCAGGTGCCAGTCGGCGGAGGTGTCCGGGGCGTAGGCGCCGCCGGGCCCCATGAAGCGGACGGTCTCGCCCGGCTGGACGCGCGCCGCCCAGGGCCCGGCCAGGCCCTCGTCGCCGTGGAGGACGAAGTCCACGGTCAGCTCACGGTGTTCGGGGTCCCAGTGGCGCACGGTGTAGGTCCGGGTCGCGGGCCACTGCTCGCGCGGGAACTCGGCACGGACGCGTTCCAGGTCGAAGGGCTCCGGGTAGGTCACGCCCTCGGGACCGAACAGCAGCTTCACATAGTGGTCGGTGCAGCCGCCGACGGCGAAGTCGGCCAGGCCCTCGCCGCCGAGGACCACGCGCTGCATGTGCGGGGTGAGCCGTTCGGTGCGGACGACCTGCGCGGAATGGGGCTTCCGCGGCTTCCGTGCCGGACGTTCTGCCATGACGGCCTCCCAAGCCTCTTTGGTTAGGTTTACCTAAGTTAGCATTCCCTCCCCCCTGTCATGCCCCCCGATCCCGTTTATGCGGCGAGAGTGTGCGTCAACCGTTGCAGCGACCCGCCGAGCCCCCAGCGTCGCGCCAGCGCCTCCAGGGTCTCGGGCTCCCTCGGCGTGCGCGGAAGCGTGGTGTCCACCTCGGGCAGCGGCACGTCGTCGGCGACCCGGACCACCTTCGGCGCGACGGCGAGGTACGGCCGTGCCTCGGTGAGCCGCTTGCGCTGCGTCGGCGTGAGCTTCGCCCGCGGGTCGTCGACCGCCGCCAGGATCCCGGCCAGGTCGCCGAACTCGGCCAGCAGCTTGGCCGCGGTCTTCTCCCCGATGCCGGCCACGCCCGGGAGTCCGTCGCTCGGGTCGCCGCGCAGCAGCGCGAGATCCGCGTACCCGCGGCCGTCGACCCCATACTTCTGCCGCAGCCAGGCCTCGTCGGTGAGCTGGAGCGTGCCGACGCCCTTCAGCGGGTACAGCACCCGCACCCCCCGCGCGTCGTCCACCAGCTGGTACAGGTCGCGGTCGCCGGTGACGATGTCCACCGGGCCCCCCGCCCGCGCGGTGAACGTGCCGATCACGTCGTCCGCCTCGTACCCGGCGACGCCCACGCGCGCGATGCCCAGGGCGTCCAGCACGGCCTCGATGACCGGTACCTGGGGCGAGAGGGTGTCCGGGACCTCCTCCTCGTCCGGGCCCGTCGCGTGCTCCTCGGCGACACGGTGCGCCTTGTAGGTGGGGATCAGGTCGACCCGCCACCGCGGCCGCCAGTCGGCGTCCATGCACGCGACCAGCTCGTCGGGCCGGTGGTCCCTGACCAGGCGGTCGATGAAGTCGAGCAGCCCCCGCACGGCGTTCACCGGTGTGCCGTCCGGCGCCTTCACGGAGTCCGGGACGCCGAAGTAGGCGCGGAAGTAGAGCGAGGCGGTGTCGAGGAGCATCAGTCGTCCGGTCACGCAGGCATCATGCCGCACCGCCGCCCCCGTGAGGCGCCGGTGTTCACTCCCGCCCATCCGTGGAGGCCCTGTGAACTGGCCCACTCGTGTGTTTGCCCCGCTTCGGCCCGGGCAGGCGCCGCGTCGGAGCGGTGTCGGTTGCACGTTCAACTGTTAGCGATCCTCAGGGGCCTGTCGGCTTCCCCGCGAACTGTCACGGCCCCCGGTGCCTCTCCGTCCCTGCCCCCGAGAAGAGAAGGTATGTGTGTCCTCCAGGCTTGAGGCGGAACACCTGTACAAGGTGTTCGGCAGACGACCGGACGAGGCAGTCGAACGGCTCCGCGGCGGAGCCGACCGGGAGGAGCTGCGCGCCGACGGCACCACCGCCGCCGTGATCGACGCCTCCTTCACCGTGGACCCGGGCCAGATCTTCGTCGTCATGGGCCTGTCCGGCTCCGGCAAGTCCACCCTCCTGCGCATGCTCAACGGACTGCTCGAGCCCACGTCGGGACGCGTCCTCTTCGACGGCCAGGACCTGACCGCGCTCACCGAGCGTGAGCTGCGCGAGGTCCGCGCGAAGAAGATCAGCATGGTCTTCCAGCACTTCGCGCTCTTCCCGCACCGCAGCGTCCTCGACAACGCCGCCTACGGCCTCGCCGTCCAGGGCGTCCCGCGGGCCGAGCGCGAGCAGCGCGCGGCCGAGGCGCTGCGGCTGTGCGGCCTGGCCGGCTGGGAGAAGTCCTGGCCGGACGAGCTGTCCGGCGGTATGCAGCAGCGCGTGGGCCTCGCCCGCGCCCTCGCCACCGACGCCGACCTGCTCCTGATGGACGAGTCCTTCAGCGCGCTGGACCCGCTGATCCGCCGTGACATGCAGGACCAGCTCCTCACGCTCCAGCAGACGCTGAAGAAGACGATCGTCTTCATCACCCACGACCTCAACGAGGCCATGCGCCTGGGCGACCGCATCGCCGTCATGCGTGACGGCCGCATCGTGCAGACCGGCACCGCCGAGGACATCCTGGTCAGGCCGGCCAACGACTACGTGGCCTCCTTCATCCAGGACGTCGACCGCTCCCGCGTGCTGACCGCCTCCGCCGTCATGGACACCGACGTCAGCGGCGACGAGGCCGACTGCGGCTGCGCGACGGCGACCCCCGGCACCCCGTTCACCGACCTGTGCGCGCTCAGCGCCCGGGTGCCGCACCCGGTCGCCGTGCTCGACGCCGGCCGCACCCTCGTCGGCGTCGTCCCCCGGCGGCGCCTGGTCGGCTTCCTCGGCGACGAGCGGGCCGAGGAGGCCCGCTGCGCCAGTCAGCGCACCGACGGGAAGGAGGTGGCCCGTGCCTAGGCTGCACCTCGGCGACTGGGTCGACTCCGGCGTCGACTGGCTCGTCACCCACATGTCCTGGCTCTTCGACGCGGTCAAGGCGGTCGTCGAAGGCATGTACGACGGCATCGACACCGTCCTCACCGCCCCCGAGCCCCTGCTGCTCGCGGGCATCCTCGCGGTGCTCGCCTGGTGGCTGCGCGGCCTGGCCGCGGGCGTCCTCGCCTTCGCCGGGTTCGCCCTCATCGACTCCCTCGCTTTGTGGGAGGAGGCGATGTCCACCCTGTCCCTGGTGCTCGTCGCCACGGTGATCGCCCTGGTGGTCTCCGTCCCGCTGGGCATCTGGGCCGCCCGCTCCCGGGCCGTCAGCGCGGCCGTGCGGCCCGTCCTGGACCTGCTCCAGACGATGCCGTCGATGGTCCTGCTGATCCCGGCCATCCTGTTCTTCGGCATGGGCGTGCCCGCCGGTGTCGTGGCGACCCTGATCTTCGCCCTCGCGCCCGGCGTCCGCATGACCGAACTCGGCATCCGCCAGGTCGACGCCGAGCTCGTCGAAGCGGCCGAGGCGTTCGGTACGACACCCCGCGACACCCTGCTGAGGGTCCAGCTGCCGCTCGCCCTGCCGACGATCATGGCGGGCGTCAACCAGGTCATCATGCTCGGCCTGTCGATGGTCGTCATCGCCGGCATGGTCGGCACCGGCGGCCTGGGCGGCGCCGTCAACGAGGCCATCGGCCAGCTCGACATCGGCCTCGGCTTCGAGGCGGGCCTCGGCATCGTCGTCCTCGCCATCTACCTGGACCGCATGACCGGTGCCCTCGGCACCCGCATCTCCCCGCTCGGCCGCCGCGCCGCCGCCAAGGCCCGCACGACCGTGTGGACGTACCGCCCCCGTGCGGCCGTGGCCGTGGTCGGCGTGGTCGTCCTCGCCCTCGTCGCCGGCGGCAGGGGTGTCCTCGGCTCGAACCCCGGCACCGCCGAGGCCTCCGCCACGGACGTCGGCAAGGGCGAGGAGATCACCATCGGCTACATCCCCTGGGACGAGGGCATCGCCTCCACCTACCTCTGGAAGGAACTGCTAGAGGAACGCGGCTTCGAGGTGAAGACCACCCAGTACGCCGCCGGTCCCCTCTACACGGGCCTGGCCACCGGCCAGGTCGACTTCCAGACCGACTCCTGGCTGCCCACCACTCACGCGGAGTACTGGAAGAAGTACGGCGAGCAGCTCGACGACCTCGGCCAGTGGTACGGCCCCACCTCCCTGGAGCTCACCGTCCCCTCGTACATGAAGGACGTGAACTCCCTCGCGGACCTGAAGGGCAAGTCCGCCGCGTTCGGCGGGAGGATCACCGGCATCGAGCCGAGCGCCGGGATGATGGGCCTGCTCAAGGACAAGGTCCTCCGGCAGTACGGCCTCGACGGCACCTACAAGGTCGTGGACGGCTCCACCCCGGCGATGCTGGCCGAACTCAAGCGGGCGTACGCCAAGAAGGAGCCGATCGTCGTCACCCTCTGGTCGCCGCACTGGGCGTACAGCGAGTACGGCCTGAAGAAGCTGAAGGACCCCGAGGGCGCCTGGGGCAAGGGCGACGGCGTGCACACCCTGGCCCGCAAGGGCTTCGCCGCCGACCACCCCGAGGTCGGCAAGTGGCTCGAGGACTTCTCGATGACCGAGGGCCAGCTGACCGGCCTGGAGGCGCGGATCCAGAAGGCAGGCAAGGGCAAGGAGCAGGACGCCGTCCGCACCTGGCTGAAGGACAACCCCGGCCTGGTCGACAGGTGGGTACCGGTGGCCGGAGCGGGGGAGAAGAGCAGGGCGGCCGGGTGACCTGACAGCCCCGCGACCGTCCGGCGAGGGGCGGGCACCGTCGTACGTCTCCGACACGTACGACGGGGCCCGCCCCTCGCGCCGTCGTCCCACGCAAGGATCCGGCCAACCACGCAGCGCTACGTCCACGCCCGGACCCGGCCGGTGGCCGTCTGCCGCCGCCGGCCGTGCGACCAGCCGCGATCGCGACCCGGGACGAACGGGAACACGACGGTCCGCCCGCGCATTGAACGGAGGAACACGAGCGCGCCGCCCCCGCCCCGTGATCCCCTGGGGATGATCGACTGGCGCGAACTGTGAGGTCCCGCGTGACGCCGTGTGTCCTCGATGTGACGGGCACATGAAACGGTTTGCCGAACATGCGTAGGGTGCAGAGAAGTCATCAGAGAACGTGTGCCCGCTGCGGGGCACTCGGGTAGTCGGGGCGACGAGCGGAGGAGGGAGCCGGAGCGATGGGCGACCACAAAGAACAGCCCCTCCGGGTGGGCGCGGCCGTCCGGCGGCGGCGCCGGTCCCTGGAGCTCACTCTCGCCGTCGTGGCCGAGCGCAGTGGCCTGTCGGTGCCGTTCCTGAGCCAGATCGAGAACGACCGGGCCCGGCCCAGCACCAGCTCCCTGGAGAAGGTGGCCGACGCCCTGCGCACCACCGCCGTCGAACTCCTCGCCGCCGCCGACCCGGCGTGCAGCGTCGACGTCGTCCGCGCCGAGCTCGTCGAAGCCGGGCCGGAGCCGCGGTCCCGCTCCCTCGTGCGCGGCCACCACCAGATGCACGCCTCGGAGTTCACCGGCGACCACGAGGCCGGCCGGGAGTTCCAGTACCGCAACGACCAGTTGATGTACGTGGCCGACGGCGCCGTGGAGATCGAGGCCGAGGGCCGCGCCTACCGTCTCGGCCGGGGCGACACCCTGTACCTCACCGGCGGGGTGCGCCACCGCTGGCGGGCCACCGTCCCGGACACCCGGATAGTCGTCGTCGCCGTCGCGGAGCACATCGAAGCCGTCCGGAACCGCAGACGGTAGTGCGGGTCGTCTCGCTGGTGCCGTCGCTCACGGAAGCGGTGGCCGTGTCCGTGCCCGGCGCCCTGGTCGGCGCCACCGACTGGTGCAGCCACCCGGCTGACCTCGACGTCACCCGTGTGGGCGGCACCAAGAACCCGAAGACCGACCGGATCGTCGCCCTCGCCCCCGACCTGGTCGTCGCCAACGAGGAGGAGAACCGGGAATCCGACCTGGCGGCCCTGCGCGCGGCCGGCGTCGGGGTGCTGGTGACCGAGGTGCGGGACGTTCCGCAGGCCTTCGGGGAACTGGCGCGGGTGCTTCGGGCGTGCGGGGCGCGCTCGCGTCCGCGCTGGCTGGACGAGGCGGAGGCGGCATGGGCGGCGCCGGAGCCCTTCGAACCCCGGCGGACGGCGGTCGTCCCGATCTGGCGCCGACCCTGGATGGTGCTCGGCCGGGACACCTTCGCGGGCGACGTCCTGGCCCGCCTCGGCGTCGACCACGTCCACGCCACGCACGAGGACCGTTACCCGAGGATCCCGTCGGCCGAGCTGCGGGCGGCCGCCCCCGACCTGGTCGTCCTGCCCGACGAGCCCTACCGCTTCACCCCCGACGACGGCCCGGAGGTCTTCCCCGGTCTGCCCTGCGCGCTGGTCAGCGGACGGCACCTGACGTGGTATGGCCCGTCGCTCGCCGAGGCGCCGCGGGTGCTGGCCGGGGAGCTGCGAGCAGCGCGCCGCTGACCAGCCCGCGCACGGTGTGCGCGGCGGCGACGGTCCAGGCGGCGACGAGGACGACGTACAGCCCGCCCGCGAGCACCTCGTAGGCGACGAGGCCCGTGTGCCGGGCCAGGGCGGCGGCGCCGGTCACACAGGTGCCGACCGGGAAGGTGAACGCCCACCAGGTCATCGCGAAGCCCATCCCGCGCCGGCGGGCCCGCACCACGTGCGCGGTGGCCAGACACAGCCACAGCAGCGCGAACCCCATGACGGGCACGCCGTAGAGGACGGCGAGGACCGCGAAGCCGCGGCTGTCCGGCGCGGGCACGACCCCCGGGGCGATCTCCGCGAACGTCCCGACCGCGGTGGTGGACTGCCCGAGCGGTCCCAGGACGAGGAAGAGGGTCGGCGTCAGCGGCAGGGGCAGCGGCCCGCCGGCGACCAGCCGGCCGAAGACGACCGGCAGCATCACGAGCGTGGCCAGCAGACTCAGCCCGAACAGCGCGACACACGCGAGGAGCAGCGTCTCCCGCGGCTGCCCGGCCGGCAGGTGCGGGACGAGCAGCGGTCCCCACGCGGCCGACACCATCGGCGCCACGAGCGGCAGCAGCCACACGGGCGTCGCCTGCCCCGGCCCGACGCGGTGGCGTACGGCCATAAGGTACGGCACCGCCACGGCGCCCGCGAGCGCGACGGCCGTACCGGCGGTGAACAGCACGGCGTCGAGGGCGACGGCGGCCCCGGTGCCGATCCAGTCGCGGCCCGCGGTGAGCGCACCGCCCCCGACGGCGACCAGGGCCATGGCGAGGCAGCCGTAGAAGGGGACCGTCGCCGGGTCGAGGAGGTGGGCGCGGGCCTGGTCGCGGTGGTGGCGCCAGTGCAGGGCACGGGCGGTGAGGAGGGCCGCCAGCAGGACGAGGGAGAGGGCCCAGACGGCTGTGCAGGCCGGGCGCAGCCCCGGGACGGGCAGCGCGCGGCCCGCCGTGGCCACGGCGGCCGTGCCCATGACCGTGGCGTACCAGTTCGGACCGAGGTGGCGGACGGTGATCATGAACCCCACGGTCGCGCCCGCGCACGCCCGCGACCAGGGAGTTTGAGTCTATGGGGGCATAAACTGGTCTTATGGCCAGTGGGGAGACAGAGACATCCGCCGGTGAGGGGGCACGTTCGCCCGGCGCGGCGGGCTCGATCGCGCACCGGGTCCCGGACCTCGGCGCGCTGGAACTGCTGCTGGCGGTGGCACGGCTCGGCAGCCTCGGCGGGGCGGCGCGCGAGATGGGGATCACCCAGCCCGCGGCCAGCAGCCGGATCCGCTCGATGGAACGCCAGCTGGGGGTGGCGCTCGTCGACCGGTCGCCGCGCGGCTCCCGGCTCACCGACGCCGGGGCGCTGGTCACGGACTGGGCGCGACGGATCGTCGAGGCGGCCCAGGCGTTCGACGCGGGCGCGCAGGCACTGCGGGACCGGCGGGACTCGCGCCTGCGGGTCGCGGCGAGCATGACCATCGCCGAGTACCTGCTGCCCGGCTGGCTGCTCGCGCTGCGCGCGGAGCGGCCGGACACCGCGGTGTCGCTGCTCGCGGGCAACTCCGCGGCCGTGGCGGAGCGGCTGCTGTCCGGGGAGGCGGACCTCGGCTTCGTGGAGGGCCTGACCGTGCCCTCCGGGCTGGACTCGACGGTCATCGCCCACGACCACCTGATCGTCGTCGCCGCGCCCGCTCATCCGTGGGGTCGGCGGCGCCGTCCGCTGTCCGCAGGGGAACTGGCGTCGACACCGTTGATCCTGCGGGAGAAGGGTTCGGGGACGCGGCAGGTTCTGGACGCGGCGCTGGGCGGTCTGGCCCGGCCGCTGATCGAACTGTCCTCGACGACGGCGGTGAAGGCAGCGGCGGTGAGCGGGGCGGGGCCGGCGGTGCTGAGCGAGCTCGCGGTGGGGGAGGAGCTGGCCATGCGGCGCCTGGTGAGGGTGCCGGTGGAGGGGGTGCTGCTCGCCCGGGACCTGCGGGCGGTGTGGCCGACGGGGCATCGGCCCACGGGTCCGGCGCGGGAGCTGTTGTCGTTGACGCGGGGGTAGGCCCGGGACTCCGCCCGTCGCAGAGCAGCGGTCGGCCCTTCGTGACGACGGTCCGCTTCGGCCGGCGGGGCGCGGTCAGGCGGAGGCGATGGCCGCACCGGTCGCGATCGAGAGCTTCGCGGCTCGCAGGAGTTGCAGGCGGACGGAGGACTCGACACCGTAACGCCGCCGTCCCTCGCCGGCCGGCTCCTCGGCGTCGGTGGCTCGAGGAGGAGGCCGAGGCCGCGGCCCGGCACCTCGGCGAGCACATAATCGGTTGCCTCTCGGCGACGGTGGTGGATGCAATGTCCGGCATGATCGCCCAGATGTGCCCGCCGCGGCGGGATGAGACGCACGCGCACTGCCAGGGCACACCGCGACCGCATCGTCACACGGGGGACGCCGGCGCATGAACACGCCACCCTCCGCACCCGGAGCGGAACGGGCCGACGGATCATCCGTGCGGATCGGCACTCTCGTTCCGCTGACTCGGCCCGGCTGGACCGAGGCGGGCCGACACCTGCTCGCCGGGCTCGAGCTGGCGGTGCGTGACGTCAATGCCGCCGGCGGGATCGCCGGAAGACCACTCGAGCTGGTGGTCCGGGACACCGCGGCCGACCCGCGGAGGGCCGTGGCGGCCGTGGACGAACTGGCCCGTCTGGGCGTGGCCGCCTTGGCGGGGGAGTATCACAGCGTGGTCGCTCGTGCCGCTGCAGCCCGGGCCGACGCCCTCGGCCTGCCGTTCCTCTGCTCGTCCGCGGTGCTCGACGCGCTCACCGAGGAGCCGGCGGAATGGGTCGCGCGCCTCTCCCCGCCGCAGTCCCGCGGCTGGCGGATCTTCGCGGACTTCCTCCTCGGCGCGGGCCACCGTCGCATCGCCGTAGCAGCCCAGTCGAGTCTCTACTGGGCGAGGGGGACCCGCATCCTGCGGGACCACCTCGCTCGGCACGGCGGCACCGTGACCGCACTCGACATGCGCGCGCTCACGCCCACGGCCGCGTGCGACGAGCTCGTCGGCCATCGCGCGACAGCCCTCCTTCTGCTGGCCGGCCACCCGGAGCCGGCCGTGTCGATCGTCAGGTCCGTCCGCCGCGACCAGCGCCTCGCCGACGTCATGATCGGCGCTCCGGCCGGGCAACCGGAGTTCGCCTCATGGGCGACGTCGCTGGGCGACGCCGGCGCCGCGATCCCGTTCCTGCGCTACCTGCCCGAGCGTCTCGGCCCACTCGGCGCACGCGTCGGGACGGTCCTCCGCGAGCGGCTGGCCGAAGCGCCCTCCTTCGTCGCCTTCGAGGGCTACGACACGGTCGTCGTCCTCGCCGAGGTGCTGCGTGCTCAGGGCGGGGACCGGGCGCGCACCGCCGCAGCCTGGCCGCGCGTCGCCGTCGAAGGCACCCGCGGGCAGATCCGCTTCACCCGCACGCCGGGCATCGGCGTCTGGCAATGGGCTCGGACGCCGGTCCAGGTCGTCGACCGGGATCCGGCGGCACCCGATCGCTTCCGGATCCTTCACACCGGCTGATGCCTCGTCCGCACGCGCCGGACGGGCCGGCCGCGGCGCACCGCGTGAGGAACAGCCCCCGGGGACACGCGCCGGGTGGACGCGCACCCCGCCGCGGACCGTGGTGCGCCGGGCGGCGAGGCCCGGGCAAACGGCACACGGAGCCGTCGGACGGGTGTGCCGGCGGCGTCTCGTCCGACCGGATCACCCGCGCCGGCGCGTCCCGCGTCACCTCCTCCGTCAGCGCCCCGCGGCCCGCACCAGCCCCCGCATCACCCGCAGGTCCTCGTCCATCTCCGGATGCCACTGGACGCCCAGCACCCACCCTCCGGCACCGGAGGACGCCAGTTCCACGGCCTCCACCGTCCCGTCCGCCGCGTGCGCCGACGGGATCAGGCCGGCGCCGAGGCGGTCCACCGCCTGGTGGTGGAAGGTCGGCACGGACATCTCCTCCGGCACGAGATCGGCGTACAGCGTGCCCGGGACCGGCTTCACGGGGTGCCGGCCGAAGACGCCGACGATCTCCGCGTGCCCGTCGAGGTGCTGCACGAGCGTCCCGCCGAGGGCCACGTTCAGCAGCTGCATGCCCCGGCAGATGCCCAGCAGGGGGATGCCGGCCGTCAGCGCCGCGTCGGCCAGGGCGAGCTCCCACGCGTCCCGCTCCCGCGCCGGCGGCCCCGTGCGGGGGTCGCGCTCGGCGCCGTAGCGGACCGGCTCCACGTCCGGACCGCCCGCGATCACCAGGCCGTCCAGCCGCGCCACGGTCGCCGCCGCGTGCTCGGGCGCGTCCGGCGGGAGCATCGCGGCCAGTCCGCCCGCCCGCTGCACGAGCCGTGGGTATCCGACGGGCAGCAGGGCCGCGTCCAGCTCCCACACCCCCCAGCGCGCCCCGGTCTCCACATACGTGGTGACGCCGATCAGCGGCCGGCCCGTCCCGCTCACCATGCTGCGCTCTCCCACCCCTCGAATGGACTCCAGCCGAACCATTGAACACGCCCGCCGGTCACGCCAGGAACCCCCTGAGCAGCGCCGCCGTCCCCGCGCAGTGCTCCCGCATCATCTCCCGCGCCCCGTCCGCGTCCCCGTCGAGCACCGCCTCCACCAGGGCCGCGTGCTGGCGCTGCGAGTGCTCCAGGTTGCGCACCAGCAGCGGGATGCAGTCCAGGAGGTCGTTCACCGTCGCCCGGACCGCCGCGTACTGCGCCGTCAGCGACGGCGAGCCGCACAGCTCGGCCAGGGTGAGGTGGAGCAGGGTGTCCCGGCGGCGGTAGTCGGTCAGGGGGGCGTCCTGGGTGCGGGCCAGGGCCTCGCGCAGCCGCCCGGCCTGCTCCCCGGTGAGGCCGTGGGCCGCGCACAGGCCCGCGGCGCCCACCTCGAGCACCTCCCGGAAGCGCAGGACGTCCTCGATGTCGGTCTCGGCGATCCGCCGCCGCAGCTCGTCCTCGCCGCCCACGTCCGTGCGCGGCAGCACGAACGTTCCGCCGTACCGGCCCCGGCGGGACTCCACCAGCCCCTGGTCCTGGAGGACCTTCAGCACCTCGCGCAGCGTCACCCGGCTGATCCCCAGCCGCTCCGCCAGCTCCCGCTCGGCCGGCAGCCGCTCCCCGCCCGGCACCAGGCCCAGCCGGACGACCTGGAGGATCTGCTCAAGCGCCTCCTCGAAACCGTTCCCCGCCCGCACCGGCCGCAGCACCGGCGTCAGCCGGTCGTCCGCACCGCCGTCAGCCTCCACCGACATCTGGCCGCGCCCCCTTCCCAAACAATGGTTCTCAGCAATACCTTATGGCTCCCGGCCGTCGAACGAAGCAGCAGAAGCCGAGGAAGCCTTAAGGAGGCCCTCCCGTGGCAGACCGCACACCCCCGCTCGCCGTCGAGGAACTGCACGCCCTCGTGGCGGGCGGTGAGGTCGACACTGTCGTCCTGGCCTTCCCGGACATGCAAGGGCGTCTGCAGGGCAAGCGGTTCGCCGCCCGCTTCTTCCTCGACGAGGTCCTCCACCACGGCACCGAGGGCTGCAACTACCTCCTCGCCGTCGACACGGAGATGAACACCGTCGACGGATACGCCATGTCCTCGTGGGATCGGGGATACGGCGACTTCGCCATGCGCCCCGACCTCGCCACCCTGCGCCGCGTGCCCTGGCACCCCGGCACCGCCCTGCTCATCGCCGACCTCGCCTGGGAGGACGGCTCCCCGGTCGCCGCCGCGCCCCGCCAGATCCTCCGCCGCCAGCTGGAACGCCTCGCCGCGCTCGGCTACACCGCCCAGGTCGGCACCGAGCTGGAGTTCATCGTCTTCAAGGACACGTACGAGCAGGCCTGGGACGCGAACTACCGCGGCCTCACCCCGGTCAACCAGTACAACATCGACTACTCCATCCTCGGCACCGGCCGCGTCGAACCCCTGCTGCGCCGCATCCGCAACGACATGGCCGGCGCCGGCCTCACCGTCGAGTCCGCCAAGGGGGAGTGCAACCCCGGCCAGCACGAGATCGTCTTCCGCTACGACGAGGCCCTGGTCACCTGCGACCAGCACGCGATCTACAAGACCGGCGCCAAGGAGATCGCCGCCCAGGAGGGCGTCTCCCTCACCTTCATGGCGAAGTACAACGAGCGCGAGGGCAACTCCTGCCACATCCACCTCTCCCTCGCGGACGCGGACGGCCACAACGCGATGGCCGGGCCGGACGGGATGTCCGACGTCATGCGGCACTTCCTCGCCGGACAACTGGCGGCCCTACGTGACTTCTCCCTCCTGTACGCCCCCCACATCAACTCCTACAAGCGGTTCCAGCCGGGCTCCTTCGCCCCCACCGCCGTCGCCTGGGGCCACGACAACCGCACCTGCGCTCTGCGCGTCGTCGGCCACGGCCGCTCCCTGCGCTTCGAGAACCGGCTGCCCGGCGGCGACGTCAACCCGCACCTCGCGGTCGCCGGGCTGGTGGCCGCCGGCCTGTACGGCATCGAGCGCGAACTCGAGCTGCCCGATCCCTGCCCGGGCAACGCCTACACCGCCGACCACGCGCACGTCCCGACCACCCTGCGCGAGGCCGCCGACCTGTGGGAGAGCAGCCCGATCGCCCGGACCGCCTTCGGCGACGAGGTCGTCGCGCACTACCGCAACATGGCACGCGTCGAGCTGGAGGCCTTCGACGCCGCGGTCACCGACTGGGAGCTGCGCCGCTCCTTCGAACGCATGTGAAAGGGCATCCCTTGTCCGACGCGCACCAGACCGACTCCCCGCAGCCCGACCCGCACGAGCTGACCGTCCTCAACCCGGCCACGGAGGAGGTCGTCGCCACCGTCCCCGCCGCCGACCCCGCCGACGTGGACCGCGCCGTCGCCCGCGCGAGCGCCGCCCAGGCGGCCTGGGCGGCCGTCGCCCCCGCCGACCGGGCCCGCCTGCTGCGCCGCTTCGCCGACGTCGTCGACCGCCAGGTCGAGGAACTGGCACTCCTCGAGGTCCGCGAGGCCGGCCACCTTTTGGGCAACGCCCGCTGGGAGGCCGGCAACGCCCGCGACCTGCTGCTGTACGCGGCGGGCGGTGTCGAACGCCTCACCGGCCGCCAGATCCCCGTCCCCGGCGGCTGGGACGTCACCTTCCACGAGCCCCTCGGCGTCGTCGGGGTGATCGCCCCCTGGAACTTCCCGATGCCCATCGCCGCCTGGGGCTCCTTCCCCGCCCTCGCCGCGGGCAACGCCGTCGTCCTCAAGCCCGCCGAAACCACCCCGCTCACCGCGCTCCGCCTGGCCGAACTGGCCCTGGAGGCGGGCCTGCCCGAGCACCTCTTCCAGGTCCTGCCCGGCCACGGCCACATCGCCGGGCGCGCCCTGGTCGACCACCCGGGCGTCGCGAAGATCGTGTTCACCGGGTCCACCCGCACCGGCCGCGAGGTCATGGAGCGCTGCGCCCGGCACGTCAAGCCCGTCACCCTCGAACTCGGCGGCAAGAGCCCCAACGTCGTCTTCGCCGACGCCGACCTCAAGGCAGCCGTCGACCCCTTCTCGTTCCTCGACAACTCCGGCCAGGACTGCTGTGCCCGCACCCGGATCCTGGTCCAGGAGTCGGTGTACGACGAGGTCGCCGACCTCCTGGCCCGCGAGCTGTCCGCCGTCGTGGTCGGCGACCCGGCCGACGAGGCCACCCGGATGGGTCCGCTGATCTCCCGTCAGCAGGTGGATCGCGTACGGTCGTTCGTGCCGGACGACGCCCCCGCCCTGCGCGGCAGCGCACCCGACGGGCCCGGCTTCTGGTTCCCGCCGACCGTGCTCACCGGGGAGCGGTCCGATTCCGCCGCGGCCCGCGAGGAGATCTTCGGCCCCGTCGCCGTGCTGCTGCCGTTCACCGACGAGCAGGACGCGATCCGCCTCGCCAACGACACCCCGTACGGCCTCTCCGGCTCCGTCTGGACCCGGGACGTCGGCCGCGCCCTGCGCGTCGCGCAGGCCGTGCGCGCGGGCAACCTGTCCGTCAACTCCCACTCCAGCGTCCGCTACTGGACCCCGTTCGGCGGCTTCAAGCAGTCCGGCGTCGGCCGGGAACTGGGCCCGGACGCCCTGACCGCCTTCACCGAGACCAAGAACGTCTTCATCAGCACGGAGGGCCCCGCACAGTGACCGAAGAGATCATCTGCCGCCGGCTCGTCGGCCGTACCGCCGTCGTCACCGGGGCCGGCAGCGGCATCGGCCTCGCCGCCGCCCGCCGCCTCGCCTCCGAGGGCGCCCACGTCGTCTGCGGCGACGTCGACGAGACCCGCGGCAAGGCGGCCGCCGAGGAGGTCGGCGGCACCTTCGTGAAGGTCGACGTGACCGACCCCGAGCAGGTCGAAACCCTGTTCAAGACGGCGTACGACACCTACGGCAGCGTCGACATCGCCTTCAACAACGCCGGCATCTCCCCGCCCGACGACGACTCCATCCTGGAGACCGGCCTCGAGGCCTGGAAGCGCGTCCAGGAGGTCAACCTCACCTCCGTCTACCTGTGCTGCAAGGCCGCCATCCCCTACATGCGGCGCCAGGGCAAGGGCTCCATCATCAACACGGCCTCCTTCGTGGCCCGGATGGGCGCGGCCACCTCGCAGATCTCGTACACGGCGTCCAAGGGCGGTGTGCTGGCCATGTCCCGCGAGCTGGGCGTGCAGTTCGCCCGGGAGGGCATCCGGGTCAACGCGCTCTGTCCCGGACCGGTCAACACCCCGCTGCTCCAGGAGCTGTTCGCCAAGGACCCGGAGCGGGCGGCCCGCCGTCTCGTCCACATCCCGCTCGGCCGGTTCGCCGAGGCCGAGGAGATCGCCGCCGCCGTCGCCTTCCTCGCCAGCGACGACTCCTCCTTCGTCAACGCCACCGACTTCCTGGTGGACGGCGGGATTTCGGGCGCCTACGTCACGCCCCTGTAGCCCCCGCCCTACAGTGCCGGGATGAGCATGACGACCCCGCCCGGCTGGTACCGCGACCCGTCGGACCCCCACCGGGAACGCTGGTGGGACGGCACGACCTGGACGGAACACCGGCGCGCCCCCCGGGTCCCGGCGCCCGCCCCGGTGCCGCCGGCACCCGAGGGCTTCGGGCCGCCGGTGGCCTGTGCCGGCGGGCGCTCCGGCCGGGCGGGGGCCGTGGCCCTGGTCGTGGCCGGGGCCGTCCTCGTCGCGGCGATCGTGACGGGCGTCGTCGTCCTCGGCGCGAACGGCGGGAACGGTACGGAACCGGCCGCGGCCCCGACCGCCTCCACCGCGTCGGCACCGGCGCCCGGGCCCGCCACCCCCGAACCCGACACCTCCGCTTCCCCCGCCGACGGCCCGGCGGTCGTCGTCGACGAACTGAACGGCGTCACCTTCCCCCTCCTCGACGGCTGGGAGACCCCTCAGCACGTCACCGAGCCCGACGCCGTCATGACCACCGACGGCACCTACGAATGCCCGGGCGACGGCGGCGTCTGCCGGCACGGCCTGGTCGTCTCCCGCACGGTCACCGACACCGCCGAGACCTCGCCTAAGGCCCTGGCCGAGGCCGACATCGCCGACGCCGCCGACGCCGCCTACGACCGCGACCTCCTCGGCCGGCGCCCCTTCGGCGGCATCGAGTCCCACCAGGTCGTGGCCTCCGGCCAGGTCGCGGTCGCGGGCCGCGCCGGGTACTACGTCCGCTGGCGCGTCACGACCGCCGAGGGCCCCGGCGGCCACGTCCAGTCCCTGGTCTTCCCCTCCACGGTCGGCACGCAGGCCCCGGTCCTCGTCCGCTACGTCTTCCACGCCGGCGAGGACGGACCTCCCCTGGCCGACATGGACCGCATCACCAAGGGCATCCGCCCGATCGGCGACGCGGACACGGGCGGCGGGGTCGGCAGCGGCCTCGGGCCGACGCGGTGAACTACAGGAACGTGTGGCCCTCGCCCCGGTACGTCGGCACCGTCGCCGTCACCGTGTCGCCCTGAACCAGGTGCAACACGTCGAACCGCTCGCACAGCTCACCGGCCTTCGCGTGCCGGAACCACACCTTGTCGCCGATCAGCAGGTCGTCGGCGGGGGCGCCGAGCAGCGGCGTCTGCACCTCGCCGGGACCCTCCTGCGGGTCGTAGCGCAGCCCCTCCGGCAGGTACGGCACCGGCAGCCGGTCGGGACCGGCCGCACCGGAGGCCGGATACCCGCCGCCGAGGACGGTCACGACCCCCACCCCCGGCCTGCGGACCACGGGCTGGGCGAAGAGGGCGGCCGGACGGCCGCGGAACGACGTGTAGTTGTCGAACAGCCGCGGCACGTACAGCCCCGAGCCGGCGGCGACCTCGGTGACGGCCTCCTCCGCGACGGTGTACTGCACACTGCCGGTGCCGCCGCCGTTGACGTACTCCAGGTCCGGCGCCACCGCCCGCACCGCGCGCACCACCGCGGCACGCCGCTCGGCGAGTTCACGGCGCGCGGCGGCCTGCATCAGCCGCACCGCCCGCGAACGCAGCGGGCGTCCGGCGACCGCGTCACCGACGCCGGCGATGTGCCCCTCGTACGCCATGATCCCCACCAGCCGGAACCCCGGCCGCCGGGCCACCGCCCGTGCCACCTCGGCGACCTGGGAGGGGGAGTGCAGCGGCGAGCGCCGCGCGCCGACCCGCACCCGCCCGCCGAGCAGCTTCAGGGAGGTGTCCAACTCCAGGCAGACACGCACCACTTCGCGCCCGTCGGCGCGCGCGGCGTCGATCAGGTCGAGCTGGGCGACGTCGTCGACCATGACGGTGACGGCCGAGGCGAGCTTGGGGTCACCGGCCAGTTCGGCGAAGCCGGCCCGGTCCGCCGAGGGATAGGCGAGCAGGATGTCGTCGAATCCGGAGCGCGCCAGCCACAGCGACTCGGCCAGGGTGAACGACATGATGCCCGCGAAGCCGTCCTTCGCCAGGACGCGCTCCAGCAGGGCCCGGCAGCGGACGGACTTGCTGGCGACGCGGACCGGCTTGCCGCCCGCCCGGCGGACGAGGTCGTCCGCGTTCGCGTCGAAGGCGTCCAGGTCCACGAGGGCGAGGGGGGCGTCGAGATGGGCGGTTGCCCGGTCGTAACGGGCCCGGTCGGCGGCGCGCGCAGTCATGAACGCAGCCTGCCAGACCGGATTACCGCAGGGTAGGGGGACGTTCCGGGCAGATGCCCCGGGGTCGTGGGACGGGTTCCCGTTCGCTCGGCAACAAGCCGTAGAGTGACGCGCACGCACGGACGAACGGCTTCGGCCGGCCGGCCGCGCCGGGATGCCGGTGCGCCCGTGCGGGTACGCGTGCCCGGAACGGACCCGTGGGTCCGCACCGGGCCGCCCGGGCACGAGCAGCGAGGGCCCGCGCAGGAGAACGACGGCCCGGGCACGAGGAAACGGGGGGTGCATGAGCACGGAAGCACGCCGCGCCTCGATCCCCCCACGTCCGCCCACTCCTCCCGCCTCCGGCCCCCCTGCCCCGGACACGCCTCCGCGGCCGACGGCACCACCGCGCCCGGCCCAGCCGCCGCGGGTGGGGACACCGGGAACGGCCGCTCCCGCACAACCGCCGAGGAACGCGGGCACGGCGCAGCGAGCGCCCGAGCCCCGGAACACCGCCGGTCCCGGGGGGGGGGGGGGGGGGGGGGGGGGGCGCCCCCCCCCCCCCCCCGCCCCCCCCCCCCCCCCCCCCCCCCCGCCGGCCCGCCCCCCCCCCGACGACATCGCGCCCCGGGCCGGCCGGACCGTGCCCGCCGCACGCCCGGGCCGCTCCCCGTCCTCCTCGACGCAGGCACCCCCCGCCCCCCGCTTCCCGAACCTGCGCACCCCGGACCAGATGATCCCGCCGCCACCCCCCGCGTCCGCCCGCTTCCCGGACACCCCACCCCCCACAGGCCGAACCGCCCCCGCCCCACGGCCCGGCTCCACCGGGCCGTCCTCACGCAGCGGCGACGAGCCGAGCGGAGCACACCCGGAGACCACCCGCCCGGCTCGCCCGGCCGGTGGCCGCCCGGCAGGTTCCGGGTCCGCCGGTGCCGCGCGTCCGGTGGGTGCGCGTCCGGCTGACGCCGGGATGGGCCGTTCCGCCGGCGCGGACAACGCGCGGCCTCCTCGCCCGCAGGCCCCCCGCCCGGCGAACGCGGCCGACGCCTCCCCCGCCCGCCCCAGCGGTCCCCGTCCTGCCGCGGCCGACGTTCCCCCCGCGCGCCGGGACGGCCCCCGCTCGACCGGCCCCGACGCCCCGGACACCCCCCGGACTCCCGACTCCGGCGCCGCCTGGACCCCGCTGCCCCGTACCTGGGCACCCGCCCCCACGCAGCCTCCCCGGGACGCCCTGTCCTCCGCCGTACCCGGGCGACGTCCCGACGCGCCCTCCGGGCCGGACGCCGTCGAGGACGACGCCCGGCCGGCCTGGAACCCCGGCGTGGCCGCGCGGCACCCCGGTCCCGACGCCTCGCGGGCGTCCGCGACCGCGCAGCCCCCGCAGGCTCCGCCGCGCCCGCGGTCCGCGCCTGCGGACCTCGACCCCGCCCGGTCCTGGAGCGCCCCGATGACGCCGGGCGACGCGCCCGGTGCCACGCGGCCCGTCGTGACGTTCGCACAGCCCGAGGGGTACCGGGACGCGCCGCGGACCCGGCGGAGCCGGACCGTCGCGGCCGCCGCCTGCGTCGTCCTCGGACTCGGCCTCATCGGCGGCTCCGTCACCGGCAGCTGGCTCGTCGGGGGCTCCGCCGAGGCGGGCGGGCAGGGGGCCTACACCACCGCCGGGAGCCTCTGGCACAACGTCCCCGTGGACCAGCTGTTCCCGCCCGCCGTGGACGGACGGGGCGCGGGCCCCGGCGGCGCCGACCGCACCTGGACGCGGATCGCCGTCGCCCCGGACGGCGGCTGCGCCGACGCCTTCGACCCGCTGCTGCTCAAGGCCCTCACCCCGGTCGGCTGCACCCGCCTGCTGCGTGCCACCTACACCGACGCCACCCAGAGCTACGTCACCACCGTCGGCCTGCTGTTCACCAAGGCCGACGCGGCCGGCATGCGCGCGCTGAAGACCCGCTTCGAGCAGGAGGGCCTCGCCCGCCGCACCGACCTGATGCCCCGCCCGTACGCCGCGAAGGACACCGTCGCCGCCGCCTTCGGCGACCAGCAGCGCGCCTCCTGGACGATCTCCGTCCTCACCGACGCGCCCGTCGTCGTCTACGCCGTCTCCGGCTGGGCCGACGGCCGCACCGTCGGCACCCCGCAGCCCGCCGCGGAGGCCACCGCGTCCGGCGCCACCTCGGCGCCCGCCCAGGCCGGCCTGGGCAACGAGGCGAAGGGCCTCGCCGACCGCATCGAGCGCGCCCTGCGCAAGACCGCCGTCTCGCCCCCGGAGCAGCCCTCATGAGCAGCAGGCCCACGAGCCGCACGACGACGCGCCGGGCGGGCCTGCTGTGCGGCCTCCTCGCGTCCCTCGCCCTCCTGCCCGCAGCCCCCGCGCACGCGGACGGCATACGCGCCCAGCAGTGGGGGCTGGAGGCCCTGCACACCGACGAGGTCTGGCGGACCACCCGGGGCGAGGGCATCACCGTCGCGGTCCTCGACACCGGCGTCGAGGCCGACCATCCCGACCTCGACGGGAACGTCCTGCCCGGCAAGGACCTGGTCGGCTTCGGCGCGAAGGACGGCGACCGCGCCTGGGCCCGCCACGGCACCGCGATGGCCGGCATCATCGCCGGCCACGGACACGGCCACGGCAACGCCGACGGCGTCATGGGCATCGCCCCGGAGGCGAAGATCCTGCCCGTCCGCGTGATCCTGGAGGACGGCGACCCGGCCCGCACCAGGGCCCGCAACACCCGGGGCAACGCCCTCGCCGAAGGCATCCGCTGGGCCGCCGACCAGGGCGCCGACGTCATCAACCTCTCCCTCGGCGACGACTCCGCCTCCGCGCACCCCGAACCCGCCGAGGACGAGGCCGTCCAGTACGCCCTGAAGAAGGGCTCCGTGGTGGTCGCCTCGGCCGGCAACGGCGGCGAGAAGGGCGACCACATCTCCTACCCGGCCGCCTACCCGGGCGTCATCGCCGTGACCGCCGTCGACCGCTACGGCACCCGCGCCTCGTTCTCCACCCGCCGCTGGTACGCCACGGTCAGCGCCCCCGGCGTCGACGTCGTCATCGCCGACCCGGACCACAAGTACTACGAGGGCTGGGGCACGTCCGCCGCGGCCGCCTTCGTCTCCGGTGCCGTCGCCCTCGTGAAGGCCGCCCACCCGGGCCTGACCCCGGCGCAGATCAAGAAGCTCCTGGAGGACACCGCCCGCAACGCCCCCACCGGCGGCCGTGACGACTCCCGCGGCTCCGGCTTCATCGACCCGGCCGCCGCCATCGAGGCCGCCGCCGACCTCACCCCCGAGAACCTGCGGGCCGCGTCCTACGGCGAGAAGTACTTCGGCCCCGGCCCGGACGCCGAGAAGGCCGGCGACGACGCGTCGAGCTGGGCCGGCCCGCTCGCCGGCGGGACCGGGGGAGTGCTGCTGGTGGCCGCGGTCGTCCTGTGGCGGGGCCGCCGCGAACGGTACGAGACGTTCTAGTCACCCGGCCGCCGAAGACGAAGCCGAAGACGAAGCCGACACCCCGGCACCGGTGAACGCCGACACCGCCGCCTTCGCCGCCGCCTCGACCAGCGCGATGCCCGTCTCCTGCGTCGCGTTGCCGTCGGACAGCACGGCCACCAGGAAGTCGCCCCCGTCGACGGTCACCCGCCCGATGCTGTTGACGTCCCACAGCCCGGTCGCCGTACGCGGCAGCCAGCCGTTCTTCAGCGCCCACGAGGAACCGTCCGCGGCCGCCGAGACACCCCACCGCTGCCCTGCGGCGATCTGCCCCATCAGAGCCCGCAGATAGGCCTGGGAGGCCTCACTCAGCTCGGAGTCGTCACCGAAGACCTGCCGGAGCAGGGTGAGCTGGTCGACGGCCGTGGTCCGGGTCAGCCCCCACAGCATGTCGGCGCCGCCCTCGGTGTCCGTGAGCCCGAAGCGCTCGTTCGCCGCGTCGAGACCACCGGCCTTCCCGATGGCCCGCCACAGGGCCGACGCCGAGTCGTTGTCGCTGTTCTCGATCATCGCGGTGGCGTACGCCTTCTCCTGCGCGGTGAGCAGGCGTCCGTCGTCCTGCGCCTGGAGGAGCAGCGCCGCCAGGATGTCCACCTTCACGATGCTCGCCGTGTCGAAGGCGGCCGTCCCGTACGCGGCGCTCTCGCCGGAGTCCACGTCCAGCACGGCCACGGACACCTCCGCCCCGTCCGGCACGGTCACCGACTCCATGGCCGCCGCCAGCGACGCGTCGCGTTCGACCCCTACCCCCGTCACCGGCTTCACCGACTCCACCGACACCCCTCCGGACGACGCCGACGCCGAGAGTGACGGCGTCACCGACGACGACAGGACCTCCTGGCCCGAGTGCCCCTGCGCCTTCACGTACACGGTCCCGCCCGCCGTGGCGCCCAGGACGGCGACGGCGGCGAGCGCGGAGCGGAGGAGAGGACGGCGCCGGGACGGGCGAGCGCGGCTGCCGCGACGTGCTCTGTGAGACTCCATGCCCGCGATGCTCGGTGCGCCGACTGTGCGCGCCGTTGGACGGACGTGAAATGTGTGTCAGGGAAGTCTGAGAAACCCGTGAAAGACGTCACGGCCGCGTTTCCGGCCCCGCACGAACCCGGCGGCATCCCCCCGATAGGGTCGGTGACCGTGGCGAACAAGAACATTCCCGACCCCGGCTTCTCCGACGACGACGGCTCCGCCGACCCCGCGCTGAGCGCCGCGCTCGCCGCCTGGGCCGAGGACCGCACCGCCGTGGGCCCGGTGCTGGAGGCCCTCAGGGGCGCCCGGCTCCTCGTCCCCGTCGTGGCCGTGCTCGGGGAGGTCGAGGAGGACGAGAACGGGCTGCGCCGCGAGAAGACCAGCGACATGGCCGTCCCGACCCTGAAGGCGGGCCACCGCACGGCCCTGCCCGCCTTCACCTCCACCGACTCCCTCGCCCGCTGGGACCCCGGGGCCCGCCCCGTCGCCGTACCCCTGCACCAGGCGTTGCAGGCGGCCGCGCACGAGAAGGCGGACACGGTCGTGCTGGACCTGGCCGGACCGGTGCCCTTCGAACTGACGGGACCGGCGCTGCTCGCCCTCGCCGAGGGGCGCACCACGACCGACCCGCTCACCGACCCGGCGGTGGTGGGGGCGGTCCGGGCCGCGGTGGCCGCCGAGCCCGCCGTGCTCCGGGCCCACCTGGGTCCCGGGCAGGCCGACGGCACCCTGGCCCTCGTCCTGGACCCGGCCGCCGCCCCCGCCGAGGCCGCCCAGGCCGTGGCGCGGCGGCTCGCCGCCGACGAAACGCTGAGGGCCCGCCTGGTGCGCGGCCTCGACCTGGCACTGCTGCCGGCCGGGACGACGCCTCCGGGCGAGCCCCTGTACGTACGCGGATGAACTGCGTACGCGGACGAACCAGGTACGCGGCTGAGCTAGCCGTAGACCGGGCCGGTGTACTTCTCGCCCGGACCCTGGCCCGGTTCGTCCGGGACGATCGACGCCTCGCGGAACGCCAGCTGGAGCGACTTCAGGCCGTCGCGCAGCGGCGCCGCGTGGAAGGAGCTGATCTCCGTCGCGCTCGCGTCCAGCAGCCCGGCGAGGGCGGTGACCAGCTTGCGGGCCTCGTCCAGGTCCTTGTACTTGTCGCCCTCCTCGGTCAGACCGAGCTTCACGGCGGCGGCGCTCATCAGGTTGACGGCGACCGTCACGATCACCTCGACCGCGGGCACCTCCGCGATGTCGCGGGTCATCTCGTCGAAGCCGGCGCCGCCGGGGGTCTCGGGGGTGTCCGAGGGGGAGGTCTCACTCATGCAGGACACGATAGGGCCCGTCGTGCGCCCTCTTGACAGCAGGAGGCGGGAGACACCGGATTAGCGCACGCCTCCACGAGCTGGTAATCTCGTGTCACGACCGGTCGGACACGCGTGCCCCCCAGCAAGCGGGCCCGGCCCACAAGTGGAGGCTCCGAACTCCCACCCGACCACCCTTCCGGGCGGCGGGTCACCCCGGTCAGGCGGCCACCATCGTTCCGTACGGACGATGGAGTCGCCCGGTAGTGCGCCCCGCGATCCTCGCGATGGTGCTCCGGTAGTGCTTGGAGCCCCGCCTGTGATCGTTCGGGGCATTTTTTGTGCTTCGGCGTGGTTATAAGCCTAACGAACACAGACGTTACGCGGCCGTCCGCCAGACCGCCGCGTGGTGCTACCGAGGAGGATCCATCAGCGCCGAGCCCCGCATCAACGACCGGATTCGCGTTCCCGAGGTGCGACTTGTCGGTCCCAGTGGCGAGCAGGTCGGCATCGTGCCGCTCGCGAAGGCACTGGAGCTTGCCCAGGAGTACGACCTGGACCTGGTCGAGGTCGCGGCGAACGCCCGCCCGCCGGTCTGCAAGCTCATGGACTACGGGAAGTTCAAGTACGAGTCGGCCATGAAGGCCCGTGAGGCGCGCAAGAACCAGGCGCACACGGTCATCAAGGAGATGAAGCTCCGGCCGAAGATCGACCCGCACGACTACGACACCAAGAAGGGTCACGTCGTCCGGTTCCTCAAGCAGGGCGACAAGGTCAAGATCACGATCATGTTCCGCGGTCGTGAGCAGTCCCGTCCCGAACTGGGCTACCGACTGCTGCAGCGTCTCGCGGAGGACGTCCAGGACCTCGGGTTCGTCGAGTCGAACCCGAAGCAGGACGGCCGCAACATGATCATGGTCCTCGGTCCGCACAAGAAGAAGACCGAGGCGATGGCCGAGGCCCGTCAGGCGCAGGAGGCCCGCAAGGCCGAAGCGAAGGCCAACCCGGGCCGTTCGCAGAACGCCGCGGACTCTGACGCCGTGAACGCCGAGGCGCCTGCCGAGGCTTCCGCCGAGGCGTGACCCCCGGGACGCCAGTCCCAGGGACGTAACCGATACACGAGCGACGCTCCACCTGTGCCCGGTTTTCGCGACCGGGCACCGGAGCGCCACCGACGAGGAGAGAACGGCGCTATGCCGAAGAACAAGTCGCACAGCGGTGCCAGCAAGCGCTTCAAGGTCACCGGCTCCGGCAAGGTGCTCCGTGAGCGCGCCGGCAAGCGCCACCTGCTCGAGCACAAGTCGTCCCGTCTGACGCGTCGCCTCACCGGCAACGCCGAGATGGCCCCGGGCGACGCCAAGAAGATCAAGAAGCTTCTCGGCAAGTGACGTCGGGCGCGCATCCCGCGCCTGATCTCTGACCGGGACCCAATCGTTTCCGGGCCGTGTGAGGACACCCACGGCCCCGCTACAAGGAGTTAACAAGTGGCACGCGTCAAGCGGGCAGTCAACGCCCACAAGAAGCGCCGGGCGATCCTCGAGCAGGCCTCCGGCTACCGCGGTCAGCGTTCGCGCCTGTACCGCAAGGCCAAGGAGCAGGTCACCCACTCGCTGGTCTACAACTACAACGACCGCAAGAAGCGCAAGGGCGACTTCCGTCAGCTGTGGATCCAGCGCATCAACGCCGCTGCCCGCGCCAACGGCATGACGTACAACCGCTTCATCCAGGGTCTGAAGGCCGCGAACGTCGAGGTCGACCGCAAGATCCTGGCCGAGCTCGCCGTGAACGACGCCAACGCGTTCGCCGCGCTCGTCGAGGTCGCGCAGAAGGCGCTGCCGAGCGACGTCAACGCGCCGAAGGCCGCGTGACGCCGCGCCGGCTCTAGGCCGACGTGCTCAGGGACCCGCAGGTCTGACGGCCTGCGGGTCCTGCTGTGTCCGCGTGGTCGCCGAGCCGCGGGGCCGGCGGCGGCAGCGGCCGTCGGAGCCGGTCGCGCCCGCGCGGCGGAGCCGCTGACGCCGACGCCCCGAGCAAGCCCACTCGCGCCAGCCACAAGTCAACCAAGTCGCCGAAGGTGAACCGCATGCCCTCCGCCACCCCCGACCTCATCTCCCCCCGTTCCCCCCGCGTCTCCGCCGCCCGGCGGCTCGCGAAGCGGAACTTCCGGGGGAAGGAGCGGCTGTTCCTCGCGGAGGGGCCGCAGGCCGTGCGGGAGGCGGCCGCGTCCGGGTCCACACTGGTGGAGCTGTTCGTGACCGTGGAGGCCGCGGAGCGGTACGCCGACATCGTCGGTGAGGCCCGGGACGCCGGCGCCCGGGTCCACCTCGCCGCCGAGCAGGTGATCGAGGACATCTCCACCACCGTCACCCCGCAGGGGCTCGTGGGTGTCTGCCGGTTCCTCGACACCCCCTTCGAGGAGATCCTCGCCGCCCGGCCCCGGCTCGTCGCCGTCCTCGCCCACGTGCGCGACCCCGGGAACGCCGGCACGGTCCTGCGGTGCGCCGATGCCGCCGGCGCCGAGGCGGTCGTCCTGACCGACGCCTCCGTCGACCTCTACAACCCCAAGGCCGTCCGCGCCTCCGTCGGCTCCCTCTTCCATCTGCCCGTGGCCGTCGGCGTCCCCGTCGAGCGGGCCGTCGCCGGGCTCAAGGAGGCCGGAGTGCGGATCCTCGCCGCGGACGGGGCCGGCCCCCACGACCTAGACGAGGAGCTCGACAAGGGCACCATGGGCGGGCCCACGGCGTGGGTGTTCGGCAACGAGGCCTGGGGGCTGCCGGAGGAGACCCGCGCCCTCGCCGACGCCGTCGTGCGCGTCCCCATCCACGGAAAGGCCGAGAGCCTGAACCTCGCCACGGCCGCGGCCGTATGTCTCTACGCGTCGGCCCGTGCACAGCGCGCCTCCGGAGGGTGCCGCTCCGTCACCGAGAGCTAGTAGGGTGACGAACTCGCGGGTCCTCGTCTGGGAGGTGGGGTACGGGGATGAGTGTCGGTACGAGCGGCGCACGGGAAGCCGGTACGTCGAGGCGCCCGCCCGCGGCCCGACCGGCCGGTGACCTCGCCGGACTCGGCATCGACCCCGACGACCTGCCCGACGGGCTCGTCGTCGCCGACGAGCACGGGCACGTCGTCTGCTTCAACGCCGCGGCCGAGCGCATCACCGCCGTCCCCGCCGCCGAGGCCCTCGGACAGCGGCTGGAGAAGGCCCTGCCGTTAGAGGATCTGGAGGGCCGGCGCTGGTGGCAGCTGACCGATCCCTACGGCGGGCTCGCCATCCGGGTACGGCAGCCCGAACGCAACCTGCTGCTGCCCGGCGGGCGCGAGGTGCTCGTCTGCGCGCGGTACGTCCGCAGTGAGCCCACCGGTCCCGTGCGCCGGGTCGTCGTCTCCCTCCGGGACACCGAGGCCCGCCGCCGCACCGAGCGCAGCCACGCCGAGCTGATCGCGACCGTGGCCCACGAGCTGCGCTCGCCGCTCACCTCAGTGAAGGGCTTCACCGCCACCCTGCTCGCCAAGTGGTCGCGCTTCACCGACGACCAGAAACGGCTGATGCTGGAGACGGTCGACGCCGACGCCGACCGCGTCACCCGTCTCATCGCCGAGCTGCTGGACATCTCACGGATCGACTCCGGGCGGCTGGAGGTGCGCCGCCAGCCCGTCGACATAGGAGCCGCCGTCGGCCGGCACATCCAGGCCTACGTCGCCGCCGGACAGCCCGCCGACCGCTTCCTGCTGCGCATCGAACAGCCACTGCCCGCGCTGTGGGCCGACCCCGACAAGGTCGACCAGGTCCTCAGCAACCTCATCGAAAATGCCGTGCGGCACGGCGAGGGAACCGTCACGATTGACGTCACGCCCGCCGCCTCCCCGCGCGAAGGGGAGGACGGCGAGAACGCAGCCACGTCGGTCACCGTGAGCGACGAGGGCACCGGCATCCCGGAGGAGTCCATGAACCGCGTCTTCACCCGCTTCTGGCGGGGCAGCAAGCGCGGCGGCACGGGCCTCGGGCTGTACATCGTCAAGGGCATCGTCGAGGCCCACGGCGGCACGATCGAGGTCGGCCGCGCTCCCGGCGGGGGCGCGCAGTTCCGATTTACGCTGCCCGTGGCGGCCCCGGCCTATCTGGCCTAGTCGCCCGCGGGCGCAACCGCATACCTCCACCCCGTTAGACTCGGCCTTTGGCACCTTTGTGTCCCAAAAACCGTGACGATCTGTCCACGAGTCGGTGACGGGGACGTCAGCCAGCCAATCGGAAGCACGGGAAGAGATGTCGGCACCCAATAAGTCGTACGACCCTGTCGAGGTCGAGGCGTTGAAACCGGAAGAGATCGAGCGCATGCGGGACGAGGCGCTCGCCGCCTTCGCCGCCGCGGACTCCCTCGACGCGCTCCAGGAGGCCAAGGTCGCCCACACCGGCGGCACCTCCCCGCTGGCCCTCGCCAACCGCGAGATCGGCGCCCTGCCCCCGCACGCCAAGGCCGAGGCCGGCAAACGCGTCGGCCAGGCCCGCGGCGCGGTGAACAAGGCCCTCGCCGCCCGCCAGGCGGAACTGGAGGCCGAGCGCGACCAGCGGGTGCTGGTCGAGGAGGCCGTGGACGTCACCCTGCCGTACGACCGCGTACCGGCCGGCGCCCGCCACCCCCTGACCACGCTCTCGGAGCGCATCGAGGACGTCTTCGTGGCCATGGGCTACGAGGTCGCCGAGGGCCCGCAGGTCGAGGCGGAGTGGTTCAACTTCGACGCCCTCAACATCGGCCCGGACCACCCGGCCCGCGGCGAGGCCGACACCTTCTTCGTGCAGGGTCCCCAGGGCGGCACCGAGTCCGGTGTCGTGCTGCGCACCCACACCTCGCCCGTGCAGATCCGCTCCCTGCTCGACCGCGAGCTGCCGGTGTACGTGATCTGCCCCGGCCGCGTGTACCGCACCGACGAGCTGGACGCCACGCACACGCCCGTCTTCCACCAGGTCGAGCTGCTCGCCGTGGACGAGGGCCTCACCATGGCGGACCTCAAGGGCACCCTCGACCACATGGTGCAGGCGCTGTTCGGCGAGGGCATGAAGACCCGGCTGCGGCCGAACTTCTTCCCCTTCACCGAGCCGTCCGCCGAGATGGACATGGTGTGCTACGTCTGCCGCGGCGAGTCCGTCGGCAACCCCGACCGCCCCTGCCGCACCTGCTCCAGCGAGGGCTGGATCGAGCTCGGCGGCTGCGGCATGGTCAACCCCAAGGTGCTCACCGCCTGCGGCGTCGACCCGGAGAAGTACAGCGGCTTCGCCTTCGGGTTCGGCATCGAGCGGATGCTGATGTTCCGCCACAACGTCGAAGACATGCGAGACATGGTCGAGGGTGACGTCCGGTTCACCCGGCCGTTCGGGATGGAGATCTGATGCGGGTCCCGCTTTCTTGGCTGCGGGAGTACGTCGACCTGCCGGCCACCGAGACCGGCCGTGACGTCCAGGCCAAGCTCATTTCGGCCGGCCTGGAGGTCGAGACCGTCGAGCACCTCGGCGCCGACCTCAAGGGGCCGCTCGTCGTCGGCCAGGTGCTCACCATCGAGGAGCTGGAGGGCTTCAAGAAGCCGATCCGCTTCTGCACCGTCGACGTCGGCCAGGCCAACGGCACCGGCGAGCCCCAGGAGATCGTCTGCGGTGCCCGCAACTTCTCCGTCGGTGACAAGGTCGTCGTGGTCCTGCCCGGCGCCACCCTGCCGGGCGGCTTCTCGATTTCCGCGCGCAAGACGTACGGCAGGACCTCGCACGGCATGATCTGCTCCAGCGACGAGCTGGGCATGGGCGACGACGGCACCCACGGCATCATCGTGCTGCCGCCGGAGACCGAGGTCGGCCGCGACGCCATCGAGCTGCTGGAACTGGTCGACGAGGTCCTGGACATCGCCGTCACCGCCAACCGCGGCGACTGCCTGTCCATCCGCGGTGTCGCCCGCGAGACCGCCATCGCCTACGGCCTGCCGCTGCGCGACCCGGCCCTGCTCGACGTGCCCGGCCCGAACGCCTTCGGCTACCCCGTGCGGGTCTCCGACCCGGTCGGCTGTGACCGCTTCACCGCCCGCACCGTCACCGGTCTGAGCCCCGAGGCGCGTTCCCCGATCTGGCTCCAGCGCCGGCTCCAGAAGGTCGGCATGCGCCCGATCTCGCTCGCCGTCGACGTCACCAACTACGTGATGATGGAGCTGGGCCAGCCCCTGCACGCCTATGACCGCACGCTGGTCCGGGGCACCGTCGGCGTGCGCCGCGCCGAGGAGGGCGAGAAGCTCGTCACCCTCGACGGCGTCGAGCGCACGCTGCACGCCGAGGACCTGGTGATCGTCGACGAGCGCGGCCCGATCGGCCTCGCCGGCGTCATGGGCGGCGCCAACACCGAGATCGCCGACCACGACGCCACCGAGGGCGCGGCGAACCCCACGACCGACGTGGTGATCGAGGCCGCCCACTTCAACGCGGTGGCCATCGCCCGTACGGCCCGCCGGCACAAGCTGTCCACCGAGGCCTCCCGCCGCTTCGAGCGCGGCGTCGACCCGCAGGCCGCGGCGGCCGCCGCGCAGCGCACGGTCGACCTGCTGGTGCTCCTCGCGGGCGGCACCGCGGAGGCCGGCGTCACCGAGGTCACCGCGCCGTCCGCGCCGCACACCATCACCCTCCCCGCCGACCACCCGGACCGGGTCGCGGGTGTCACCTACGGCCGCGAGACCGTCGTACGCCGTCTCCAGGAGATCGGCTGCGACGTGTACGGGCAGGACGAGCTGATCGTCACCGTGCCGTCCTGGCGGCCCGACCTCGCCGAGGCCAACGACCTGGCCGAGGAGGTCATCCGCCTGGAGGGCTACGAGAACCTGCCCTCCACGCTGCCCAAGCCCCCGTCGGGCCGCGGGCTCACCCACCGCCAGCGGCTGCACCGGCGCGTCGGCCGGGCCCTGGCGGGTGCCGGGTACGTCGAGGCACCGAACTACCCCTTCATCGGCGAGCAGGTCTTCGACCAGCTGCTGCTGGAGGCCGACGACCCGGCCCGCCGCGTCGTGCGGCTGACCAACCCGCTCAATGACGAGGAGCCCGCGCTCCGCACGTCGCTGCTGCCGGGCCTGCTGGGCGCCCTGCGCCGCAACGACGGGCGCGGCTCGCACGACCTCGCCCTGTTCGAGACCGGGCTGGTCTTCCACCCGCACCAGGAGCAGCGCGCCGCCGGTCATCTGCCGGTCGACCGCCGCCCGACCGACGCGGAACTCGCCTCGCTCGACGCCGTGCTGCCCGATCAGCCGCGCCATGTCGCCGTCGTCCTCGCCGGCGCCCGCGAGCAGGCCGGCTGGTGGGGCAAGGGCCGCCCGGCCGACTGGGCGGACGCCGTCGAGGCGGGGCGCGCGGTCGCGCGGGAAGCCGGTGCCGAGCTGATCGTGCGCAAGGGTCAGTACGGGCCCTGGCACCCGGGCCGCTGCGCCGAGCTGGTGGTCGTCGTCGACGGCGCGGAGCGCGTCGTCGGTCACGCGGGCGAGCTGCACCCGCGCGTGCTGAAGGCCCTCGGTCTGCCCGCGCGCACCTCGGCGATGGAGCTGGACCTGGACGTCCTGGAGGCGGTCGGCGACGACACCCCGCAGGCGCCGAGCATCTCCACGTTCCCCGTCGCCACGCAGGACGTCGCCCTCGTCGTCGACAAGTTCGTGCCGCACGCGGAGGTCGAGGCCGCGCTGCGTGAGGGCGCGGGCGAGCTGCTGGAGGGCATCCGGCTGTTCGACGTGTACGAGAACGACGAGCAGCTGGGGGACGGCCGCAAGTCGCTGGCGTACGCGTTGCGCTTCCGCGCGGCGGACCGGACGCTGACGGTCGACGAGGCGTCCGCGGCGAGGGACGCCGCCGTGGCCCTGGCGGGCGAGCGGACCGGGGCGGTACTGCGCGGCTGATCGTCGTGGGGGGACTGCGTGACCGGCCGGGTGCGGAGGTGTCCTGTCCGGTCGCGCGGTTCCCGCGCCCCTCGGGGGCGCGGTCACCGCACCGCGGTCACCTCACTCGTTCGAGTGGGATGTCCGCTTGATCCGGCCCTCCCGGGCCCTGACGTCGACAGAATCGGACCGGCCTTTCGGGGCCGGTCTGTCTGCGCTGTCAGGGCCTAGATGGGGGGGCCATCGACATGTTCGGCATCAGGCGGCCGCTGCGCCGGGCCCTCGCGCTGGGGTTGCCCATGGCCTGGGGCGCCATGGCGATCACCTACAAGCTGGGCTGCCCGCTGGCCCAGCAGGACGGGCTGGGCGCCCGGATCGTCACCAGCGCCGTCTTCTTCGCCATCGGCACCGGATTGATCCACCACGTCCGACGGACGCTGCTGCGTGAGCTGAGACAGGCGCGGCGGGTCGCCGGGGCCGCGCAGAGCGTGCTGCTGCGGCCGTTGCCGCCGCGCGTCGACGGGCTCGAGGTGGCGGCCGCACAGCTCTCCGCCGACCGCGGCGCCACCGTCGGCGGCGACCTGTACGAGGTCATCCCCACCGAGCACGGCGTACGGGTCGTGATGGGCGACGTGCGCGGGCACGGACTTCCCGCCCTCGGGACGGTCGCCGCGCTCCTCGGCAGCTTCCGTGAGGCCGCGCACGACGAGCCCGACCTCGGCCGTCTCCTGCGCCGGCTGGACCGGACCCTGGCCCGGCACCTGCGGGAGCGGCACCGCGACGAACACCCCGCGAGCGGCCGCACGCCGGAGACCCCGGTCGCCGAGGAGTTCGTCACCGTCCTGCTGCTGGAGATCGGCCGGGACGGCGAGGTGCGCGCCCTGAACTGCGGTCATCCCTGGCCGTACCTGCTCAGCGGCACGGGCGTCGAGCCGCTGGCCCGAGCGGATCCCCTGCCGCCCCTCGGCCCGTTCCCGCTGCCTCCCGAACTGCCCGCCATGCGCTGCGGCCACCTGCGCGCGGGGGAGTACCTGGTGCTGTACACGGACGGCGCGGAGGACGCCCGGGATGCGCGGGGCCGCTTCTTCCCCCTGCCCACCGTCCTGGCGAAGGCGGCGCACGACCACCCGGTGTCGTCCGACCACATCCTGCGCACGGTCCTGGGGGGCCTGCTCCGGCACACGGCCGGCAGACCGACCGACGACATCGCCTTGCTGGTCCTGGGAAACGAGCGCGCACACCAGCTCGCCCAGGGGACGCGAGGAACGGCGCGAGCGACCACCCACGACGCACAGCCCACACCGCGCTCCTAGTACGACGGACCGCGGGCGCCGGTCCGACCCGCGGAGCGAGCCGCCGGGCCGTCGCTTTTCGAGGGGGAGCCGACGGCCCGGCGGTCCTCTCGCGAGGCAATTCAGTCAACCGGCCGGAAACGCGCCGCGACAGAGCGCGCACAGGGTGGATCCGCGCACTCCGTTCACACCCCGTGTGAACGCGGACCCACTAATCTGACGGCACCGAGCCACCGGGGGGCACCCATGCAGCCCAACACACTGCTCGACGCGATCCTGGACGAGGCGGGGATCTCGCACGCGGGCCTCGCGGCCCACGTCAACCAGGCAGGACGCGCCCGCGGACTCGCGCTGCGGTACGAGCACACGGCGGTCGCCCGCTGGCTGAAGGGCCAGCGGCCGCGCGGCCAGGTGCCCGACCTGATCTGCGAGGTGCTCGCCGGACGGCTGCACCGGCCCGTCACCCTCGACGACATCGGCCTCGGCGTCCCCGGGGAGCCCTCCGCCCCGCACGGCACCTCGCTGTCCGGCTTCGTCGAGCGGGCCACCGCGCTGTGGCGCTCCGACGAACAGCAGCGCCCGCACCTCCTCGGCGCCCCCGCCGTCACCGGCACGCCCGCCGTGATGCCGGTCTGGGAGTGGGAGAACCCGCCCGAGGACGTCGACGTCTCCCGCGGCGGCAGGCACCGGGTCACCCCGGCCGACATCGAGATGCTGCGCGCCGCCCGCGCCCACTACGAGCAGATGTACCGCAAGGCCGGCGGCGTGGCGACCCGCAGCCGCATCGTCGGCTTCCTCAACGCCGAGGCCGCCCCCCTGCTGCGCGGCGGCTACACCGACGCGACGGGCCGCCAACTGCACCGCGCCACCGGCGGGTTGGTGGCGATCGCCGGCATCTGCGCGTACGACTCCGACGCGCACGGTCTCGCCCAGCGCTACTTCCACCAGGCGCTGCGGCTGGCGAAGGCCAGCGGTGACCGGGGGCTCGGGGCGTACGTGATCGGGCTGCTCGTCAACCAGTCGCTGTTCATGCGGGAGTACCGGCAGGCCGTCGCCTTCGCGGAGGCCGCGCTGCGCGCCGCGGGCAGGCACATCACGCCCGCCCTCGCCTCCGACCTGTACGCGATGCAGGCGAAGGCGTACGCCCACCTCGGCGACGGCACCGGGGCGCTGTCGTGCATCCGGCGCGCGGAGTCGGCCGCCGAGCACATCCGGCGCGGCCACGAACCCGACGAGACCGGCTACGTCCAGCCGGGGCTGGTCAACGTCCAGGTGGCGGAGGCGCTGCTGAGCCTCGGCGACCTGACCGCCGCGGCCGAGCATGCCGTGGCCGCCGTCGACACCCCCGCCCACGACCGGGGCCGGGTGCACCGGCTCGCCATGCTCAGCACGATCGAACTGCGCCAGGGCAACGCCGACAAGGCGGTGGCCACCGCTGTGCGGATGGCCGAGCAGGCCCGCGGCATGGAGTCGCAGCGCCTGCGCGACAGGCTCCGGGCGGTGCGCGAGCACCTGGTGCGCAGCGGCTGCGCGGGCACGGCCGAGGCGGCCGAACTCATCGACGGGGCCCTGCGCGTCCCGCTGTAGACACCGTCGCGGATACCGCCGCAGACCGGGACTCGACACCGGCGCGACACAGTTCCTACTGCGATATTGCCACTTACTCGACGGAAGGTGGCAGAACCGTGCAGTGGACGAAACAGAGCGAACAAACTGTGTATGAAAACCGCTGGTTCAGCGTCAACCTCGCAGATGTCGAGCTGCCGGACGGCCGGCACCTCGACCACTTCCTCATACGGCTGCGGCCCGTCGCCGTGGCCACGGTGGTGAACGAGGCCAACGAGGTCCTCCTGCTGTGGCGCCATCGCTTCATCACCGACAGCTGGGGATGGGAACTCGCGGCGGGTGTCGTGGAGGACGGTGAGGACATCGCCGGGGCGGCCGCCCGGGAACTGGAGGAGGAGACCGGCTGGCGGCCGGGGCCCCTGCACCACCTCATGAGCGTGGAACCGTCCAACGGCCTCACCGACGCCGTGCACCACGTCTACTGGTCGGACGAGGGCGAGTACGTCGGCCACCCCGTGGACGACTTCGAGTCGGACCGCCGGGAGTGGGTCCCGCTCAAGCTGGTTCCCGACCTGGTGGCCCGTGGCGAGGTCCCGGCCGCCACCATGGCGGCCGCGTTACTGCTCCTGCACCACCTCCGGCTCGGCCAGGACACCACGACCTGATCGGCACCCGGCGCCGGGCCTGTCCGGCGGACCGGTTCCGCGGGGCGGGCCTCAGCGCCCGAAGGCCTGCCAGATCGTCACGACGAGGGCGCCGACGGCCGTGATCGCCGCGAGCGACGGCAGTGGCCAGCGGGCGTGCTCCAGCGTGACGATCCGGGTGCTCAGCTCGTCGATCTCCTTGGCGGTCTCCTCCGTGCGGTGCGTCAGCAGAGCCAGACCGCCCTCGACGCGGGCGTATGCCACGTCGAGCCGGCGACGTAACTCCGCGAGTTCTCCATGGACGACGGGATGCTCGGGGTCGGCGGTCACGTGTCCGCTCCTTTCCGTGGTCGTCTCCCATCCCTTGCATGCTCATGATGAGTGAACTCCCCCGGTGGACCGGTGGGGAGAGTGTGCGCGCGGCATATGCGGGCCCGCGGCGCACACGCCGTGTGAATGCTTCGGGCCCGGCACTCCGCGGAGTGCCGGGCCCGAAGCAAGGAGCGGGCGCGGTCAGCCGTAGGTGTAGAAGCCCGAGCCGGTCTTGCGGCCCAGCCGGCCCGCGTCGACCATCCGCTGGAGCAGCGGGGGAGCGGCGTACAGGGGCTCCTTGTACTCCTCGTACATCGACTGCGCCACCGAGGCGACGGTGTCCAGGCCGATCAGGTCGGACAGCTTCAGCGGGCCCATCGGGTGCGCGCAGCCCATCTCCATGCCGTTGTCGATGTCCTCGCGGCTGGCGATGCCCGTCTCGAACATCCTGATCGCGGAGAGCAGGTAGGGGATCAGCAGCGCGTTGACCACGAAACCGGAGCGGTCCTGGGCGCGGATGGCGTGCTTGCCCAGCAGCTTCTCGGCGAACAGCTGCGCCCGGCTGAGCGTGCCCTCGGAGGTGGTCAGGGCCGGGATCAGCTCGACGAGCTGCTGCACCGGGGCGGGGTTGAAGAAGTGGATGCCGACGACCTGGTCCGGCCGCGAGGTGGCGACCGCCAGCTTCACCAGCGGGATGGAGGAGGTGTTGGAGGCCAGGATGGCGTCCGGGCGGGTCACGACCTGGTCCAGCACCTGGAAGATCTCGGTCTTGACCTGCTCGTTCTCGACGACCGCCTCGATGACCAGGTCGCGGTCGGCGAACTCGCCGAGATCCGTGGTGAAGGTCAGGCGCGCCTGCGTGGCGTCCCGCTCCTCCTCGGAGATCTTGCCGCGCTCGGCCGCCTTGGCCAGGGAGTTGAACAGCCGGGTGCGGCCGATCTCCAGGGCCTCGCCGGTGGTCTCGGCGACCTTGACCTCGAGCCCGGCGCGGGCGCAGACCTCGGCGATGCCCGCCCCCATCTGGCCGCAGCCCACCACTCCGACGCGTGCGATGTCTCCCGCTGGGATGCCCGTCACATCGTCCCCTTCACTGGCACTGACGCTGATCATGATGGCGGTGGCAGGTCTGCCGGGTCCCGGTCCGCCTGCTCCGATCGTGCACGTTACTAGCAAGTATCGATGATCGATCACCGGGGTGGGGGCATTCTTGGCGCGGAGACGATCCGCGACCGAGCGGATCCGCGCTGTATGTAGGGGTGTGTCCCATGGGGCGACTGACCCGGCGGGCGTTCGCGCTGGCCGCGCTCTCGGCGTTCACGACGACCGGAGCGGCGGCCGGTTCCGGGCGGGCCGCGGAGCCGGCCGCGGACCGGCGGGCCGCGGCCGAGATGCGGGGGGTGTGGCTGGCGACGGTCGGCAACCGGGACTGGCCCTCCCGGCCGGGCCTGACCGCCTCACGGCAGCGCTCCGAGCTGCTCGCCTGGCTTGATCTGGCCGTCCGCAACCGCCTCAACACCGTGATGTTCCAGGTGCGGCCCACGGCCGACGCGCTGTGGCCCTCGTCGTACGAGCCCTGGTCGGAGGTGCTCACCGGCACCCAGGGCAAGGCCCCGGGCTGGGATCCGCTGGGCACGGCCGTGAAGGAGGCCCACGCCCGCGGTCTGCAGCTGCACGCCTGGTTCAACCCGTACCGGGTCGCCACCCACGCCGACCGCTCCCGGCTCGTCGCCTCCCACCCCGCGCGCAGACACCCCGACTGGGTGGTCGCCTACGGCGGGAAGCTCCACTACGACCCCGGGCTGCCGGCCGTCCGCGCGTTCGTGCAGAACGCGATCCTCGACGCGGTCAGGAAGTACTCGGTCGACGCGGTGCACTTCGACGACTACTTCTACCCGTACCCGGTGGCCGGCCAGTCCTTCGACGACGACGCGTCCTACGACCGCTACGGCGGGAGCTTCCCCAACCGGGCCGCCTGGCGCCGCGACAACATCGACCGGCTGGTCCGTGAGACGGCCGCCCGGATCAAGGCCGTCCGGCCCACCACCCGGTTCGGCATCAGCCCCTTCGGGGTGTGGCGCAACGCCTCCACCGACCCGCGCGGCTCGGACACCCGGGCGCTCCAGTCCTACGACGCCGTCCACGCCGACACCCGGAAGTGGGTGCGCCAGGGCTGGATCGACTACATCGTGCCGCAGCTGTACTGGAACATCGGCTTCTCCGCGGCCGACTACGCCGCACTCGTGCCCTGGTGGGCGCAGGTCGCCCGGGGCAGCAGGACGAAGCTCTACATCGGGGAGGCGCTGTACCGGGCGGGGGATCCGGCGCAGTCCGCGGCCTGGCAGAAGCCGGCCGAGCTGTCCCGGCACCTCACGCTGGCCGGGCGCCATCCGGAGGTGCGCGGGCACGTCTTCTTCGCCGCCGGGGACGTGGCGAGGGACCGGATCGGGGCGATGGCGCGGGTGGTCGCCGACCACTACAGGCAGCCGGCGAAACCCCCGCGCTGACCTACCGGCCCATCGACGGACCGGTTTCCCGGCGACGGTGGCGGATCTCGGTGTCGGGTCCGGGGGCGCACAAGCCCTCGTGACCGTCCTCGAAGCGGACGCGGTAGGGGGGATTGCCCTCCCGGCCCAGTACTTCGACGATCTCGCCGACCTTGTCGTGTTGACCGACCACCCTGCCGTGCTGGACAAGCTGGTCGCCCACGGTTGCACGCATCTTCGGGGCCTCCTCACCGAGAGCGGGAGCAGCGGGCCGTGGCCTCGGGGCCACGGCGCGGAGCGGTGGTGGACAGGGGAGCCGCGAGGCCCGCTCAGCCACGCGCCCTCTGCGTGACGGCGATGCAGACCAGCACCGCCGCAGCCGTCAGCGGGGCGGCCACTGTCAGGTGTTCGCCCAGCAGCAGCACCGACCACACCAGTGTGAGCAGGGGCTGGGCCAACTGCAACTGGCTGGCCTTCGGGATGCCGATGGCCGCCATGCCCCGGTACCAGACGACCAGACCGAGGAACTGCGAGCCCGCCGCGACCCACAGCAGCCCGGCCACGCCGTGCGCGGTCAGCCGGACCGGTTCGTGGGCGAGGGCCACCGCGGCGGCCGCCGCGGCCAGCGGCAGGCACAGCACCAGCGCCCAGCCGATGACCTGCCAGCCCGGCATGACCCGGGCCAGCCGGCCGCCCTCGGTGTACCCGGCCGCGCACACCAGCAGGGCCCCGAACAGGTACAGGTCGGCGCCGGTCAGGGCCCCGCCGCTCTGCTGCACGGTGAAGGCGACCACCGCGGCGGCGCCCGCCAGCGCCGCCGTCCAGAAGGTGCGGGAGGGGCGGGAGCCCACGCGCAGGGCGGAGAAGAGAGCGGTGGTCAGGGGCAGCAGTCCCACCACGACCGCGGCGTGCGCGGTGGTGGACGTCCGCAGGGCGAGCGTGCTGAGCAGCGGGAAGCCGACCACGACCCCGGCGGCCACCACGGCGAGCCCGGGCCAGTGCCGCCGGGCCGGTACCGGCACCCGCAGGGCGACCAGACAGCCGCCCGCGATCAGGGCGGCCAGGACGCAGCGCACGGCGACCAGACTCCAGGGACCGAAGCCCTCCAGGCCCCAGGCGGTGGCCGGGAACGTCAGGGAGAAGGCGACGACACCGAGAGCTGCCTGGAGGGTGCCGCCGAGCCCGGGCCGGCTCCGGCGAGCTGTCGGCCGCGCGGTGACTGCTATCGAGGACGGCGCAGTAGCGCTACTCTGTGTCTTCATGCATGAGCGTAGCAGCGTCGGAGAACTGGCAGAACGGCTGCGGAGAGAGTTGGACCGCTATCCTCCGGGTGGAAAGCTCCCCTCGAGCCGAGCCCTCGTCGAACGGTTCCGGGTGAGCCCGGTGACCGTCTCGCGCGCCCTCGCCCACCTGGCCGCCGAAGGGCTGGTGGTCACCCGGCCCGGCGCCGGTGCCTTCCGCGCCCGGCCGCGCCCCGCGTCCGGCCCGGCCGGCGACACCTCCTGGCAGGAGGTCGCGCTGAGCGCGGACGGCGCCGCCGACCTCGTACCGCGCTCGGTGGACGCCTCCGGCGTGACGGTCTCGCTGGCCGCTCCGCCGCCCGGCGTGATCGAGTTCAACGGCGGATACCTGCACCCGTCCCTGCAGCCGGAGCGGGCGATGTCCGCGGCCCTGGCCCGGGCCGGACGGCGTCCCGGCGCCTGGGGGCGGCCCCCGGTGGAGGGCCTGCCGGAGCTGCGCGAGTGGTTCGCGCGCTCCCTCGGCTCCGCCGTCACCGCGGCCGAGGTGCTGATCAGCGCGGGCGGGCAGACCGCCCTCACCACCGCCCTGCGCGCCCTGGCCCCGCCCGGCGCGCCGGTGCTCGTCGAGTCACCGACGTACCCCGGGATGCTGGCGATCGCCCGGTCGGCCGGGCTGCGGCCCGTCCCCGTGCCCGTCGACCCCGACGGCGTGCGGCCCGGCCTGCTCGCGGACGCGTTCCGGGCGACCGGTGCCCGGGTCTTCGTCTGCCAGCCGCTGTTCCAGAACCCGACCGGCGCCGTCCTCGCCCCCGCCCGGCGCGGTGAGGTGCTGCGCATCGCCCGCGAGGCGGGCGCCTTCGTCGTCGAGGACGACTTCGTACGGCGGCTGGCGCACGAGGACGCGGGACCGCTGCCGCGCCCGCTCGCCGCCGACGACCCCGACGGCGTCGTCGTCCACGTGGGCTCTCTGACCAAGGCCACCTCGCCCAGCTTCCGGGTCAGCGCCCTCGTCGCCCGCGGCCCCGTCCTGGAACGGCTGCGCGCCATCCAGGTCGTCGACACCTTCTTCGTGCCCCGTCCGCTCCAGGAGGCCGCCCTCGAACTCGTCGGCTCCCCCGCCTGGCCCCGCCACCTGCGGACGATCGCGACCGAGCTGAAGGCCCGGCGGGACGCCATGACGTCGGCGCTGGCCCTGCACCTGCCCGAACTCTCCCTGCCGCACGTGCCGTCCGGCGGCTACCACCTCTGGCTGCGCCTGCCCGACGGCACGGGGGGCACCTCCCAGGCGTTCGGCTCCGGGGGAGAGGCGGCGTTCACGGCGGCGGCCCTGCGCGCGGGCGTCGCCCTGACCCCGGGCCGCCCGTACTTCAGCGCCGAACCTCCCGCCGCCCACGTCCGGCTGAGCTTCGCGGCGGTCGCCGGGACGGAGGAGATCGTGGAGGGCGTGCGGCGGCTGCGGAGGGCCTGTGACGAGACGGTCGCGCAATCCGGTCGACACACCTCGGCGTGATCTGTGAGGGTCCCTCCATGGACGACGTCCCGCCCCTCGCCGGGGGCTACGAGATCTCCGCCGACCCCGCCCGGATCGACGCCGAGCGGGTGCACCGCTGGCTGTCCACCGACGCCTACTGGGCCCTCGGACGGGCGCGGGAGAAGCAGGACCGGGCGATCGCCGCGTCACTCAACTTCGGGGCCTACGACACCGGGTCGGGGGAGCAGGTCGCCTACGCGCGGGTCGTGACGGACCTGGCGACCTTCGCGTGGCTGTGCGACGTGTACGTGGACCCGGCCGTACGGGGCAAGGGCATCGGGACCTCGCTCGTCACGGCCGTGCGCGACCACCTCCGGCCGCACGGGCTGCGCCGCATCCTGCTCGCCACGCACGACGCGCACGGCGTCTACCGGAAGATCGGCTTCGAGGCCCTGGCCAGACCCGACCAGTGGATGGCGCTGGTTTTCGAGAAGTTCTCCGCCGACACCCCTTGACCTGCGTACTTGCGCGCTTCACCATCACCGCATGGCACTCCGGGTCACGTTCGTCGCCGCCGCGCGCAGCTCTTTGCTGCTCGCGGAACGCTTCGAGGACGACCGGCCGCTGGACCAGGCGGCCTGGGACGAGGTGCAGCGCGCCGCCGGTGACCTGTTGCCGCTCGCGGCGGCCGAGCTGCGCTACTGCTCGCCGACCCCGCGCAGCCGCGCCACGGGGGACGCGCTCGGCTACGCCCCCCTCGTCCAGCTGGGCCTGCGCGACTGCGACATGGGCCGCTGGCGCGGACTCACGCTGGGCGAGGCGATGGCCCGGGAACCGGAGGCCGTGGACGCCTGGCTGGCCGACCCGCGGGCCACTCCGCACGGCGGCGAGTCACTGCTGGAGTTCATCTCCCGGGTCGGCGGCTGGCTCGACACGCGGCCGGTGGAGGACGGCTGCCGGATCGTCGCCGTGGCCGAGCCGAGCGTGATCCGGGCCGCCCTGGTGTACACCCTCAAGGCGCCGCCCTCGAGCTACTGGAACATCGACGTCAGACCCCTGTCGACGACCACCGTCACCGGCCGGGGCGGGCGGTGGAACCTGCGGTTCGAGGGGGCGTCGGTTCAGCCCTCCCGTGCCTGACCGGCCCGGCCGGCGGTCTCGCGCACGTACTCCGTGGTGAGCAGCAGGTCCTTGGCCGGGCCACCCACGCGCCAGACCGTCCGCCAGCGGTCCGCGTCCCGCACGGTGAACTCGCCCCGGTAGAGGTCGGCGGCGCAGGGGTGGTCGGCCACGTGCCGCCCGGTCGCCAGGTCCAGGTCGTGGAAGGGGCGGCCGTCGGCGAAGCGTACGTCCACCGTGCCGGGTACCGGTCCCGGCAGGAAGCGCAGGGTGCGCTCGGCGGGACGGGAGACGCCCCGCCAGGTGAACGTGCCGGACTCGTGGTGCAGCAGCCCGCCCTCCGCGAGCGGGCCGAAAATCGTCGTGCCCTCGAAGCGCCCCTCGTCGCCGCTCGCCCGGTCCCGCACCGTCCGCTCAACCCGCCAGCTCCCGGCGAGGTACGCCAGGGCATCACGCACTGGCCAGAACTCGCCCATGTCGTACCGTCCTCCGTCCCGTCCGTCGCTGCGCGACCCATTGACGCGCTCACGCCCCCTCCCTATCTTGCCGTTCGAAGTGCTGATCAAAGTTCGATATCTCGAACAATGAAACGATGCCCCACCCGAGCCGCGGAGTATCCATGTCACGCAGCACCACCCGCACCCGTTGGAGACTCGGTCTCACCACCACCGCTCTCCTGACGGCCGGTGCCCTCCTCCCCGCGCCCGCCCACGCCGAGGACGTCGCCGACTACGCCATCACCGTCGACCCCACCGCCAAGGGCGCGGCCATCGACGACACGATGTACGGCGTCTTCTTCGAGGACATCAACCGCGCCGCCGACGGCGGCCTGTACGCCGAGCTCGTGCAGAACCGGTCCTTCGAGTACTCCACCGTCGACAACCGCTCCTACACCCCCCTCACCTCCTGGACGGTCGACGGCGCCGCGCAGGTCCTGAACGACGCCGGCCGCCTCAACGAACGCAACCGCAGCTACCTCTCGCTGGGCGCCGGTGCGTCCGTCACGAACGCCGGATACAACACCGGCATCCGCGTCGAGCAGGGCAAGAAGTACGACTTCTCGGTGTGGGTCCGGGCCGAGGGCGGCACCACCCTCACCGTCGGCCTCCAGGACGCCGACGGCACCCTGGCAGCCGCCCGCCGGGTGGCCGCGAAGGGCGGCTGGGCCAAGTACAGGGCGACCTTCACCGGCACCCGCACCAGCAGCGACGGCCGGCTGACCGTCGCCTCCTCGGGCGCGGCCGCCCTCGACATGGTGTCGCTCTTCCCGCGCGACACCTACAAGCACCAGTCCAACGGCCTGCGCAAGGACCTCGCCGAGAAGGTCGCCGCCCTGAAGCCCGGCTTCCTGCGCTTCCCCGGCGGCTGCCTGGTCAACACCAACTCCATGGAGGACTACAGCGAGGCCTCCGGCTGGCAGCGCGCCCGCTCCTACCAGTGGAAGGACACCATCGGCCCCGTCGAGGAACGCGCCACCAACGCCAACTTCTGGGGCTACAACCAGAGTTACGGCCTCGGCTACTACGAGTACTTCCGCTTCGCCGAGGACATCGGCGCGATGCCGCTGCCCGTCGTCCCGGCCCTGGTGACCGGCTGCGGCCAGAACCAGGCCGTCGTCGACGACGCGCTGCTGAAGCGGCACATCCAGGACACCCTCGACCTCATCGAGTTCGCCAACGGACCCGTGACGTCGACCTGGGGCAGGAAGCGCGCCCAGATGGGCCACCCGAAGCCCTTCCGCCTCACCCACGTCGGGGTCGGGAACGAGGAGAACCTGCCGGTCGAGTTCATGGCCCGGTTCACGCAGTTCCGCGCCGCCATCGAGGCCGAGTACCCGGACATCACGGTCGTCTCCAACTCCGGCCCGGACGACGCCGGTTCCACCTTCGACACGGCCTGGCGGCTGAACCGCGAAGCCGGGGTCGACCTGGTCGACGAGCACTACTACAACAGCCCGCAGTGGTTCCTGCAGAACAACGACCGCTACGACTCCTACGACCGCAGCGGTCCCAAGGTCTTCCTCGGCGAGTACGCCTCCTGGGGCAACGCCTTCAAGAACGGCCTCGCCGAAGCGGCCTTCATGACCGGCCTGGAGCGCAACGCGGACGTCGTCAAGCTCGCCTCGTACGCGCCGCTGTTCGCCAACGAGGACTACGTCCAGTGGAGCCCCGACATGGTGTGGTTCAACAACCACGCCTCCTGGAACTCGGCCAACTACGAGGTCCAGAAGCTGTTCATGAACAACGTCGGTGACCGCGTCGTGCCCTCGACGGCCACCTCCACCCCCGCCCTGAGCGGTCCCATCACCGGCGCCGTCGGGCTGTCGACCTGGGCGACGACGGCGGCGTACGACGACGTCAAGGTGACCGGCGCCGACGGCACCACGCTGCTCAGTGACGACTTCTCCGGTGACGCCTCCCGGTGGACGCACACCGGAGGCGGCAGCTGGAGCCTCCAGGACGGGCAGTACGTCCAGACCGACGCCGCCGCCGAGAACACCATGGTCTCGGCCGGGGACACGGACTGGCACGACTACGACCTGCACGTGAAGGCCACCAAGAAGTCCGGCAAGGAGGGCTTCCTCGTCGCCTTCGGCGTGAAGGACACCGGCAACTACTACTGGTGGAACCTGGGCGGCTGGAACAACACCCAGACCGCCGTCGAGCAGGCGGTGGACGGCGGCAAGTCGACGCTCCTGTCCAAGGCGGGGACGGTCGAGACGGGCCGCGCCTACGACATCGACATCAAGGTGCGGGGCCGCCAGGTCACCCTCTACCTCGACGGCCAGGAGTGGGGCAGCTTCACCGACGACAAGCCGGCCGAGCCCTTCCGTCAGGTCGTCACCCAGGACAAGAAGACCGGTGACCTGATCGTGAAGGTCGTCAACGCCCAGTCCGCGGACGCCCGCACGGCGATCGACCTCGGTGGCGCCAAGGTCGCCTCCACCGCGCGGGTGACCACGCTGACCGCCGCACCTGACGCGGTCAACACGCAGACGCAGACCCCGGTCGCCCCGGTGAGCTCCACCTTCACCGGAGTCGCCGACAGGTTCACGTACACCTTCCCGGCGAACTCGGTCACCTTCCTGCGGATCAGGCAGAGGTAGGCGGCCGGCCGGGACGTCCGTCAGCCGTTCTTCCGCCGGAACCAGCCCCGCTTGCTCGGCGCCTGCGGGGCCTGCGGGAACTGCTGCGGGGCGGCCTGCGAGGGCTGTGGGGTGGCGGCCTGCGGGGCAGGTCCGGCGAACGGCGGCAGCGTCTTGAAGCGCTCGTCGAGGGTGACCGTGGGCGTGAGCCGGTGCAGGGCCGCACGGACGAGGGTGAGCGGGTGGTCGGGGAACTGCGGGTCCCACTGCTCGTGGTCGCCGACGTGGTAGGGCAGCCCGCCGAGCTGCCCGCCCGCGTAGGGGTGGGGCCGGAAGTAGTCGGCCGGCCCCACCTGGGCCATGATCGTGCTCTCGCGCAGTCCGGTCATCGCCCCCTCGGCGGCCTGCACCTTCAGGACGGTGCTGCATCCGGCGCGCGGCACGGTCCAGGTGCCGAGGAAGGCCTGCCCGGGCCGGCTGGACAGCGGCATCTTCACCAGCTGGCGGATCGCCGGGACGCCGTCCACGGTGCCGGGCACCGCCTCGATGAGTCCGCCACCGGCCGTGGCCACCCCCTGCGCGAGTCCGGCCCGCAGCCGCTCGGTCTCGTGCAGGGGAGCCGGCAGGTCCGGCACGAGCGGGAAGAAGTGGACCGACAGGACGAGCCCCGCCGCATCGGTCCACACACCCGGCTCACGCTCGGTGAAGCCGGTGAGGTCCAGTCCGGTGATCGGTGTCATGTGATCATCATGCCGGGCCGTCACCGGTGGCAGAACACGCAGCCCTCCCAGTCCGGCAGCGCGCTCAGCACCCGGTGGCGCGTACAGCCGGCCACGGCCGGTGGCGGGAGCGCGTCGCCGGGCGGGCCGCCGGCGGGGGGCTCGAACCCCTCGGCGATCTCCCGGAAGCGGCGCAGGTACTCCGGCGCGTACGGCGGCTCGTAACCGAGCTCCTCCCAGCGGTGCCGCCGCGCGGCCAGGCCGGTCACGGCGAGGACGAAGGCCTTGGCCGCGGCCCGTTCCCCGGCCGTGCCGCCCCACCCCAGCTCGGCCAGGTCGAAGCCGACCGCTCCGCGGCCCAGCACGCTCTGGTCCTGCCGGGCCAGCAGCGCCGCGAACCGCAGCTCCCACGGCCGCTCCGCGAGCTCCGCTACGGCGAGGGTCAGCACCTCGACGAAGACCTCCGTGCCGCCGTTGGACAGGTACATGCTGTCGGCCCCGGCCCGGAAGACATTGCCCATGCCGGGAGGTTACGCAACCCGGTGGGGTGGGCACGGATCGCCCCGGGCCCCGGCCCCTGCATGGATTGCATAAACGTGCAGCGAAACGTATAGTCATGCCATCCAAGAGGAGGAGTCCATGGCGGTACGTGCGGCAGTGGCCGGAGCGAGCGGATATGCGGGCGGCGAAGTGCTGCGCCTGCTCCTCGCGCACCCCGAGGTCGAGATCGGCGCCCTGACCGGCAATTCCAACGCGGGCCAGAAGCTGGGCACGCTCCAGCCGCACCTGCTGCCGCTGGCCGGCCGAGTCCTTCAGGAGACCACCGCCGAGGTCCTCGCCGGGCACGACGTCGTCTTCCTCGCCCTCCCGCACGGGCAGTCCGCCGCCGTCGCCGAGCGGCTCGGCCCGGACGTCCTCGTCGTCGACATGGGCGCCGACTTCCGGCTGAAGGACCCGGCCGACTGGGAGCGGTTCTACGGTTCCGCGCACGCCGGCACCTGGCCCTACGGCCTTCCCGAACTGCCGGGCGGCCGCGCCGCGCTGGAGGGGTCCAAGCGCATCGCGGTCCCCGGTTGCTACCCCACGGCCGTCTCCCTCGCCCTCTTCCCGGCGTACGCGGCCGGTCTGGCCGAGAACGAGGCCGTGATCGTCGCCGCGTCCGGCACCTCCGGCGCGGGCAAGGCGCCCAAGCCGCACCTGCTGGGCAGCGAGGTCATGGGCTCCATGTCGCCGTACGGCGTCGGCGGCGGCCACCGGCACACGCCCGAGATGATCCAGAACCTCAGCGCGGCGGCGGGGGAGCGGGTCTCCGTCTCCTTCACGCCGACCCTCGCGCCGATGCCGCGGGGCATCCTCGCCACGTGCAGCGCCTCCGCGAAGCCGGGGGTCACCGCCGAGAGCGTGCGCGCCGCCTACGAGAAGGCCTTCGCCGACGAACCCTTCGTGCACCTCCTGCCCGAAGGCCAGTGGCCCGCCACGGGGTCCGTCCACGGGTCCAACGCCGTCCAGGTACAGGTCGCCCATGACGCGGCTGCGGGCCGCGTCATCGCGATCAGCGCCCTCGACAACCTGACCAAGGGCACCGCCGGCGGTGCCGTCCAGAGCATGAACATCGCCCTCGGGTTCCCCGAGGACACGGGACTTTCCACGATCGGAGTCGCACCGTGAGCGTCACGGCAGCCAAGGGATTCACGGCGGCGGGCATCGCCGCCGGGATCAAGGAGAACGGCAACCCGGACCTGGCCCTCGTGGTCAACAACGGGCCGCGCCGCGCCGCCGCGGGCGTCTTCACCTCCAATCGCGTCAAGGCCGCGCCGGTGCTGTGGTCCGAGCAGGTCCTCAAGAGCGGTGAACTGGCCGCCGTGATCCTCAACTCCGGTGGCGCCAACGCCTGTACCGGCCCGAAGGGCTTCCAGGACACGCACGCCACCGCCGAGAAGGTCGCGGACGTGCTCGGCGTGGGCGCCGGCGAGGTGGCCGTGTGCTCCACCGGCCTCATCGGCGTGCTGCTCCCGATGGACAAGCTCCTGCCCGGCGTGGAGACCGCCGCCGCCCAGCTCTCCGAGCACGGCGGCGAGAAGGCCGCCATCGCCATCAAGACCACCGACACCGTCCACAAGACGTCCGTCGTCACCAAGGACGGCTGGACCGTCGGCGGCATGGCCAAGGGCGCGGGCATGCTCGCCCCGGGCCTCGCCACCATGCTCGTCGTCCTCACCACCGACGCCGACCTCGACGGTGAGACCCTGGACAAGGCCCTGCGCGCCGCGACGAGGGTGACCTTCGACCGCGTCGACTCCGACGGCTGCATGTCCACCAACGACACGGTGCTGCTGCTCGCCTCCGGCGCCTCCGGAGTCACCCCGCAGTACGAGGAGTTCGCCGCCGCCGTCCGCGCCGTCTGCGACGACCTCGGCCAGCAGCTGATCCGGGACGCCGAGGGCGCCAGCAAGGACATCAAGGTCGAGGTGGTCAACGCCGCGACCGAGGACGACGCCGTCGAGGTGGGCCGCTCCATCGCCCGCAACAACCTCCTCAAGTGCGCCATCCACGGCGAGGACCCCAACTGGGGCCGTGTGCTCTCCGCGATCGGCACCACGTCCGCCGCCTTCGAGCCGGACCGGCTCAACGTCGCCATCAACGGCGTCTGGGTGTGCAAGAACGGCGGTGTCGGCGAGGACCGCGAGAAGGTCGACATGCGCTACCGCGAGGTGCACATCGTCGCCGACCTGGCCGCGGGCTCCCAGACGGCCACCATCTGGACCAACGACCTCACCGCCGACTACGTCCACGAGAACAGCGCGTACTCGTCATGAGCACCACTCGCAAGCACACCGCCCTGCCCAAGGCCCAGATCCTCATCGAGGCACTGCCCTGGCTGGTCCGTCACAACGGCAAGACCGTCGTGATCAAGTTCGGCGGCAACGCCATGGTCGACGAGGAACTGAAGGCCGCCTTCGCCCAGGACGTCGTGTTCCTGCACCACGCCGGCCTCAAGCCCGTCGTCGTGCACGGCGGCGGCCCGCAGATCAGCGCCGCCCTCGACAAGCACGGCATCGTCAGCGAGTTCAAGGCCGGCCTGCGGGTCACCACCGAGGACGCCATGGACGTCGTACGGATGGTGCTGGCCGGGCAGGTCCAGCGCGAGCTGGTCGGTCTGCTCAACCAGCACGGACCGCTCGCCGTCGGCCTCACCGGCGAGGACGCCCACACCATCACCGCCACCAAGCACCAGCCCGAGATCGACGGCGAGTTGGTCGACATCGGGCGGGTCGGCGAGATCACCTCGATCGACACCGGCGCGATCGAGGCCCTGCTTGCCGACGGCCGCATCCCGGTCGTCTCCTCGATCGCCCGCTCCCAGGACGACGGACATGTCTACAACGTCAATGCTGATACGGCGGCTGCGGCACTCGCTGCGGCACTGGGCGCCGAAACGCTCATGGTCCTCACCGACGTGGAGGGCCTCTACGAGGACTGGCCGAACTCCGACGAGGTGATCAGCCGCCTCACCGCCTCCCAACTGGAGAAGCTGCTGCCGGAGCTGTCCTCCGGCATGGTCCCCAAGATGGAGGGCTGCCTGCACGCCGTGCGAGGCGGCGTCACCACCGCCCGTGTCATCGACGGGCGGGTCCAGCACTCGATCCTGCTGGAGATCTTCACCGACGAGGGCATCGGCACGATGGTCGTGCCCGACGAGATTCCGGGCGAACAGGGGGAGTCGTCATGAGCAACGCGGCCATGGGCAATCAGGAACTGACCGCGCGGTGGCAGGGCGCGCTCATGAACAACTACGGCACCCCGAGGCTCCCGCTCGTCCGCGGTGAGGGCACCAAGCTGTGGGACGCCGACGGCAAGGAATACCTCGACTTCGTCGGCGGCATCGCGGTCAACGCGCTCGGCCACGCGCACCCGGCGGTCGTGGAGGCCGTCAGCAGGCAGATCGGGTCGCTCGGACACGTCTCCAACCTCTTCATCGCCGAACCGCCCGTCGCCCTCGCCGAACGGCTGCTCCGGCACTTCGGCCGCGACGGCAGGGTCTACTTCTGCAACTCCGGCGCCGAGGCCAACGAGGGCGCCTTCAAGATCGGCCGGCTGACCGGGCGGACCCACATGGTCGCCACCCAGGGCGGCTTCCACGGCCGCACCATGGGCGCCCTCGCGCTCACCGGCCAGCCCGGCAAGCAGGGCCCCTTCCTGCCGCTGCCCGGCGACGTGACGCACGTCCCGTACGGCGACGCGCAGGCGCTGGCCGCGGCGGTGACCGAGGAGACGGCTCTGGTGATCATCGAGCCGGTCCAGGGTGAGAACGGCGTCGTCGTGCCGCCCGCCGGCTACCTCAAGGCGGCCCGGGCGATCACCGCGGCCACCGGCTCGCTGCTCGTGCTGGACGAGGTGCAGACCGGGATCGGCCGCACCGGGCACTGGTTCGAGTACCAGGCCCACGAGGGCGTGCTGCCGGACGTCGTGACGCTGGCCAAGGGGCTCGGCGGTGGGCTGCCGCTCGGCGCGACGGTCGCCTTCGGACGGGCGGCGGAACTGCTGCGGCCCGGTCAGCACGGGACGACCTTCGGCGGCAACCCGATCGCCTGCGCCGCCGGGCTCGCCGTCCTCGACACCATCGAGAACGAGGGTCTGCTGGAGAACGTCAAGCGGCAGGGCGAGAAGCTGCGGAACGGAATCGAGGGCCTCGGCCACCCGTTGATCGATTATGTCCGGGGCGCGGGCCTGCTCCTGGGTATCGTGCTCACCGAGCCGCTCGCGCCCCAGGTGCAGCAGGCGGCTCAGGAGGCCGGATTCCTCGTGAACGCGCCCGCCCCCGACGTCGTCCGGCTGATGCCGCCGCTGAATCTCGGCGACGACGAGGTGGACGCCTTCCTCGGGGCACTGCCCGGCCTCCTCGACGCAGTGAGCGGGGACGGACGATCCGGAGAATGAGACGACGATGAGCCAGGCGCAGGACCACGAGCAGCCGGGGGCCAACGGGCCCGCCGTGCCGCAGACCCGCACCGCCCGCCACCGCCGGATCGTGGACATCCTCAACCGGCAGCCCGTGCGCTCGCAGAGCCAGTTGGCGAAGCTGCTCGCCGACGACGGGCTGAGCGTCACGCAGGCGACGCTCTCCCGGGACCTCGACGAGCTGAACGCGGTGAAGATCCGCAATACCGACGGCGACCTGATCTACGCGGTGCCCAGCGAGGGCGGCTTCCGTACGCCTCGGGCCCCGCTGGGGGAGTCGGCGAAGGAGGAGCGGATGCGGCGGCTCTCCCAGGAGCTGCTGATCTCGGCGGAGGCCTCGGCCAACCTCGTGGTCCTGCGGACTCCTCCGGGGGCCGCGCAGTTCCTGGCCTCGGCCATCGACCAGGCCGAGCTGCACGACATCCTCGGCACGATCGCGGGCGACGACACGTTGTTGCTGATCAGCAGGGAGCCGACGGGCGGACAGGCCCTGGCGGACCACTTGCTGAGGCTGGCGCAGAACGGCCACTGAGAGGGGCGCACGCGGAGCCGACCACTTGCTGAGGCCGGCGCAGAACGGCCACTGAGAGGCGTGGACGCGGGGGTCGCCGACTGCGGGTGCGTGCCGCCGACTGCGGGTGCGGGGCTGGTCGGGCGGCTCTCCGCGCCCCTTCACGTCCGCTCGGTGGCGGGGAGCCGTGCCGGGCGGCACGGGCGGGCGCAGCGGCACCCCGTCGGCGCGGGTGAGCGGGGCGCCCGCGGCTGCGGCCTGATCCGCCGGACAGGCCTCTAGCCGAGACGCGCGGCGAGGCCCCCCGTACACCGCACCTCGTCGCCCGCCGTGATCAGCAGCGCCTCCACGTCCGGCAGCGACTCCAGCCACCTCAGCGCCTCCCGCGAGCCCATCGCGAACGCGGCCGTCGCCCAGCAGTCCGCCCAGGTCAGCCGGGGTGCGACGACGGTCACGGCGACCAGGTCGGTCACCGCGGAGCGGCCGGTGCGCGGATCGACGATGTGCGTCCCACGCTCGGCCGTCCCCGACGTGGCCACGGCCAGCTCCTCCGCCCCGGCCGCGGAGACCACCGCCGCCAGCCCGCCCGGCCGCAGCGGATCCGACACCCCGACCCGCCACGGCCGCTCCGGCGCGGGCACGCCCAGCAGCTGCACGTCCCCGCCGCCGTTGACGCTCACCCCGCTCACGCCCGCCGCGGCGATCATCCGTGCCGCACGCTCGGCGGCCCATCCCTTCACGATCCCGGTCGGGTCGAGCCGGCCCTGGTAGCGCATGCTGAACCAGCCGTCGCTCACCCGCTCCGCCTCGGCGCCCAGCTCCAGCACCTCGGCCACCTCGGCGTCGCACTCCCCGACGCTCGTCTCCCCGCGCATCAGCCGGGAGATCTGGCTGTCCTCGCGGTAGGTGCTGAACACCTCGTCGACGCGGTGCAGCGAGGCGACCGCCTCCCGGAGTGCCGCCTGCACCGCGGAGGGTTCCCCGCCGCGGACGTCGAAGGAGAAGACCGTCCCCATGACCTCCTCCGCGTGACGCACCGCGGCGGGAGTCTGTGCCGACTCGGCCACCGTGTCAGCCACCGGCCTGGTCCAGCGCCGACTGCAGGGACTTCTTGTAGCCCGCGCTGGTGTAGGTGGCCCCGGAGACGGAGTCGATGTCGGCGCTGCCGGCCGCGACGGCCGCCTGGTTGAGCTTGGGCACGGCGCCGGCGTTGATCTGGTCGCTCTGGCCGCCCTTGGGCTGCTGCACGGCCTCGGCCTGGGTGATCTTCCCGTCGGTGACGGTGATACGGACCTGCACGGCCCCGTACTGGGTGTCCGCCACGTCACCGGTGAAGGTGCCGGACGCCTGGGCGCTCCCGGAGTCCTGCGACCCCGACCCCTGGGACCCGGCCTCCTGCGCGCCGGAGTCCTGAGAGCCCGAGCCCTGTGTTCCCGCGCTCGCGTTCGCCTTGTCGATCGCGGACTGGAGGGACTGCTTGTAGCCGGTGCTGGTGTAGGTCGCCCCGGAGACCGTGTCGATGTTCGGGCTCTGCGTGGTGACCACGGCCTCGTTGAGCTGGGGTACGGCGTCGGCGGTGATCCGGTCGCTCTGGCCGCCCTTGGGCGCCTGGACGGTCTCAGCCTTGGTGATCTTGTTGTTGGCGACGGTGATACGGACCTGCACGGCCCCGTACTGGGTGTCCGCCGCGTCACCGGTGAAGGTGCCGGAGACCTGGGCGGCACCGGACCCCTGGGAGGCCCCCGCGCTCGCCTTCGCCTTGTCCAGCGCCGACTGCAACGACTTCTTGTAGCCCTCGCTGGTGTAGGTGGCCCCGGAGACGGAGTCGATCTCGGCGCTCTGCGCGGCGACCGCGGCCTGGTTGAGCTTGGGCACGGCGCCGGCGTTGATCTGGTCGCTCTGGCCGCCCTTGGGCTGCTGCACGGCCTCGGCCTGGGTGATCTTCCCGTTGGCCACGGTCAGCCGGACCTGCACCGGTCCGTACTGGGTCTGGGCCACGTCACCGGTGACCGTGCCGTTGCCCGCGGCCGCCTGGGCGCCGCCCTGGACCGAGGACTGCGGGGGCACCGCGGCCGCCGAGGAGGCCGGGTCGTCCGACGGCTTCAGCGTCAGCAGCAGCACGATCCCGGACACAGTGGCAGCGCTGGCGAGCACAATGCGCCGCATGGGGTGGCTTTTCTTCATCGCTCCTGATTCCCGTGATTCCGTGGACCGTTTTCCGCGGAACGCCTGATTGCGTGCACCGCTTGACTCCGTGGACCGTTTCCGTGACCGCTTCCGTGGGCCCGCCGGACGGTCCGTCGCTCACATCTCGAACGACTCGTGATGGATGCGGCGGGCGGGGACCCCGGCGCCGCGCAGTGCCTCGTACACCGACTGGGCGAAACCGTTCGGCCCGCACATGAAGACGTCGTGCTCCTCGATGTCCGGCAGCTTGCGGCGCAGGGACTCCGCCGAGATGTCGGGGCGCTCCCCGTCGGGGCTGTTGACCGCGTACATCAGCCGCGCCCCGCGCTCGTCGGCGATCTTCGCCAGCTCGTCCCACAGGGCCAGGTCCTGGGTGCTGTTGGCCCGGTAGAGGAGGGTGATGTCGCCGGCCCCGCCCGGCAGCGTCTCGAACAGCGCCCGCATCGGCGTGATCCCGACCCCGCCGGCCACCAGCAGCACCTTGCCGCGGCTGCGCCGGGACGCCGTCATCGCGCCGTAGGGGCCCTCGGCCCACACCTTGGTGCCCGGCCGCAGCTCGCGCAGCGCCGCGCTGTGGTCACCGATCGCCTTGACCGTGATCCGCAGCAGCTCCGGCCGGGGCGCCGCCGACAGCGAGTACGGGTGGGAGCTGAACCGCATGCCCGGCGCCATGAACCGCCACCGGAAGAACTGCCCGGCCTCCGCGCCGATCCGGTGCAGCTTGCGCCCGCCGATGAGCACCGACACGATGCCGGGCGTCTCCTCGATGACCGCCTCGACGTACATGCGGTGCCGCAGGTTCAGCCGGATCGGCGTGAGGATGCGGTACCAGACGACGAGCGCGGTGACCGACCCGTACAGCGCGTACCAGGCGGTCTTCGCGGCCGGCTCGACGGCGAAGTCGTTGCCGGTGGTGATCTGGTGCCAGAACGTCAGGAACACCGCGGCGTACGTCATCAGGTGGACGTGGTACCAGGTGTCGTACGGCATCCGGCGGCGGACCGGGCCGATCGAGACCAGCCCGATGACCAGCAGCAGACCGGTGCCGATGGCGGCCTTGCCCATGTCGGGCAGCTGGTTCACGGAGTCGACCGTCTGCTGGACGATGTCACCGAGCGACTTGCCGGCCTGGAGCGCGTACCCCCACATGATGAGGAAGACGTGCGCGAAGGTGAGGCTGAGGGTGTACCGGCCGGTCATCGCGTGCCAGCGCGCCACCCGGTCCGAGCCCACCCGCCGCTCCAGCGCCGGCACCCGGGCCATCTGCAGCACGACCAGCGCCATCAGGTACCCGGCGAGCAGGCCGGTGATCCGCCCCGCGTTCAGGATCATGCCGTTGGTGTCCGCGATGGACGGCGTGTTGTTCCACCACAGCCACAGCACGCCCGCCGCGCCCGCCCAGACGGCGATCAACAGCGGGACGGCCGGGGAGCGGCGTGGACGGATGCGGCGCATCGTCTGGCGGCGGGCGGCACGGCCGCCGGCGATCGTCGTGGTCACGGTTCCTCCGTGGGTACGGACCCTTGGCCCACAGATACGTGCCGACTCCGCCGAGTGTTCAGTGTCCCGCCGAGTCCCGTGCCGGCGTGCGCGACGGGACCGGGGCGGGCGTGCGCGAGGAGACCGGGACCGGCTGCGTCCCCTCGCGCGAGGCGCGTCCCTCACAGGCGTACGCGAGGCGCACCCCTCACAGGCTTACGAGCGGCCGGGGGACGCGACCTCCGGCCCACCCGCGGCCCACCCGCGGTCACCGCTGTCCGTCGTCGCTCAGCCCAGCGGGTTGAGCAGATCCGCCCGCCCCTGGAAGGCGTACAGCAGCAGGTCGGTCATCCCGAAGACGTCCTCGGCGTTGCGCTCCGGGACGGGGCTGAGGAAGGGACGCCAGAACGGGTCGCGCACGATGGAGTACCGGCTGCCCTCGATGGCCCGGTGGAAGACCTCGGCGACGATGCGCCCGCCGACACCGGTCAGCCTGCCGGCGCCCTTCACCTCGGCCTCGCGCAGGACGTAGAACCACAACGGGCAGTTCCTGGCGAGCTTCTCGGAGAGCGCGTCGGAGAACCGGGCGCCGCCACCGTCCGCGAGGTCGGCCGCGGTCAGCGGCTCCACGTCGACCTTCCGGTCGGCGAGGTGCTCCACCATCTGCTGTCCTGTCGCCAGGCGCAGCATCGACGCCCGGGTGAGGTTGCGGAAGGCGAGGTTCAGCTCGATGGCCGGGGGAGCCGGCTGTCCCCGGCCGCCGAAGGAGCCGAGCGGGAGCTGGGCGAGGGGGTTCACCAGCAGGGTGTCGATGCGCTTGGCGACGTTGAACTGCTCGGCGGGTACCTGGAGTTCGGTCCGGTCCGGCACCGCCTCCCCGAAGGCGAACAACCGCCGGAAATCCGCGATCCAGTTGGTGGGAAGGCGTTCGAACTCGCCCGCCTCGGGGTCCGTCGGATCGGCGGGTGGCGGGGAGAGGATGCCACTGGTCCCGCTGAACTGGAACAGCAGCTCGAGCGTGCCCCGGCCCTGGTCGAAGATCCGGTTCCAGTTGTAGCGGCCCCGGACCATGCTGTGGCCGAACCGGTAGGCGGCGACCGAGAACTCGATGGGCATCGTCGGCCGGTCCTGCTCGCCCGGGGCCGGCTCGAACACCCTGCGCCCGTTGCCGAAGACGTCCGAGACGACGGCGGGGTCGACGATCCTGGGCAGGAAGTCGTGGCGCAGCATCCACTGGTAGTGCTTGACGACCGTCTCGCGCGCCGACTCGAACAGCACCGCGCTCGACACGCCCTGGTCGACCAGGTCGGCCACCACACGGTTGTGGAACCGGATGAAGGCGGCGTGGATCTGGGCGACGACGAGGTTCTCGTCGTTGCGCGGGTCCGGGATCAGCGGCCGGCGCCGCTCGGACTTCAGCGAGCCCGCGCCCACGCGGGGCAGGTCGAAGCCGGACAGCGGCCGGCCGACGACGGAGGCGTCCCCCGGCACGCCCTGCGTCGTCCCGGACTTCAGCCGGAGTCCGTCGTCCTCGTAGAACCGGCGGTCGAAGCGGTGGCCGGGCCCGAGCCCGTAGAGGGAGTCGAGGTCCAGCGCGGGAGAGCGGCCCTGGAGGAGCTCCCGCACCGTGATCTCGTCCTCCAGGCGCACCGCCGTGGCGTCCAGCGTCAGGTCGTGGTCCACGAACTGGCCGAGGTAGGTGAACCCGGCCGGTACGCCGGCCTGGTCGGGCTGGTCCCGGTCGGGGTCGGTCATCGCCTCGGCCAGTTCCGTACGGGCGGCCCGGTCGAGCAGCTGGGACGTCCTGGCCTTCGGCCCCAGCCGGGAGAACTGGAAGCGGCGCAGGGCCGCCACCGTGGAAGGCGCCAGGGGTTCCGCGGGGCCTCCCTCCGGGGAGTCGGCGAGGATGCCCTCGCCGACGACGTGGAACGAGGAGCGGACATGGCGTTTGCTCTGTGGTTCGCGTGCGGGTCGGAACATGAATCCCCCATGTGGTCCCGATGCGCGAGAGCGCGCACGTGTGAGCCCACGGTAGGAGACACGAGCGACGGAAGGGAGAATTCCGTCAAATGGCCCAAGAATCACCTGTGTGTGCACATGGCTCACATGGCATGTTGGTGTCAAATCGGGCGCGAAGGTGAGGGTGCGGAGGAGGGCAGGGGCAGCGGGAGGCCCGGCAGTCCGTCGATGCTCGTCGCGACGTGTTCCTTCTTCGCGAAGTACGCGCTGAGCGACTCGTCGTCCTCCCGTGCGAACCGCTTCCCGTGCAGGTCGCGATCGTCGTCGTACGTCATGAACGGCACCGCGTAACCGCAGGTGTCCCGTACGAGGTCGGCACGCACGAGGATGATCGCGCGCAGTCCGTGCGGGCTCGGGTCGATGTCCGGGAAGTGGGCGAGGAGTTCCGTGAAGCGCGGATCGTCGCGGAACACCGGCTCCCCGCGGCCGTGCACCCGCACGATGTTGGGCGGCCCCTGGAACGCGCACCACATCAGGGTGATCCGGCCGTTCTCACGCAGATGCGCGATGGTCTCCGCGTTGGAGCCGGCGAAGTCGAGGTAGGCCACGGTGTGTTCGTCGACGACGGCGAACGAACCCTTCAGGCCCTTGGGGGAGAGGTTGACCGTGCCGTCGGCCGCCAGGGGCGCGGTCGCGGTGAAGAAGAGGGGCTGCTCCTCGATGAACGTGCGGAGCCTGCCGTCGATGCGCTCGTAAGTCTTTCCCATGCCTAAGGATTATCCGGGAGAGTCTTTCGCGCGTCTAAGGAATTGGGGGAATGCCGCAAGGCCGGCATCGCGGCGGCCGCCCCGGCCGGCGCTGGGACCGCGGCGGCCACCCCGGGTGCGGATACCGCAGCGGCCGCCCCGCCGGCGCCGCAACCGGAGTGGCCACCCCGGCCGGTGCTCGGACCGGGGCGGCCACCGGGCCGGTCACGTCACTTGTTCAACGTGCAGGCGGCCAGCGCGTCCAGGCCCTGGGGCTTGGCGGCGGTGCGGCCGATGGCGGTGGCGATGCGGTTGACGGTCGCGACGCGCTTGTCCTTGAGGGGGCCGAGGATGGCGTTCTGGACGAAGTTGGGGCCGCCCTGGCCGACGGTGTCGACGAGGCGCTTGTTGGCCTCGGCGATCTGGGTGTTGAGCAGGGCGAGGTTGCGGTCGACCTCGGCCTTGGCGGAGGCGGGGACGGCGGGCAGCCGCGAGGCCACGTCCGGGCAGCTGATCGTGCCGACACCGGCGTTGCCCGTGTTCCCGTTGCCGCCCGCGTTCCCGTTGTTCCCGGCGTTCCCGTTCCCGTTGTTCCCGGCCCCCTGGGTCGCCGTCGCGCTCGGGGCCGCCGCGCCGCCGGCGTCGGCGCCCCCCGCGTTGAGGGCGCACGGCGCCAGCGCGTCCAGGCCCTGGGGCTTGGCGGCGGTGCGGCCGATGGCGGTGGCGATGCGGTTGACGGTCGCGACGCGCTTGTCCTTGAGGGGGCCGAGGATGGCGTTCTGGACGAAGTTGGGGCCGCCCTGGCCGACGGTGTCGACGAGGCGCTTGTTGGCCTCGGCGATCTGGGTGTTGAGCAGGGCGAGGTTGCGGTCGACCTCGGCCTTGGCGGAGGCGGGGACGGCGGGCAGCCGCGAGGCCACGTCCGGGCAGCTGATCGTGCCGGGGGACGCGAGGGTCCTGGCGTTCGTGCCGCTGCTCTTGGACGTCTCCCCGGCGAGGGCGGAGTTCACGACCACCGCGCCGGTCAGCGCCAGAGCGGCGGCGCCGCCGATGACCGCCACACGACGCTTGTTGTACTTCGGAAGAGCCCTGGACATGCGGATGCCTCACTTGGGTCAGGAGTGGGTGGGACTGACGCGGCGCCGGCGTTCGGTCGTGAGTACGGGAAAGCGGTTGCCGTTGTTCAAAGTCTTTTCAGAAAGTTCTCCGGAACCGGGGCGGCCCCGAGGGTGCGGGGGCTTCGATTGACGAATCATGCAGAGCGATGCATAATCATGCATGGCAGCGAACGCACTGTGAGGAGAGACCCGTGGCCGAGCGTGTCGTACTCGCCTACTCAGGCGGTCTGGACACCTCCGTCGCCATCGGCTGGATCGCCGAGGAGACGGGCGCCGAGGTCATCGCCGTCGCGGTCGACGTCGGTCAGGGTGGCGAGGACCTGGACGTCATCCGCAAGCGCGCCCTCGCGTGCGGCGCCGTGGAGGCGGAGGTCGCCGACGCCAAGGACGAGTTCGCCGAGGAGTACTGCCTGCCGGCGATCAAGGCCAACGCCCTCTACATGGACCGCTATCCGCTGATCTCCGCGCTCTCCCGGCCGGCGATCGTCAAGCACCTCGTCGCCGCCGCGAAGAAGCACGGCGCCACCACCGTCGCCCACGGCTGCACCGGCAAGGGCAACGACCAGGTCCGCTTCGAGGCCGGCATCGTCGCCCTCGCCCCCGATCTGACGTGCATCGCCCCGGTCCGCGACTACGCGATGACCCGCGACAGGGCCATCGCGTTCTGCGAGGAGAAGAACCTCCCGATCGCGACCACCAAGAAGTCCCCGTACTCCGTCGACCAGAACGTCTTCGGACGTGCCGTCGAGACCGGCTTCCTCGAGGACATCTGGAACGCGCCGGTCGAGGACATCTACGAGTACACCTCGAACCCGGCCACCCCGCGCGAGGCCGACGAGGTGATCATCACCTTCGAGGCGGGCGTCCCGGTCGCCGTCGACGGCAGGCCCGTCACCGTCCTGCAGGCCATCCAGCAGCTGAACGAGCGCGCGGGCGCCCAGGGCATCGGCCGGATCGACATGGTCGAGGACCGTCTCGTCGGCATCAAGTCCCGCGAGGTGTACGAGGCTCCGGGCGCGATCGCCCTGATCACCGCCCACCAGGAGCTGGAGAACGTCACCGTCGAGCGCGAACTGGCCCGCTACAAGCGGCAGGTCGAGCAACGCTGGGGCGAACTGGTCTACGACGGCCAGTGGTTCTCCCCGCTCAAGCGCGCCCTCGACGGCTTCATCGACGAGGCCGGCCGGCACGTCTGCGGCGACATCCGGATGACCCTGCACGGCGGCCGCGCGGTCGTCACCGGCCGGCGCTCCCAGACGTCGCTGTACGACTTCGACCTCGCCACCTACGACACCGGCGACACCTTCGACCATGCGGCGGCCAAGGGCTTCATCGACATCCACAGCCTGTCGTCGAAGATCGCGGCCCGGCGGGACCTCGCGCAGGCGCCGCCGGGAACTCCCACGCACTAGCCTGACAGCCGCCTCCTCAGTCACGTCGTGGGGAGGCGGCGGCACATCCGTATCTCTCTAGGAGCAACGCAGTGAGCAGCAACAGCGGTGACGTACGGCTCTGGGGCGGCCGTTTCGCCGACGGTCCCGCCGAGGCCCTGGCGAAGCTGTCCGCGTCCGTCCACTTCGACTGGCGGCTCGCGCCCTACGACATCGCCGGTTCGCGCGCCCACGCGCGCGTGCTGCACAAGGCGGGCCTGCTCACGCAGGACGAGCTGACCCGTATGCTCGCGGGCCTCGACCGGCTCGAGGCGGACGTGGCGGACGGCTCGTTCGTGGGTACCGTCGCCGACGAGGACGTCCACACCGCCCTGGAGCGCGGCCTCCTGGAGCGCCTCGGCCCCGACCTCGGCGGCAAGCTGCGCGCCGGCCGGTCCCGCAACGACCAGGTCGCCACCCTCTTCCGCATGTACCTGCGGGACCACGCCCGGATCATCGGCGGTCTGATCGCCGAGCTCCAGGACGCGCTGATCGGCCTGGCGGAGGCCCACCCGGACGTGGCGATGCCCGGCCGCACCCACCTCCAGCACGCCCAGCCGGTCCTCTTCGCCCACCACGTCCTCGCCCACGCGCAGTCCCTGTCCCGGGACGCCGAGCGGCTGCGCCAGTGGGACGAGCGCACGGCCGTCTCGCCGTACGGGTCCGGCGCGCTCGCGGGCAGCAGCCTCGGCCTGGACCCCGAGGCGGTCGCCGAGGACCTCGGCTTCGAGCACGGCAGCGTGGGCAACTCCATCGACGGCACCGCGTCCCGCGACTTCGTCGCCGAGTTCGCCTTCATCACCGCGATGATCGGGGTCAACCTCTCCCGGATCGCCGAGGAGATCATCATCTGGAACACGAAGGAGTTCTCCTTCGTGACCCTGCACGACGCGTTCTCCACCGGCTCGTCGATCATGCCGCAGAAGAAGAACCCGGACATCGCCGAGCTGGCCCGCGGCAAGAGCGGCCGCCTCATCGGCAACCTGACCGGGCTCATGGCCACCCTCAAGGCGCTGCCCCTCGCCTACAACCGTGACCTCCAGGAGGACAAGGAGCCGGTCTTCGACTCCTGCGACCAGCTCGAGGTCCTGCTGCCCGCCTTCACCGGCATGATCGCCACCCTCACCGTCAACCGCGAGCGCATGGAGGAACTGGCCCCGGCCGGCTTCTCGCTCGCCACCGACATCGCCGAGTGGCTGGTCAAGCAGGGCGTCCCGTTCCGGGTGGCGCACGAGGTCGCCGGCGAGTGCGTGAAGGTCGCCGAGGCGGAGGGCAAGGAGCTCGACGATCTGACGGACGAGCAGTTCGCCAAGATCTCCGCCCACCTCACCCCCGAGGTGCGCTCCGTCCTCAACGTGCCGGGCGCCCTGGCCTCGCGCGACGGCCGGGGCGGTACGGCACCGAGCGCGGTGGCGGTCCAGCTGGCCGAGGTGAAGGCGAACGTGGCGGCGCAGCACGAGTGGGCGACGGCCAAGAAGCAGGGCTGAGGGCAGCGCTCCTGGAAGGGGCGCCTTGGAACCGCGCGAGCGGCCACGGAGCACCCGCACCCGCCGGCGCGGTGCGCGCCCCGGTTCCCGGGCGCCCCGCTCACCCGGCGGAGCGTGATCGCGGGTTACGTTGGTCGCACGCCGTACCGGAGCCGACCGAACGGAGCCCGCGATGCCCTTCGCCCGCCTCGCCTCAGCGACGACCCCGACCTGCCACGTCGGGCTGGGGCTCGCCGCCGTCGGCCGCCCCGGCTACATCAACCTAGGCCGGGACCACGACCTCGGCGAGGACCGCGGCGTCGAGACCCTGCGCGCCCGCACCCACGAACTCCTCGACGCCGCCTACGCCCAGGGCGTGCGCTACGTCGACGTCGCCCGCTCCTACGGCCGCTCCGAGGAGTTCCTCGCCGACTGGCTCCGGGCCCGCCCCGACGTCGACGACATCGTCGTAGGCAGCAAATGGGGCTACACCTACACCGCCGACTGGACCACCGACGCGGACGAACACGAGGTCAAGGACCACAGCGTGCGGACGTACGAGCGTCAGCGCGCCGAGACGGCCGAGCTGCTCGGCGACCGGCTCGACCTGTACCAGATCCACTCGGTGACCCCGGACAGCCCCGCACTCACCGACAAGGAACTCCACGCGAAGCTGGCGGAAGCGGCGGACCAGGGCCTCACCCTCGGCTTCTCCACCAGCGGTCCCGCCCAGGCCGACGCCATCCGCGCCGCCCTCGCGATCACAATCGACGGCACCCCCCTCTTCCGCACGGTCCAGTCGACGTACAACGCCCTGGAGACCTCGGCCGCCCCCGCCCTCGCCGAGGCGCACGAGGCGGGGCTCACGGTGATCGTCAAGGAGGGCATGGCCAACGGACGCCTCGCCGAGCCGCACGCACCGCGGGCCCTGAAGGCGGTGGCCGAGGAGATCGGCCTCGGCTGTGACGCCGTCGCGCTCGCCCTGGTCCTCCGGCAGCCGTGGGCCGGGGTCGTCCTCTCCGGCGCCGCGACCACCTCCCAGCTCGCCTCCAATCTGCACGCGGCCGCCGTCGACCTCGACGAGGACCAGGTGGACCGCCTCGCCGCACTGGTGGAGGACCCGCGGGTCTACTGGGAGCGGCGCGCAAGCCTGCCCTGGCACTGATCACCCGCCCACGCCGAACAGATGAGTCACACGCGACCGCAGTAAGTCATACATGCCTGGTTGAGACATCAATGTCTCATATGCGTTATGGTTGTCTCATGGCTGTCGATCGTGACCATGTGCTGCGCAGCGCCGCGGCGCTGCTGACCCGCAAATCCACCGCGACCATGGACGAGGTCGCCAAGGCCGCCGGGATCAGCCGGGCCACGCTGCACCGGCACTTCGCCGGCCGCGACGCGCTCGTGCGCGCGCTGGAGGCGCTCGGCATCCAGGAGTGCGAGGCCGCCCTGGACGCGGCCCGGCTGGAGGAGGGCTCCCCGACCGAGGCCGTACGCAGACTCGTGCGCGAGATCCAGCCCGCCGCCGGGCTGCTCGCCTTCCTCTACGGCGAGAACCAGCTCTGGGAGGGCGGCCCGGACGAGGGCTGGCTGCGTCTCGACACCCGCATCGGCGCGGTGTTCGTGCGCGGTCAGCAGGCCGGCGAGTTCCGCATCGACCTGAGCCCGGCCTGGCTCACCGAGGCGCTCTACGGACTGATCGCGTCGTGCGCCTGGGCGATGCAGGACGGCCGGGTCGCCCGCAAGGACTTCACCCACCTGATCGTCGAGCTGCTGCTCGGCGGCGCACTACGGAGAGAGGAACCATGACCAGCACCCTGCAGCCGGCGACCGCGCCCGAGGCGGTGAGGCGCCCGGGCCGCTGGCTCGCGCTGTCCGTCCTCGTACTCGCCGTGCTGCTCGTTGCCGTCGACGCGACCGTCCTCGGTCTCGCCACCCCGTACATCAGCGAGGACCTGCAGCCCTCCGGCACCCAGCTGTTGTGGATCGGCGACGTCTACTCCTTCGTCATCGCCGGACTGCTGGTGTCGATGGGCAGCCTGGGCGACCGCATCGGCCGCAAGCGGATCCTGCTCGGCGGCGCCACCGCCTTCGGCGCCGTGTCCGTGCTGAACGCCTACGCGACGACACCGGAGATGCTGATCGCGGCCCGGGCGCTGCTCGGCGTCGCCGGCGCCACACTGATGCCGGCCACGCTGGCCCTGATCCGCAACCTCTTCCACGACCCGCGCGAGCGCAGCCTCGCCATCGGCATCTGGGGCGCCACCGCCTCCGCCGGCACGGCCGTCGGCCCGATCGTCGGCGGTTTCCTGCTCGAACACTTCTGGTGGGGCTCGGTCTTCCTCATCAACCTGCCCGTGATGGTGGTCCTCGTCCTCGTCGGCATCAGGACCCTCCCCGAGTCCCGCGATCCGAACCCCGGCCCCTGGGACCTGACCAGCGTCGTGCTGTCGCTCGTCGGCATGATCGGTGTCGTCTACGCCGTCAAGGAGGCCGCGACCCACGGCCTCACCCCGGCCCCCCTCGCCGCGGGCCTGCTGGGCGCGGCCGCGCTGTACGGATTCGTACGCCGCCAGCTGACGCTCCCGGCCCCGCTGCTGGACATGCGGCTGTTCCGCAACCGCGGCTTCAGCGGCGCCGTCCTGGCCGACCTGCTGACCGTCCTCGGCCTGTCCGGCCTGATCTTCTTCCTCTCGCAGTACCTGCAACTCGTCCAGGGCAGGCGCCCCTTCGAGGCGGGCCTGGCCGAGCTGCCCGCCGCGGTCGGCGCGGTGGCGGCCGGACTGATCGCGGGCCGCGCCGCCCGACGCCTCTCGGTCCGCGCCGTCGTCTCGGGCGGCCTGGCGGCGATCGGCCTGGCCCTGGCCGCCCTGACCGTGATCGACGAGTCCACCGGCTATCCGCTGCTGGGGGCCGCCCTGCTGGTCGTCGGCGTGGGCGCCGGCTTCTCCTTCACGGTGACCGCCGACGTGATCCTGTCCTCGGTCCCCAAGGAACAGGCGGGCGCGGCCTCCGCGGTCTCGGAGACGGCGTACGAGCTGGGCGCGGCCCTCGGCATCGCCGTACTGGGTTCGATCGTGACGGGCGTGTACCGCGACTTCACCGGCCCGGCCGGCACCCCGGAGGGCGCCCGCGAGTCACTGGGCGGAGCCGTGGAGGCGGCGGGCCATCTGCCGTCGCAGACGGCCCAGGAGCTGCTGGTCTCGGCCCGCGCGGCCTTCGTGGACGGCCTGGGCATGGCGGCCGGCGCGGGCGCGGTGGTCCTGCTGGCGACCGCGGTGGCGGCATGGTTCCTGCTGAGGAACCAGCACCTGGAGAACGCCGGATGAGCGCAGCGGCCCGAGGGACACGGGGGAACCGCGCGAGACACCACGACGGAGCCGCACCGCGGGCACGGCCGAACCGCCCGAGGCGCTAGGCCGCCTTGGCCTTGGTGGCGTACATGTCCACGTACTCCTGCCCGGACAGCCGCATCACCTCGGCCATCACGGAGTCGGTCACCGCCCGCAGCACATAGCGGTCCCGGTCCATCCCGTCGTACCGGGAGAACTCCATGGCCTCCCCGAACCGCACGGTGACCCGGCTCGGCCGGGGCATCCCCGACCCGCCCGGCTGGATCTTGTCCGTGCCGATCATCGCGAACGGCACGACCGGCGCGCCGGTCATCAGGGTGAGCCGGGCGATACCCGTGCGCCCCCGGTACAGCCGGCCGTCGGGCGACCGGGTCCCCTCGGGGTAGATCCCGAAGACCCGGCCCTCCTCCAGGATCCGCCGCCCGGTCATCAGGGCGGCGACCCCGCCCTTGCCGCCGTCGCGGTCGACCGGGATCATGCCGACGCCGGTGAAGAACCAGGCCATCAGCCGGCCCTTGATCCCCTTGCCGGTGACGTACTCGTCCTTGCCGATGAAGAAGACCTGCCGGTCGCACACGAGCGGAAGGATCATCGAGTCGATGAAGGTGAGGTGGTTGCCGGCCAGGATGACCGGGCCCTCGCCCGGGATGTGCTCCACGCCTTCGACCCGGGGGCGGAACATCAGGCGCATGACCGGTCCGAGCACTGCCTTGATGAGCGCGAAGCGGGACAACGAGCCCTCCGATGTCAAGGGATAGCGGTATGAGTCTGTGCAGGTGAGGACGATACTCGCGGGGCCCCGGCCACCGCACATCGGGTTCACCGAGGCCTTACGCACTGTTGACGTACGTTTACCTGAACGGGTGCCTCGACGCGGGTCCGTCACACGAACGGAACGAGGTGGGGAGCCCGTCCCGCACGCCGGGACCCGCTCGCACCGCCGGCACCCGACCGGCTACCCCACCCCGCCGCGCCGAATCCGACGGGACGTCACATCTGCGCAGGGCATACGCCATTCGCTGTCATCCCCGTGTTCGAGCCGAAGCCTCCCTCCGGTCATGTGCACGCCCCTACGATCGGCGCGCACGGACGAGCCGACGGCAGGGAGGCCGCACATGGGAACGCGCGAGTCGCAGGAGTCGCAGCGGGCGCAGGACGCGCAGGAGTCGAACAACCGGGCGGGCGGAAGCGGACGGCGGGCGTTCCTCGGAGCTGCCGCCGCACTCGGCGCCACCGGAACGGCCCTCGGCCTGACGGGCACCGCGAGAGCCGCCGACGCGCGGCACGGCGCCGGACAGGGCGGCAAGGGCCTCGCGAGCCTGCCCGTGCCGACGATCATCGGCCACCGGGGCGCCAGCGGCTACCGGCCCGAGCACACCTTCGGCGCCTACGAGCTCGCCCTCGACCTGGGCGCCGACATCGTCGAGGCCGGCGACCTCGTCCCCACCAGGGACGGCCACCTCGTCTGCCGCCACGAGCCGGAGATCGGCGGCACCACGGACGTGGCGAGCCACCCCGAGTTCGCCGACCGCAGGACCACCAAGCTCCTCGACGGCGTCCCCACCACCGGCTGGTTCACCGAGGACTTCACCCTCGCCGAGCTGAAGACCCTGCGCGCGACCGAGCGCATCCCGGCCAACCGCCCGCACAACACCCTCTACGACGGCCGCTGGGAGATCCCCACCTTCGAAGAGGTCCTGACGTGGCAGGACGAGCAGACCCGGGCGCGCCGCAAGCAGGTCTGGATCTACCCCGAGCTCAAGCACCCCACCTACTTCCGCAAGCTGGGCCTGGGCCTGGAGGAGCGGGTCGCCAAGCTGCTGCGCCGGCACGGCAAGGACGGCAAGAACGCGCCGGTCATCCTGCAGTCCTTCGAGCCGACCAGCATCCAGCGCCTGAACAAGCTGGTCGACACCCCCCTCGTCGTCCTGCTCTCCGGCGCCACCACCCGGCCCTGGGACTTCGTGGAGACCGGCGACCCGCGCACCGTCGCCGACCTCGTCACCCGCAAGGGGCTCCGCGAGATCGCCGGCTACGCCCAGGGCATCGGCCCCACCCTCGACCTGATCATCCCGAGGGACGCGAACGGCAACCTCACCACGCCGACCACGCTGGTGAAGGACGCCCACGCGGTCGGCCTGGTCCTGCACCCCTGGACCCTGCGCAACGAGAACCCCTTCCTGCCCGCGAACTTCCGCAAGGGCACCGACGCGGACGCCTACGGAGACGTCTTCGGCGCCTACCGGACGTACTTCGCGACCGGCATCGACGGCGTCTTCACCGACCAGCCCGACACGGGCCTGCTGGCCCGCGAGGAGCACGTCAACGGCTGACCGACCCGTTGGGGTGACAACCGGCCGCCCGGGCAACCCACCGCCCGGGCGGCGCGTCGTGCCCCACGTGAAGCACGACCTGCTGGCCGACCTGCGCCCCCTGCTCGCCGCGGAGGCCTCCGCCGAGGCCCACGCCACCGGAACGGAGCCCGCCGACCTCGAACAGGCGGTCTCGCTGCGCCTGCTGGAACACCTCGCCGCCGAGGGCCCGCCGCCCGACCCGCAGGGCTGGCTGCGCCGCGCCGTGCGCGCCGAGTCCCGCCGCACCCGCCGCACGGCCCGCCGGGAGCGGCCGTACGAGACCGATCCCGCCGACGACCGCGACGGCCCCGAGCACCGCGTCCTCGCCGCCGCCCGCCGCCGCGCCCTGCACGACGCCGTGCACCGCCTCCCCGGCCGCTGCCCTCGTCTCCTCCGGGCCCTGCTGTCCCCCGAGGACCTCACATACCGGGAGATCGCCGGGGAGTTGGGTATCTCACAGGGCAGTCTCGGACCGGAACGCTCCAGATGTCTGGGATGTCTACGGCGTCTGCTCGCGCCGGAGGTTGCGACGCGCGAAGTGCGGGGATAGGTGTGAAGAACCACAGGCGATCAGGTGAGCGGGAGGCGTGCGCACATGGGCATGAGCGTGACCATCTCGGTGGCGACCGAGCAGGATGCCGAGCAGATCTTCAGGCTGCAGTACCTGTGCTTCCAGAGCGAAGCCGCGCTGTACGGCAACTACCGCATCGCGCCCCTCGTCCAGACCCTCGACTCGGTCCGGCAGGAACTGGTCTCCGACTGCGTCTTCGTGGCCCGGCTGGGTGAGGAGGTCGTCGGCTCGGTCCGCGGCACCATCACCGAGGACGGCGCCGCCGCGATCGGCAAGCTCTGCGTCCACCCCCGCCTCCAGGGCCACGGCATCGGCGCCCGTCTGCTCCGGGCGGCCGAGTCCGCCCTCGCCGAGGAGCGCGGCGCCACGAAGTTCCGCCTCTTCACCGGCCGGCGCAGCGAGGGCAACCTCCGCCTCTACCGCCGCGTCGGATACGAGACGGTGGGCACCGCCGAGGGCACGGACGGCGTGCCGATGATCATCCTGGAGAAGGCGGCGGGGGAGTACGCGGCTACTGCCTGACCGTACGGGACCTGCGCAGCCAGTACAGCGCGGTCAGTGGCAGCAGTACGGGAATGAACACGTACCCCATCCCGTAGTCCGACCACACGGTGGAGTCGGGGAAGGCGGACGGCTCCACCAGCGTCCACGTACCGACGACCAGCACACCCGCGAGCTCGGCGGCGCAGCACACCTGGGCCGCCCTCCGCGCGGTCTCCCCGCCCCGCACCAGCGAGTACGTGATGAAGCCGTACACCACACCGGCCAACGCCGACAGCGAGTACGCCAGTGGCGCCCGGTCGAACTCGGTGGCGATCTGGTACACCGACCGCGACACCGCCCCGACGACCATCACGCCGTAGAACCACACGAGCACCAGCCCCGGCCCTGCGATGAGCCGTGCCGGCTTCTCCTCGACGGCCGCCATCTCAGCCTCCCCAGATGTCGAAGAGCCGCACCTCGAGGACGGCGAGCACCACGCCGCCCGCGGCCACCGTCACCGAACCCCACCGGGTCCGCTCGGCCAGCGACATGAACCCCGCCGCCGGCACGGACGCGAACGCCCCCAGCAGATACGCCACGAAGATCGTCGTGCCCTGCTCCGGCTTCTCACCCCGCGCCAGCAGCACGATCCCGACCACCAGCTGCGCCAGCGCCAGCACCGACACCACGGCCATCCCGATGAAGTGCCAGTCCTTCGTCGGCTGGTCACGGTAGGCCGCCCAGCCGCACCACGCGGCGAGCAGCAGCGCGGCGACACCGGTCACCAGCGTCAGGACATCAAGCATGCTGTGACCTTATTACGGCCGAAACGGCCTCCTGCGGGCGGGCCCGCCGTGCCGCGTAGGGTCTGGACCATGACGATCCACGCGCAGGCCCTCCTCTTCGACAACGACGGCACCCTCGTCTCCACCCTCGCCTCCGTGGAGCGCTGCTGGACCCTCTGGGCCCGGGAGTACGGGATCACCGCCGAGGAGTTCGCGCGCGTCGAACTGCACGGACGCCCGGCCGTGGAGATAGTCGCCGACCTGCTGCCCGCCCGGCTCGTGCCGGAGGCCGTCGCCCGCGTCGAACAGCTCGAGGTGGACGACGTGCCCCACGGGGGAGTCGAACTGCTCCCCGGCACCAGGGCGTTCCTCGACGCCCTCCCCGCCGACCGCTGGGCCGTCGTCACCTCCGCCACCCGGCGCCTGGGCGAGGCCCGCCTCGCGGCCGTCGGCATCCGGCCCAAGACCCTGGTCACCGCCGACGACGTCACCCGGGGCAAGCCCGACCCCGAGCCCTACCTGCTCGCCGCCCGTGAACTCGGCGTCGATCCCGCCCGCTGCGTGGTCTTCGAGGACGCCCCGGCGGGTCTGGCGGCCGGTCGCGCGGCCGGCATGCGGACCGTGGCGTTGGCCACAACCCACCCGGCCCACGAGCTCGACGCCGATCTGGTGGTGCGGAACCTGTCCGCCTTGTCCGCACTGGTCACTTACGAGGGCGTGGAGATCTCCGAGCGCCTCTGAGGCCGTCCACGGCTGTCCAGCATGCGGACAGCGCGGCTTTGTCAGGACCGTACGTCTGCTTTACTGATCGCATGACCACGACGAGCAGCCGCACCCTTGCGACCGAGGCGACCATGACGCCCGGTGCTCGTTGTCTGTGTCGAATGTGCGCCTTCTAGAGGGCCCCCGCACCACCCCCGCGCTCGCGCCCCGAAGCGAGCCGTCGTGGCACGTCCGTACGCCGTGAGCCGTACGCGACCCGAGCCGCGCCCAGCGCACATGTTCTCCCCCGGTTCCATCGCCACCGCGAGAACCGTGTCGCGTCCCTGACCGATTCGCATCCGTGCCCGGGCACACCCACGCCCGCGCACTCGACAGTGACGGAAACCCAGTGATCACCACATCGGGCCTGACCAAGGTCTACCGCTCGCGCGGCCGTGAGGTCACCGCCCTCGACGGCGTCGACCTTCACGTCCGCGAAGGCGAGGTGTACGGCGTCATCGGCCAGTCCGGTGCCGGCAAGTCCTCGCTGATCCGCTGCATCAACCTGCTCGAGCGCCCCACCTCCGGGACGGTCACCGTCGCCGGACAGGACCTCACCGCCCTCGCCGGACGCGGGCCGCGCGCGGGCCGGGAGCTCCGCCGGGCGCGCAGCCGTATCGGCATGGTCTTCCAGCACTTCAACCTGCTGTCCTCGCGGACCGTGCAGGACAACGTCGAGCTGCCGCTGGAGATCCTCGGCCAGTCAGGGAAGGAACGTTCCCGCAAGGCGCTGGAACTCCTCGACCTCGTCGGCCTCGCCGACAAGGCCAAGGCCTACCCCGCCCAGCTCTCCGGCGGTCAGAAGCAGCGTGTCGGCATCGCCCGCGCCCTCGCCGGCGACCCCAAGGTGCTCCTCTCCGACGAGGCCACCAGCGCCCTCGACCCGGAGACCACCCGCTCGATCCTGGCCCTGCTGCGCGACCTGAACCGGCAGCTCGGTCTGACCGTCCTGCTCATCACGCACGAGATGGACGTGGTCAAGAGCATCTGCGACTCGGCCGCGCTCATGGAGCAGGGCCGCGTCGTCGAGTCCGGCACGGTCAGCGAACTGCTCGCGACCCCCGGCTCCGAGCTGGCCGCCGCGCTCTTCCCGGTGGGCGGCGAGGCCGGCGGCGACGACCGCACCGTCGTGGACGTCACCTTCCACGGCGAGGCCGCGACCCAGCCGGTCATCTCCCAGCTGTCGCGCACCTACAACATCGACATATCGATCCTCGGCGCCGCCATCGACACCGTCGGCGGCCTCCAGGTCGGCCGCATGCGCATCGAGCTGCCCGGCGGCTACGAGGACAACGTGGTGCCCATCGGCTTCCTGCGCGAACAGGGCCTGCAGATCGATGTCGTGAACGAGCCCCGGCTCGTGAAGGAAGGTGCCAAGTGACCTGGTCCGAGATGCAGCTTCTGCTGGAGCAGGCGTGTTGGGACACCCTCTACATGGTGGGCTGGTCCACGCTCATCGCCGTCGCCGGCGGCCTGCCGCTGGGCATCCTCCTCGTCCTGACCGACCGGGGCGGCCTGCTGCAGAACGTCGTCGCCAACAAGGTGATCGGGCAGGTCGTGAACATCGCCCGCTCCATGCCGTTCATCATCCTGATGGTCGCGCTGATGGGCTTCACGCGCTCCCTCACCGGCACGACCATCGGCCGGGAGGCCGCGATCGTGCCGCTCGCCATCGGCGCCATCCCCTTCTTCGCACGCCTGGTCGAGACGGCTGTCCGGGAAGTGGACGGCGGGCTGGTCGAGGCCGTGCAGTCGATGGGCGGCAACACCTGGACCATCGTCCGCAAGGTCCTCGTACCGGAAGCCCTGCCCTCGCTGATCGCCAGCACCACCACCACGATCGTCGCCCTCATCGGCTACTCCGCGATGGCCGGCACGGTCGGCGCCGGCGGCCTCGGCGACATCGCCATCCGCTACGGCTACCAGCGCTTCGAGACCGAGCTGATGTGGATCACGGTGGCGATCCTCGCCGTCGTCATCTCGCTCATCCAGTTCGCCGGCGACTTCGCCGCCCGCTCCCTGCACCGCCGCGGCGGCCGCTCGGGCCCCGCGCCCCGGCTGCGCCTGCTGAAGGCGAAGGAGCCCGCGGCCGCCGACGTCGGCAAGGTCGCCTGACCCACCCCCTCAGACTCCCCGCACACCCGCAGCGGGGTCGCACCACCCTCAGGAAAGGCACTTTTCGTGCGTAACACCGCCAAGATCACCACCGCCGTCCTCGCCGCCGGAGCCCTCACCCTCGGGCTCACCGCCTGCGGCTCGGGCAAGGACTCCGCCTCCGGCAGCAGCGGCCCGCTGATCGTCGCCGCGAGCCCCGTCCCGCACGCCGAGATCCTCACCTTCGTCAAGGACAACCTGGCACAGAAGGCGGGCCTCGACCTGGAGGTCAAGGAGTTCACCGACTACGTCACGCCGAACACGGCGACCGAGGACGGCTCGGTGGGCGCCAACTACTTCCAGAACCAGCCGTACCTCGACGACTTCAACAAGAAGAACGGCACCCACATCGTGCCCGTCGTCACGGTCCACCTGGAGCCGCTCGGCCTCTACTCCAGCAAGGTCAAGAGCGTCGAGGACCTGAAGAGCGGTGCGACCGTCGCCGTCCCCAACGACACCGTCAACGAGGCGCGCGCCCTGAAGCTGCTCGCCGCCAACGGGCTCATCACCCTCAAGGACGGCGCGGGCAACTCGGCGACCCCCGCCGACATCACCAAGAACCCGAAGAACCTGAAGTTCAAGGAGCTGGAGGCGGCGCAGACCCCGCGCTCGCTGAACGACGTGGACGCCGCCGTCGTCAACGGCAACTACGCCATCGAGGCCGACCTCAAGCCCGCCGAGGACGCGCTCGTCCTGGAGTCCGCCAAGGACAACCCCTACGGCAACTTCCTCGCCGTCAAGGAGGGCAACGAGGACGACCCGCGCGTCAAGAAGCTCGCGAAGCTCCTGACCTCCGCCGAGGTCAAGAAGTTCATCGAGGACAAGTACGCCGGCTCCGTCATCGCCTCCTTCTGAGGCACCCGGCGACGGCCCGCCGCGCGCCCCTCGCGCCACCGCGCGCACGCACGGGGTCCGCTCCTTCACCCGGTGGGTCCTGCCTCACTCCCTCCGGGCAGTGGGGGAGGACCCCGTGATGCGTCGCGGTGCTTTCATGCTGCATGCTGGGCAGTTCAGCGGGCCTGACGGTCAAGCAGGTCGGATCCCGACGGTTTCGAAGGTTACGGAGCGGCGCATGACGAGCACCTTCCCCACCATCTCCATCAGCACGGAGCGGTTGGTGCTGCGTCCCCTCGATGAGGACGACGTGCCCGCCCTGGCCGAGATGATGAACGACGAGCAGGTCGCGGCCTGGACATCCGTCCCCCAGCCGTTCACCGAGGACGGCGCCCGCACCTGGATCAGCGAGTACGCGCCGGCCGAACGCACGGCGGGCCGCGGCCTCGACCTCGCCGTCACCGAGTTCCTGACCCAGCGGCTCGTCGGAATCATCCAGCTCGGCAAGACGAACTGGCACGTCCGCTCCACCGAACTGTCGTACATCATCGCCCCCTGGGCCCGCGGCGAGGGCTACGCCTCCGAGGCGGCGCTGGCCACCGCCCAATGGCTCTTCAACGACCAGAAGTTCGAGCGCATCGAGCTGCGCACGGCCGCCGACAACACCGCCTCACAGCAGGTGGCGCAGAAGATCGGCTGTATCAGCGAGGGCGTCCTGCGCAACGCCTGCATAGCGCGCGCCCGCGCCGAGGACGGCACCTGGACGGAGGTGCGCACCGACTTCATCGTGTGGAGCCTCCTCCCGGAGGACCTGGAGGGCGGCGGCGAGCAGTTCGCGGAGAGCGGCGGCTTCACGTCCTACACCGACTGGAACTGATCCCCGCCCACCGCACCGCCACCGCCCGGCTCCCCGCGACCAGGTACCCTCACGGAGCCCGCTGCCTGCGTAAACCCCCGGGAGACTGACGACGATGGCCGACCGCGTCACGGTGATCGGCTGGGACGGCTCGCCGCTGACCGCCGCGGCCCGCTCCGCACTGGGTGCCGCCACGCTGGTGGCCGGCGCCGCCCACCACCTGGCGCTGCCCGAAGTGCCGCCCGCCGCCGAACGCATCCGTCTCGGCAGCCTCGCCCTCGCCGCCCGTCGCATCGCCGCCCACCGCGGCACCGCGGTCGTGCTCGCCGACGGCGACCCCGGCTTCTTCGGCGTCGTGCGCACCCTGCGCGTACCCGAGTTCGGCCTGGAGGTCGAGGTCGTCCCGGCCGTCTCCTCCGTCGCCGCGGCCTTCGCCCGCGCCGGCATGCCCTGGGACGACGCCGAGGTGGTCGTCGCACACCGGCGCACCCTGCGCCGCGCGGTGAACGTGTGCCGCGCCCACACCAAGGTCGCCGTCCTCACCTCGCCCGGTGCCGGCCCCGCCGAACTGGGCCTGCTGCTGGAGGGTGTCCACCGCACCTTCGTCGTCTGTGAGGAACTCGGCACCGACCGCGAGCAGGTCAGCGTCGTCACCTCCGACAAGGCCGCCGACCACACCTGGCGCGACCCCAACGTCGTCATCGCCATCGGCGGATCCGCCGGTCCCGTGGGCGCCGGGGAGAGCGGCTGGATCGCCGGCCGCGACCCCGGCACCGGCCCGCGCGGCTGGGCGCTGCCCGCCGAGGCGTACGGCGGTGACCTCGGCGAGAGCGAGTCGGAACTGCTGCGCGCGGCCCAACTCGCCCGGCTGGGCCCGCGCGTCGGTGACCTCGTCTGGGACATCGGCTGCGGCAGCGGCGCCTTCGCGGTCGACGCCGCGCGGGCGGGGGCGGCCGTCATCGCCGTCGACCGCGACCGGGCGGCGTGCGCCCGCACCGACGCCTGCGGGCGCCACTACGGCGTCCAGCTCCAGATCGTCCACGGCACCGCCCCGCACGTCCTGGAGGACCTGCCCGAACCGGACGTGGTCCGCGTCGGCGGCGGGGGAGCGGCCGTGGTCTCCGCGGTCGCCGACCGCCGTCCGCAGCGCATCGTCACCCACGCCATGACCCGTGACGCCGCCGAACTCGTCGGCCGCGACCTGACCGAACACGGCTACCGCGTCGAGTGCGCCCTCCTCCAGTCCGTCGAACTCGACACGCGGGCCTGGACGGAGACGGAACGGAGCGTCGCGTTCCTGCTCAGCGGGGTCCTGCCCGACCGCTCGGCATGACCGGGTTCGCCCTCCCCGTGATCCTGTTGTCGTACCGCGCGCGGTAGGCTGGCCGATCGTCGTACCGCATCCGGTCGCCCGGCGCTTCGTCGGTCAATGTCCGGAAAACACATCCGTTTTGGGATGCGTGTGGTACGGCAGAACCGGAGGGCGCGCAACGTGGCGCAGTCCACAGCGCCGTGTCGCGGATCAAGCTGTCGCGACGTGGCGACGGCCGGGACAATGCCACTGAATGGCTTTGTCGCTTTTTCGGGCGGGTCGTTCGTGCCGCTGGGCGCGGACGCTCGTTCTTCACTACGGGGCGGTCGGTGCGCCGTTCCGGGTGAGCTGGTCGTAGGAGCACTAACCGATGGGCGAGGGGTACGCATGACCGACACCGGCCAGGTCCCGGGCGAGGGACTGCCGGAGAACGCAGGCATGGTGGAGCAGCCGGGCGCCCCCGCGCACGGCGCGTACACCTACCTCTCCGAGACCACCGCCGAGGACGAAGACCTGTTGCTGCTGCCGGGCGCCCAGAGCGCCTGGGGCAACGAGGTGGCGCCGCCCGCGCCGGAGCCGGTGGTCGAGGCCGTTCACGACCCGGTGGCCGAGGCGGTTCACGAGCCGGGGCCGCACGAGACGGCCGGCCGCGACAGCGGTTCGGTCGACCTCAGCGCGGTCCGCCTTCCCGGCCCGACGGCGCCGACGACCCCGATTCCGCCGATCACGCCCCGGCGGCCCCTGCACCTGGGCCCGCCCATCCCCAACACCTCCGCCAGCCCGGTCCGCTCCCTCGCCGACCGCGGCCCCGCCGGGGCGCCGGTACGCCATCCCGGCCCGCCGTCGTCCGGCCCCGAGTACCTCGACGTCCCGCCGCTGAGCGAGACGCCCCCGCAGGGCGCGGCTCCCTGGGGCCCCCAGGCCGCGGCCCAGGCGCCGGTCGCTCCAGGGGCGGCCCCTGCGGAAACGGTTGTTCCGACAGCCCAGCAGCAGCCCGAGCCGGTGGGCGCGGCCCAGGCGGTCGTGGCCCGCCTGGCCACGGAGGCCGTCGCGGCCACGGGTGCCCCGCACGGGGCAGAGCACGGGCAGGCGGCCGGGACACCGCTGCCCCCGGAGGCCGTGTCCGCGTACGCCGGCGACGGCGCGCAGGCCGGTGCGGGAGGCGTGGGTCAGCCGGAGGGCGTGCCCGCAGGCGCGGCGCCCGCACAGGCGGCGCCGACCGCGCCCGCGGGTCCGGTGGCGGAGCCCGCCCCCGTGCCCGGCCCCGCAGCCGTGCCCGGCCAGGTGTCCGTGCCCGGCCAGGTGTCCGTGCCCGGCGCGGGTGGGCCGGTGGACGCCACGCACGTGCCGGAGCCCGTACCGGTTGCCGAGGGCGGGCACGCGCCTGAGGGCGAGCAGGTTTCCGACGGCGGGCAAGCTGCCGAGGGTGAGCGCGCGGAAGTGGCCGCTGCCGCCCACTCGCAGGCACTTGAGCAGGTCCCGGCCGAGCCCGCGCAGGCCCCCGAGGCGAACGTCCCCGAAGCGGTGCCGGCTCCCGAAGCGGTGCCGGCTTCTGACGCGGAGGAGACTCCCGCGGCGCCCGCCGCCGACGCGGCCGAGGCCCCGGCGCCCGCGCCTGCCCAGGTGACCGAGGCGCCCGTGGCGGAGGCGGCTCAGGTCGCGGAGGCACCCGTGACGGAGGCGGCTCACGTCGCGGAGGCACCGGTGGGCGAGATGCCTCCGGTTGCCGAGACTCCCGTGCCCGGCTTCGCTCCCGAGGCCCCCGCCACCGAGGCCCCCGCCGCCGACGCGGCCGCCGCGGCCCCGGCTCCCCAACCCGCGCGGGCAGCCGAAGCACCCGCGTCGGCCCCGGCCCCCGAGGCGGTCCCCGCCCCGGAGGCTCCGGCACCGGGCGTCGCCCCGGAGGCGGCCGCCCCCGACGCGGCTCAGCCCGCCGCCCCCGCGCCCGACCCCGCCCAGGTCCCCGGAGCGGCAGCTCCCGCAACCCCCCGGATGCCGGAGCCGCTCGCCCCTGCCCCGGAGCCGGTGACCCCCGCCGCCGACCCGGTAGCCCCTGCCCCGGAGCCCGTCGCCGTCGCCCCCGAGGCGCCCGCCCCGGTCCCGGAGCCCGTCGAGGCGCCCGCCGAGCCCGCCGTAGCCGCTGTCCCCGACGCTCCGCAGCTCGCGGACGGCTCCCCGGCTCCCGCCGAGGGCATTCCCGCCGAGCCGGTTCCCCAGCAGGCCGAGGCCGAGCAGGTGCCCCAGGAGCAGCCGGTGGCGGGCCTCCCGGTCGAGCCAGCGCCGGAGAGCGAGCCCACCCCGGACCACCAGGCGGAACAGCAGGTGGAGCCCGCGCCCGCGACCCCGGCGCACGCCGCCCCGGCTCCCGCCCCGGTCGCGGCCCCGGCATCCCAGGTCTCGGACGCCGCCGTCCCGGTGACGGCCGAGGGCGAAGCCGCTTCGGTGCCCGCCCCGGACACCGCGGCCTCCGCCGACGCCACGCCCGCCGAGCCGCGACCGGACGCCCCGCTGGGCCAGTTCGTCCCCGCGGAGGGCACGGTGCCCACCACCCCGCACCTCGCCCCCACCCCGCCGCACCCCGTGGCGACCCCGGTCGACCCGCAGGCGCCCGCGCCGCAGGCCGAGACCCCCGCCGCGGCGGCCGCCGAGACCCCCGCCGCCTCGGTCCCCGCCCCGAGCGGAGCCGAGGCCTCGGTCGAGGCCGCCCCGGAGACGGCCCCCGAGCCCGACCCGAACGTGGCACAGAACCCGGAGGACCTGGACACCAGGGCCGCCGACCAGGACGAGACCCACGAACAGGTCCACGACCAGAAACACGAACAGGTCCAGGACCAGAGCCAGGAGCAGGTTCCGGCCCAGGGCCCGGACCAGAGCCAGGAAGAGAGCACGGCCCCGGTGGAAGAAGCACGACAGCCCACCGGTCCCGCCGCGCCCGCGTACGACGACGCCGAGCGCGAGGCCGTGCTGAAGGTCATGCGCGAGCGCCGCGACATCCGCAACGGCTTCCGCAGCGACCCCATCCCGCACGAGGTGCTGCTGCGCGTCCTGGAGGCCGCCCACACCGCGCCCTCCGTCGGCCACTCGCAGCCCTGGGACTTCGTCGTCATCCGCTCCGCCGACACCCGGCGCGCGATGCACGAACTGGCGATGCGTCAGCGTGACGCGTACGCGAAGTCGCTGCCCAAGGGCCGAGCGAAGCAGTTCAAGGAACTGAAGATCGAGGCCATCCTCGACACCCCGGTGAACATCGTCGTCACCGCCGACCCGACCCGCGGCGGCCGCCACACGCTGGGCCGCCACACCCAGCCGCAGATGGCGCCGTACTCCGCCGCGCTCGCGGTCGAGAACCTCTGGCTCGCCGCCCGCGCCGAGGGCCTCGGCGTCGGCTGGGTCAGCTTCTTCGACGAGCGCGAGATGGTCCGCGCCCTCGGTCTGCCCGAGCACCTGGAGGTCATCGCCTACCTGTGCGTGGGCTACGTCGACGAGTTCCCGGACGAGCCCGAGCTGATGCAGGCCGGCTGGGCCAAGCGCCGCCCGCTGTCGTGGGTCGTCCACGAGGAGACGTACGGCCGTCGCGCGCTGCCCGGCGAGGACCCGCACGACCTGCTCGCCGAGACCGTCGCCGGGATCCGCCCGCTGGACGCCAAGGCGCTCGGCGAGGCGTGGGAACGGCAGAAGCGCATGACGAAGCCGGCCGGGGCGCTGGGCATGCTGGAGATCATCTCCGCCCAGCTGTCCGGCCTGTCCCGCCAGTGCCCGCCGCCGATCCCGGAACCCGCGGCCGTGGCGATCTTCGCCGGTGACCACGGTGTGCACGGCCAGGGCGTCACCCCCTGGCCCCAGGAGGTCACCGCCCAGATGGTCGCCAACTTCCTGGGCGGGGGAGCGGTCTGCAACGCCTTCGCGACCCAGGTGGGCGCCGAGGTGTGCGTGGTGGACGTCGGAGTGGCGGGCGACCTCCCGGCCACGCCGGGCCTGCTGCCCCGCAAGGTCCGCGCGGGCACGTCCGACATGACCACCGGCCCCGCGATGACCCGCGAGGAGGCCAAGCAGGCCATCGAGGTCGGCATCGAGACGGCCCGCGACCTGGTGGCGGCCGGCAACAAGGCGCTTCTCACCGGTGAGATGGGCATCGCGAACACGACGGCTTCCGCGGCCCTCATCTCCGTCTTCACGGGCGCGGACGCCGCCGAGGTCACCGGCCGGGGCACCGGCATCAACGACGAGACCCTCGCCCGCAAGACCGAGGTCGTCCGCCGAGCCCTCGAACTCCACCAGCCGGATCCGGCCGACCCCATCGGCGTACTCGCCGCGATCGGCGGCTTCGAACACGCCGCGATCGTCGGTCTCCTGCTGGGCGGCGCCTCCCTGCGGACGCCGGTGATCCTGGACGGTGTCAGTGCCGGCGCCGCCGCCCTGGTCGCCCGCGCCATCGCCCCCGAGGTCCTCGCGGCCTGCATCGCGGGCCACCGCAGCGCCGAGCCGGGCCACGTCGCCGCCCTGAACAAGCTGGGCCTGCGCCCGCTGGTCGACCTCGACCTCCGGCTGGGCGAGGGCACCGGCGCCCTCCTGGCGCTGCCCCTGGTCCAGAGCACCGCGAGGGCGATGCACGAGGTGGCGACCTTCGATTCGGCGGGGGTCACCGAGAAGTAGGACCGGTCCGGGTCGGCGGGGACGCGCTCCTGCGTGCCCCCCGGCCCCGCCGTACGCTGAACGCACATCCTAAAATTCGCACGTCAGGGCCGCTCCAGAGCCGCAGCGCCCATTCCCCGCCTGTTCGAGGAGCCGCCCCTCATGGCCGAACACCCCGCCTACCCCGTAGGCCTCCGCCTCACCGGCCGCAGGGTCGTCGTCCTCGGCGGCGGCCAGGTCGCCCAGCGCCGTCTCCCGGCGCTGATCGCGGCGGGCGCGGACATCCACCTCGTGTCGCCCGAAGCCACCCCGTCCGTCGAGGCCATGGCGGACGCGGGCGAGATCACCTGGCACCGGCGCCCCTACGCCGAGGGCGACCTCGCGGACGCCTGGTACGCCCTGATCGCGACCGACGACTCCGCGACCAACACCCGGGCCTCGGCGGAGGCGGAGGCGCACCGGGTGTGGTGCGTCCGCTCCGACGACGCCGACGCCGCCACCGCCTGGACGCCCGCCACCGGCACCAGCGAGGGCGTCACCGTCGCCGTCCTCACCACCGAGGCCAGGGGCCGCGACCCCCGCCACACCGCCGCCATCCGCGACGCGGTCGTCGAGGGCCTGCGCGACGGCACCCTGGTCGCCCCCCACCACCGCACCCGCACCCCCGGCGTCGCCCTCGTCGGCGGCGGTCCCGGCGACCCGGACCTGATCACGGTCCGCGGCCGCCGCCTCCTCGCCGAGGCCGACGTCGTCATCGCCGACCGCCTCGGCCCGCGCGACCTCCTCGCCGAACTCCCGCCGCACGTCGAGGTCATCGACGCGGCGAAGATCCCGTACGGCCGGTACATGGCCCAGGAGGCCATCAACAACGCGCTGATCGAACACGCCAAGCAGGGCAAGTCCGTCGTCCGCCTCAAGGGTGGCGACCCGTACGTCTTCGGCCGCGGCATGGAGGAGCTCCACGCCCTCGCCGAGGCCGGCATCCCCTGCACGGTCGTCCCGGGCATCTCCAGTTCGATCTCGGTCCCCGGCGCGGCCGGCATCCCGGTCACCCACCGGGGCGTCGCCCATGAGTTCACGGTGGTCAGCGGTCATGTCGCCCCCGACGACGAGCGCTCCCTGGTCGACTGGCCGTCGCTGGCGAAGCTCACCGGCACGCTCGTGATCCTGATGGGCGTCGACAAGATCGGGAAGATCGCCGAGACCCTGGTCGCGCACGGGAAGCCGGCCGACACCCCCGTCGCCCTCGTCCAGGAGGGCACCACGGCCGCCCAGCGCCGCGTCGACGCGACCCTGGCGACGGTCGCCGAGACGGTGCGCGCCGAGGACGTGAAGCCCCCGGCGGTGATCGTCATCGGCGAGGTCGTCACCGTCGGCCCGCCGACGTCGGCGTAACCCGGGGTAACAGAACCTGTACCGAGCCGTTGGCACCACACCCAGGACAAGGCAGTATCACCCCTGTGGCCGATCTCATCACCGTTGAGGACCCCGCCGACCCGCGCCTGCGCGACTACACCGGGCTGACCGACGTGGAGCTGCGCCGCCGGCGCGAGCCCGCCGAGGGCCTGTTCATCGCCGAGGGCGAGAAGGTCATCAGACGGGCCAAGGAAGCCGGCTACGAGATGCGGTCGATGCTGCTCTCCGCCAAGTGGGTCGACGTCATGCGCGACGTCATCGACGAGCTCCCGGCCCCGGTCTACGCCGTCAGCCCGGAGCTCGCCGAACGCGTCACCGGCTACCACGTCCACCGCGGCGCCCTCGCCTCCATGCAGCGCAAACCGCTCCCCACGGCCGCCGAGCTGCTGCGCACGGCCCGCCGGGTCGTGATCATGGAGTCGGTGAACGACCACACCAACATCGGCGCCATCTTCCGATCGGCCGCCGCCCTCGGCATGGACGCCGTGCTGCTCTCCCCGGACTGCGCCGACCCCCTCTACCGCCGCAGCGTGAAGGTCTCCATGGGCGCGGTCTTCTCCGTGCCGTACGCCCGCCTCGACACCTGGCCCAAGGGCCTGGACTCGGTCCGCGAGGCCGGCTTCACGCTCCTCGCCCTCACCCCGGACGAGAAGGCCCGCAGCCTGGACGAGGCCGCGCCCCACACGATGGACAGGGTCGCCCTCATGCTGGGCGCGGAGGGCGACGGCCTGTCCACCCAGGCCCTGGTCGCCGCCGACGAGTGGGTCCGCATCCCCATGTCCCACGGCGTCGACTCGCTCAACGTGGGCGCGGCGGCCGCGGTCGCCTTCTACGCTGTGGCGACGGGCCGCCCGCGGACGTAGACCACGGGGCCTACCCCGAGACCCCGTCGGCCTCCGGCCGTGCATGGTCCTGCGCCGCCTGCCGCTGATCGCGTACGACGCCGTCGTCGCCCCTCAGGCCCTGGGCCGGCCCCTGGCAGCCCTGGACCACGGCGATACCGAGCGCCACGAGCAGCGTCACGACGACGAAGACGAACAGCCGCTGCCGCAGCAGCCGCGGATTGGCGGGCCGCCTCCCGGTCCCCGTGGGCCGCGGCGCCGGACGCCCGGACCCGCCCCGGGGCGTCGGCCGGTTGCCGCTGCCGGAGCGGGTGTTCCGTACGGCGGGCGTGTTCCGGGACGCGGGAGTGGACCGGCCCCCGGACCGTGACGACGACGGCACTCCACCGCGCCCGGCACTCCCGCCCCGCGACGTGCTCCCCCCGCGGGAAGTACTCCCGCCGCGGGAAGTGCTCCCGCCCCGCGAAGCGCTCCCGCCCCGCGACGGCACCGGCCCGCGCGAGGAGGGCCCCCCGCCCCGCGGCGCCGGTGTGCCCGGCTGGCGCTGTGTCCGCTCCGGATAGCTGTGCTCGGCCAGCCGCCCCGTCGGCCGGTCCGCCTCGCCGGCCCGTGGCACGGGCGGCCGGGGGTCGCCGAGTCCCTGGGCCTCGCGGGCCGCGATCTCCTTCAGGCGCAGCGAGAGATCGAGCGTGCTGGGCCGCTCCTCGGGATCCTTCGCCAGGCAGGCCCGGATCAGCGGGGCGAGGGCGTCCGGCACACTGTGCAGTTGGGGCTCCTCGTGCACCACCCGGTACAGCATCACCTCGGAACTGCCGTGCCCGAAGGGCGAGTCGGCCATCGAGGCGTAGGCGAGCGTGGCGCCGAGCGAGAAGACGTCGGTGGCCGGGGTGACCGCCGCGCCGCGCACCTGCTCGGGCGCCAGGAAACCGGGGGAGCCGACCGCCGTACCGACGTGCGTCAGCGTCGAGGCCCCCGTCGCCCACGCGATGCCGAAGTCGATGATCCGCGGCCCCTTGGGGGAGAGCAGGATGTTCGACGGCTTCAGATCCCGGTGCACGACCCCGGCCTCGTGGACCGCGACGAGCCCCTCCGACAGCGCGGCCCCGATCGACGCGAGCTCGGCGGCCCCGAGCGGACCCTCGTCGACGACCTTGTCGTGCAGAGAGGGACCGGGCACGTACTGGGTGGCGAACCACGGCCGGTCGGCGTCCAGATCGGCCGCGACCAGCCGGGCGGTGCACCCGCCCCTGATCCGTCGCGCCGCCGAGACCTCCCGCGCGAACCGCGACCGGAACTCCTGATCCTCCGCAAGGTCGGGCCGGATCACTTTCAGCGCGACCCGCTGCCCCTTCTTGTCGGAACCCAGATAGACGACACCCATCCCGCCCGCGCCGAGCCGTCGGTGAAGCTTGAACGAGCCGACGACGCGCGGGTCCTCGCGCCTCAGGCGCATCATCGCCATGTTCATCCCCGCTGCCCGGTCCGTGTGACGTGCCACAGCTTACGTTTCCACGGCCGTTCCCGCGCAGAGGCCGCGCCCTCTCGGCCCGATCGATTGTCAGTGCCGGGTGGGAGACTTGAAGGGTGGTCAGAGGGCCTGCGAACAGGCCTGCTTTGCCGACCCTGTGACCTCAACCACCTGTCACAGAAGGGGAATTGAACCCGTGAAGGGTGACCGAGTGGAGATAGTCGTCGACGCCGGCGACACGACACGGACCTACGAGGTGGTGGCCGGCAGGGCGGGCCGCCGCGTGGAGACGGCGGTACGCCGAGGGGTGGTGGAAGTGAGCGAAGTCACGCGTAACGGCACCATCGTCCGTACCGCCCGTTTCATGGCGAACAGGGTCCTCGCCCTGGTCGAGCAGCCGGTTCCCCGCACGGACAACTCGGAAAAGCCGACCGGTACCGGACGACCCCTCCGGGAAGACCCCGAGACCTAGGCCGTCTTCTCCACCCAGGGGAGTACTCCGCAGGTCACGGCTCATCCTCCGGGAGGCCCGGCAAGCGGTACGAGGGCATGACGACCGGCGCCCGCCCGGCGCCTAGATTTGAGGTCAAGCGGCGGGTGCAGCACTCGTCCCCCGAGGTCAGACACCCGCCGCTGCCAACGACAACGAAGAACGGTCAGGAGAGGGACCATGGCCCACACGGCACCGCGGACACTGATCCGCACGGAGGGACGCACCAGGCGCCCTCGCCGTACGGGCCGCCGCCACCCCCTGGTGGCGACGCTCATGGCCCTCCCCCTGGCGGTCCTGCTCCTCGTCGTCTTCGACGGCTGGGAGACAGTGGCCACACAGGCGTCGTCCGTGGGCGTGATGCTGGGGCGCTGAGCGGCGACCCCAGGCCCGGAAGAGCGGTCCGGGCGGGGACATCCACCCATGAAACCCCGTGGGGACGGGGGTGCGGCGGACGGCACAAATGCCGGCGCAGCTGGGGAGCTGCGCCGGCATTGCTCTGCCCGGACCCCGGACCCCGGACCGCCACGCCCGGCCACGACGGCGTGACCCTCCATGCCGCCCCCTTCCAACCAGGCAACGGGCGGCCGACCCTCAGCCGACAGTCGACAGCCGGTTGTGGGCGGTGGTGTCACCGGCCGGCAGACGTGGACGCTGTTCGGCCCTTCCGCCCCTCCCACGCAGCCACGGGCAGCCGTACCGCTTGGGGCGGCAGGGGTGGGCGCAGGCGCCACCCCGCCGGCGCCGACCGCGCCGCACCCGACAACCCCGGCCGGCTCTCCCCGCGTACGCTCGCCCCCAGATCCGCACGCCCAGGGAGCCCCATGACCGCCAACCCCCTGCTCACCGAGCTCACCCTCCGCGCCAGAGCGCAGGCCCACGCCGTCACGTCACCCTGTCCCTGCGGCGCAGCCACCCTCGCCGACCGCCCCGACGCCACCGTCGTCCGCCACGCCGACACCGTCGCCAAGGCGCACGCCCCGGACACCACCGTCACCGACCTGACCCCCCGCCTCACCGCCGCCGCACACCTCACCGATGCCCTCCTCCCTCCCCTCACCCCCGATCCCGCCCCTCTCCACGGCCGCCTCGTCACCTTCTGGCCGTACGGCACCCCGGTGGACCCGGACGACCCGGACGCCGCCCCCTGGGAAGCCGCAGGCACCCTCCTCGCCCGGCTCCACCGCACCCCCGCCCCTCTCCCGCTCCCCCCGATGCGCGGCCCCGCCAAAGCGGCCCACGCCGTGACCCGCCTCCGCGAGGCCGGCCCCCACGTCGCCACCGAACCCGTCCTGCACGCCTGGAGCCGCCTCCCCGCCTGGGCCCGCGCCGAGGCCCCCATGCCCGACACCACCACCCTCTGCCACGGCGACCTCCACCTCGGCCAGCTCGTCCGCCACCCCGCCCCCGACGGCCCGTGGCGCCTCATCGACGTCGACGACCTCGGCGTCGGCGTCCCGGCCTGGGACCTCGCCCGCCCCGCCGCCTGGTACGCCTGCGGTCTCCTGCCTCCCGAGGAGTGGAGCCGCTTCCTGACCGCGTACCGCGAGGCGCACGGCCCGGCCGTCCCCGCCGACGGCGACCCCTGGCCGGCCCTGGACGTCCCGGCCCGCGCCGTCACCGTCCAGACCGCGGCCCGTGCCGTCACGAAGGCGCTCGCCCAGGACCGTCCCCTGGACGAGGTCGAGCAGTCCCTCGTCGACGCCTGTGCGCGAATGGGGTCAGTGCCCCCGCAGTTGGCTCCAAGCTCCGCGAAGTAGGGTGCAACCGACCGCAGCCGGACAGAGTCTGTCCTGGCGATACGCGAAGCAGGACCGACCGGCGAGGAGTTGAGCCGAATCATGCAGTGTCCGAAGTGTCACGCTCCGATGCACACCTACAACCGCAACGGCGTCCAGATCGAGCAGTGCAGCAACTGCCGTGGGATCTTCCTGGACTACGGCGAGCTGGAGGCGCTGACCCGCCTGGAGTCCCAGTGGTCCCAGCCGGCCCCGCCGCCCCCGGCCGCCCCGCAGGCCTACCCGCCCGCCGCGCCCGCTCCCGCCTGGGGTGCCCCGCACGGCGGCCACGGCGGGCACTACGGCCACCAGCGCCACAAGAGCTTCGGTCGCATGCTCTTCTCCAGCTGACCCGGCGGGCTCGGCCCGGCGCCGGGCCCGCACACGGAGAAGCCCCCGGCCGCAGAGACGGCCGGGGGCTCCGGTGTGTGGACGATACTGGGATTGAACCAGTGACCTCTTCCGTGTCAGGGAAGCGCTCTCCCGCTGAGCTAATCGTCCTCGGGACCACGACCCGGAGGTCGTGAGTGCTGCGTGCGCGATACTGGGATTGAACCAGTGACCTCTTCCGTGTCAGGGAAGCGCTCTCCCGCTGAGCTAATCGCGCGGGATGATCCGAAGATCGAGATCCGAAGATCCAGTGGACGATACTGGGATTGAACCAGTGACCTCTTCCGTGTCAGGGAAGCGCTCTCCCGCTGAGCTAATCGTCCTTGGAGGTGGAGACGGGATTTGAACCCGTGTAGACGGCTTTGCAGGCCGTTGCCTCGCCTCTCGGCCACTCCACCAGGAGTGTAGGGGACCGGGAAGATCCCTACTTCCTTCGAGCGGACGACGAGGCTCGAACTCGCGACCTCAACCTTGGCAAGGTTGCGCTCTACCAACTGAGCTACGTCCGCCTGTCGTTTCGGTCCGCTTGCGCGTCCCGGCGACGTGTTGAACTCTAGCGGATTCCTGGGCCAGTACAAAAACGCGTTTGTGCAGCGTGCTGCGCTGCGTGCCGCCGAAGACCTGCTCAGGCCCCCGCCGGGACATCCGCGGACCGCCCCCGGGACACCCGCCCTAGACTCGACACCGTGCTCGACCTCCCTCCTCTCGCCCGCTTCGGCGACCGCGTCGCCACCGGCCTCGTCGATGTCACCGACGACCCCGCGGCCCTGGACTCCACCGGTTTCTGGGCCGTTTGCGCCGACTTCGAGGGCCGTCTGGTCTGCGCCCGTTTCGAGCACGTGCGCCGGGAGCCGGTGCCCGCACCGGTGCCGGGGCGCTGGCGGGGACCCGCCGCCGGTGACTGGACGTCGTCCCTCGACCGCGCCGCGTACACGGCCGGCGTGCGCCGCATCCGCGAGCACATCGCGGCCGGCGAGGTCTACCAGGCCAACCTCTGCCGCGTCCTGTCCGCGCCCGTCGCCCCCGACGCCGACGTGGACGCGCTGACCGCGATGCTCGCACGCGGCAACCCGGCACCGTACGCAGGAACGATTCGTCTGCCCGGGTACGGCGTGGAGGTCGCCACCGCCTCGCCCGAGCTGTTCCTCCGCCGCGACGGGCGGGTCGTCGAGTCCGGGCCGATCAAGGGCACCGGACGCACCGAGGCGGACCTCCTCGACAAGGACTACGCCGAGAACGTGATGATCGTGGACCTGGTCCGCAACGACATCGGGCGTGTGTGCGCCACCGGCAGCGTGACCGTCCCCGACCTGTGCGCGGTGGAGAAGCATCCGGGCCTCGTACACCTCGTGTCGACCGTCCGCGGCGAGCTCGGGGAGGGCGCGGGCTGGGCGGAGCTGCTCGATGCCGCCTTCCCGCCCGGATCGGTCACGGGCGCCCCCAAGTCCAGCGCCCTCAGGATCATCGACGCGCTGGAGACCGCGCCCCGCGGCCCGTACTGCGGCGGTGTCGGCTGGATCGACGCCGACCGGGGTACGGGCGAGCTGGCCGTCGGCATCCGGACCTTCTGGATCGACCGAGCGGAAGGCGTGCTCCGCTTCGGTACCGGCGCCGGTATCACCTGGGGCTCTGACCCCGAGGCCGAGTGGCGGGAGACCGAGCTGAAGGCGTCCCGACTCCTCGCGGTAGCGTCGGGGGCGTACGAGGTGGATGAAGGGACCCTGACGTGAAGATCTGGCTCGACGGCGGGCTGCAGGACAGCGAGTCCGCCCGCGTCTCCGTCTTCGACCACGGCCTGACCGTGGGCGACGGCATCTTCGAGACCGTGAAGGCGGTGGACGGGAAGCCGTTCGCGCTCACCCGTCATCTCGACCGGCTGACCCGCTCCGCACGCGGCCTCGGCCTGCCGGACCCCGACCACGGTGAGGTCCGCCGTGCCTGCGCCGCCGTCCTCGAGGCCAACCCGATGCCGCTCGGCCGTCTGCGCATCACCTACACCGGCGGCCACGGCCCGCTCGGCTCCGACCGCGGCGAACAGGGCCCGACCCTCGTGGTCGCCCTCGGCGAGACCACGCGCCGCCCCGACTCCACGGCCGTGATCACCGTTCCCTGGACCCGCAACGAGCGGGGCGCGCTCACCGGTCTGAAGACCACCTCGTACGCCGAGAACGTCGTCGCGCTGGCCCGCGCCCACCGACACGGGGCCTCCGAGGCGCTGTTCGGCAACACGGTCGGGCAGCTCTGCGAGGGCACGGGATCGAACGTCTTCGTCGTCCTCGACGGCGAGATCCACACTCCTCCGCTCGCGTCCGGCTGCCTCGCGGGCATCACCCGCGCGCTGGCGGTCGAATGGACCGGCGCCAAGGAGACCGACCTGCCGCTGGAGGTGCTCCAGCAGGCCGACGAGGTCTTCCTCACCTCGACGCTGCGGGACGTCCAGGCCGTACACCGTGTCGACGACCGCGAACTCCCGGGCACGGGGGGCCCGGTGACCGCCAAGGCGATGCGGATCTTCGACGAGCGGGCGGGCGACGACCTCGACCCGTAGGGTCCGCGGGCGAGGCCGTGCGGAGAAGCAGAAGCCGTACGCGGAGGAGAACCCGTACGTGGCGGCCGTGGGCGGTGACCGAACTCCGGGGCCGGGTCCAGCGGTCGTACATATTCGGCTGATCCGGAGCGCGGCAGCGGGTAGAACACCCGTGATGACCACGACCCTGCGGCCGACCGAGCCGCTCCAGCGTGCCACCGACGGGGCGCTGTCCCGCCGCTACCAGGTGTGCGTGAACAGCCGTCCCGTCGGAGGGATACACCTGTCGACGTCCGCCTCCTTCGGACCCCGCGTCGCGGAGATCAAGGACCTGCGCATCGACGAGCCGGACCGCGGGCGCGGCCGGGGCACGGTGGCCGCGCTCGCCGCCGAGGAGGTGGCGCGGGGGTGGGGCTGCCGGCGGATCGACGTCAGGGTGCCCGCCGACGCCGAGGCCGCACTGCGGCTGGCCACCGCGCTCGGGTACGTCCACCGCAACCGCGGCATGGAGAAACCCCTCGGCACCGTCGTACCCGAACTGCCCGCGGGCAGCCGGGCCAGGCCCATGACGGAGGCCGAGTTCGGGCGGTGGCACGAACGGGCCGTGCCCGAGTACGCCCGGGACTGGCTCGACCGGGGCGTGCCGGAGGACGAGGCGTGGGCCAAGTCCCGCCGGGACCACGAGGTGCTGCTGGCTCACGGTCTGGCGACGGAGAACATGCTGTTCAGCGTCCTGGAGCACGAGGACACCCGGGTCGGCGTGCTGTGGGTGTCGTTCGCCGACGACAAGGCGTTCGTCTTCGACGTCCGGACCGACGAGCCCTTCCGCGGCCGGGGCCACGGCCGGTCCCTGATGCTGCTGGCCGAGGCCCAGGCAACCGCCGCCGGCAAGCGCGCGATCGGTCTCAACGTCTTCGCCGGGAACACCCCCGCCGAGCGGCTCTACGAGTCACTCGGGTACGTGCCGGTGGGGTACTCGCTGTACAAGCACTTGCTCTGAGCCGGCCCGGGACCGGCTCACGCCCGCTCGGCCAGCAGCCGGTCCGCGATCTCCTCGACGCGCTCGCGCAGCCCCTCCTGGCTCTTGCCGCCGTCGAGACGCTCACCACCGATGACGTACGTGGGGGTACCGGTGACGCCGATCGCCTTGCCCTCGGCCTGGTCGGCGTCCACGATCAGAATGTGCCGGCCGTCGATGAGCGCGGTGTCGAACTCCTCGGCGTCCAGTCCGAGTTCCCCGGCGACCTCGACCAGGAAGGGTTCGCCCTTACGGTCCAGCTCCTCGACCCGGCCCAGCACCGCCTCGACGTACGGCCAGCCCTGACCCTGCTCCGCGGCCTCCTCGGCGGCCTGCGCGGCGGCGAAGGCGTGCTTGTGCTTCTCCAGCGGGAAGTGCCGCAGCCGCAGCTCCAGCCGGTCGCCGTAGCGCTCACGCAGGGTGCGCAGGTCGTCGAGGGCGCTGCGGCAGTCCGGGCACTGCAGCTCGCACCAGACGTCGAGGACGACGGAGGGACGGGCGGGGGAGGGGACGGCGGGTGTCGGGGCGGAGGCCGGGGAGGAGTCGCTCATGGCACCAGTCTCCCAGCCCGGGTCCGCCTGCCCCAATCCGGACCGACCGCACCGCCGGTGCGACGGCGTGCCGTTGCGACGCCGTGCCCGTACGGCACGCGCGCCGCTAGCGACGCGCCCCCGTACCTGCGGATGAGGGGACCCGGAGATGTCCCTGATGTCCGCTCGAGCCTTGGCCCGGGAGCGCCGCGCAGGTGCAGGATGGAGGGGACGGAGCGCCGCCGTGCCGTGGCGCCGAGCCTAGCCACCCCTGCCCGAGTGCGCCGCGTCTGGAGGCCCGGATGATTGCCGAGACCGTCTGTTCCGCCGTCGCCGCGGCCGGCCTGGGCGTCGCCGCGGTCACGGCCTACCGCAAGCGATTCCTGACGGCCACACGCATCGTGGCCTACGCGCTCGTTCCGCTCGGCCTGGTGATGACCGGGGTCGTCGAGTGGGCCGCCGGCACCGCCTTCAGCCCCGTGGCCTGGGCCGGCTTCGGTGTGCTCGGCGCCGCCTGGGCCCTCTTCGCGACCACCCGGGCCGTGGAACGCCGTCGCGGCGGCACCCGCAAGGAGCGCAAGGCGGCAGCGCGGTCCGCACAGGCCGACGCCGTCGCACCGGCCGCCTCGGCGCCGTCACTGGGGCAGGGCCCCCGGTCGGCCTCCCGGCCTGCCGCCGCCCCCCGGGCGACGGCATCCGACGACTTCAGCGACATCGAGGCCATCCTCAAGAAACACGGCATATGAAACGGTGTCGTACCCGACGGATACGACACCCGCGTCGGAGCCGCGGATGACACAGCCCCGCACAGGCCGGCCCCCTCACCGGTCCCCTCGGGCGTGAAACGACACACTCGAGCCGCACCCGCGCGGAAGTGATCACGGCTGGAACCGATTTCGCGGTTTTCGGCGTACACCCGCTCAATCCGGGCGCGGTGATCGCGTCGTGCGTCCTGCCTGCGTCATCATCGCCCGCGAGATGCTGGACACGACACAGAGCGACGCCGCGCCACCTCAGGACGAGCCGCGCGGATGCCTCTTCGCCCTTTCCCAGCCACCGCTGATGATCTTCCTTGCGGTGATCGGGTGTCTGCTGCTCATGGCTGCGCTGCACGATCTGCTGCTGCTGTGATCCGTACCCGCGGTCCCCGGCGCCACCCGCCGGGTCCGCGTCGGCATCGAAAACCTCGAATCGCGGCTTCACGGACCGCTCCCTTGGCATCAAGGTCTTGCCGGCCGACGGCCCTGGTCGCCCGGCCGTCAGACGGCCAGGACCTCACCCCGAGGGTTGTGCTTCACGCCGCAGGGATGGGCTTTCACACCCGAGGGCTGGGGGATACGCGCCCGACGGCACGGCGCACTTCCGCCCGACGGCCCGGTGCTCTGCCCGTCCGACGGCCGGGCGATCGGTCTCCAGGCGACGCGCGGCCGCGTGGCGCCTGGAGACCGGGCGCTCCGCGCCATCGGTGGGGTCGACCGGACGGGCGCGCGCGGGTCAGCCCGCGGCCTCCTTGCGGCGGGCTCGGTATGCGGCCACGTGGAGGCGGTTGCCGCAGGTGCGGCTGTCGCAGTACCGGCGGGAACGGTTGCGGGAGAGGTCGACGAAGGCGCGTCGGCAGTCCGGGGCCTCGCAGCGCCTTAGCCGCTCCTGCTCCCCGGCCACCACGAAGAAGGCCAGCGCCATCCCGCAGTCGGCCGCCAGGTGGTCGGCGATGGAGGCGCCGGGCGCGAAGTAGTGGACGTGCCAGTCGTAGCCGTCGTGGTCGGTGAGCCGGGGCGTGGTGCCGGCGGCGGCGACCAGCTCGTTGATCAGTCCGGCGGCGATACGGGCCTCGGACGCCGCGAAGATCCCCGCGAACCGCCCGCGGATCTTGCGCACCGCGGACAGGTCGAACTCGGAGAGCACGCCGACGTCACTGATGTCGTGCTTTTGTACGAAAATCTCGAGGGCGGCGACATCCGGCAGCCCGTCCGGAGAGGTGTCGTCCTCCGGTGCGGTGTTCACCAGATCGACCACGGCATCGAGCGCGCACCGGGTGTCGTGGGTGATCAGCACGTTTCGCTCCCTGGCCTGGGGGACGGGCGGGCGCCCGCCGATGCTGGCCGATGGTAGCCGCACCGGGCCGTCAAGCCACGGGGGGTCGACGCCCCGCATGCTCCGGGACACGCCGGGGGGGGGGGGGGGGGGGGGGGGGGGGGGGGGGGGGGGGGGGGGGGGGGGGGGGGGGGGGGGGGGGGGGGGGGGGGGGGGGGGGGGGGGGGGG
>NZ_JBITEN010000011.1:0-310773 GCF_044455165.1 Streptomyces sp. NPDC051315
CATATCTGGCGTTGACTTTTGGCACGCTGTTGAGTTCTCAAGGAACGGACGCTTCCTTTGTACTCACCCGAGAGACTCTCTCGCGGCTTTCCTCCAGGCGCTTCCCTTCGGTCTTGCGTTTCCGACTCTATCAGATCTTTTCTCGATCCGATTCCCTGTCGGCGGGTTTTGCCTCGGGCTTTCGGCTTTCGCCTGTCGGCCTTTCGACATTCACTACGTTAGCCGATTCCCTCGCCAGCTCATAATCGAGCTCCGCCGAGTTCGAATTCGGGCATGCGGACATACCGAATTCGACCCCGCTGAGGGGCGTCGTAGGTAGTGGGTTGGCCGCTTCCGGCTGCAGGCGATCGCCGTACCCGGTTCAAGCGGCTCGGGCTACGTTACGCCCCGGCCCTGAGCGAGTCAACTTCGTCGGCGCCGCGGGACATGGGCCCGATAGGGGCTCACCGTCGGGTCGTTGGCGACCCAGTAGCGCCACGGGTGGACGGCGCCGTCGCCGGAGACTCCCGTGCGGGGTCCGTTGCGTACCTGGTCGGCTGGTACGGGGGTGCCCTTGAGGATGCGGAGGGGGGTGTCTGCCGGGGTGCAGGCGTCCGTGCCGTCGAGGGCTCGGTCCACGTCGAGGGCCGTTGCCAGGCGGGCGGGGCCTTTGGCCAGTTCCTTGTCGTTGCGGGCCGAGAGTCGACGGGCGCGGGCCAGTTCGGCGCCCTCGACGATCTCGCCGGCGCGGAGGAGGACGGCGCTCGCGCTGCCGTCGGGGCCGCAGACGAGGTTCATGCAGTGCCACATGCCGTAGGTGAAGTAGACGTACACGTGTCCGGGGGGACCGAACATCACGCTGTTGCGGGCCGTGCGGCCTCGGTAGGCGTGGGAGCCCGGGTCGTTCGGGCCGTCGTAGGCCTCGACCTCGGTGAGGCGGAGGGTGATCGGACCGTCCGGGGTGGTGCGGACGAGGAGGCGGCCGAGAAGGTCGGGGGCCACTTCCAGGACGGGGCGGTCGAAGAAGGACCGGGGAAGGGGCGTACGGTCGGCAGTCGCGATCATGCCCTCCGAGCGTAGTGCAGACGGCTGGGTGCGTCGGGGTGGTCGGCGGGCACTCGGGTTGCCAGGGTGTGACTCGGAACCGGCCAGTGCCGGATCGCGTTTGTAGGGATCAAGGAACCCGTCGTAGAGGTCGTAGAGGGAGAGTCATGGCGTTCAAGAAGCTGCTCGCGAGTCTCGGAGCCGGTGGGGCTTCGGTCGAGACGGTGCTGACGGAGGTCAACGTCGTCCCGGGCGGCGTCGTGCAGGGTGAGGTGCGGATCCAGGGCGGGTCCGTCAACCAGCAGATCGAGGGGCTGTCGGTCGGGCTGCAGGCCAAGGTCGAGGTCGAGAACGGCGACCAGGAGTACAAGCAGGACATCGAGTTCACCAAGCAGCGTCTCGGCGGGGCCTTCGAGCTGCAGGCGAACGCGGTGCACGCCGTGCCGTTCGGGCTGGAGATCCCGTGGGAGACCCCGGTCACGATGATCGACGGGCAGCCGCTGCGCGGCATGAACATCGGTGTGACCACCGAGCTGGAGATCGCGCGGGCCGTGGACTCCGGTGACCTGGACCCGGTGAACGTGCACCCGCTGCCGGCGCAGAAGGCGATCCTGGATGCCTTCATCCAGCTGGGCTTCCGTTTCAAGAACGCGGACCTCGAGCGCGGTCACATCCGGGGTACGCGCCAGAAGCTGCCGTTCTACCAGGAGATCGAGTTCTTCCCGCCGGCCCAGTACCGGGGGCTGAACCAGGTGGAGCTGAGCTTCGTGGCCGACGCGCAGGCGATGGACGTCGTGCTGGAGATGGACAAGAAGCCGGGGCTGTTCAGCGAGAGCAGCGACACCTTCCGGTCTTTCCAGGTGGGGCTGAACGACTACCAGGGGACGGACTGGACGGTGTACCTCAACCAGTGGCTGTCCGAGGTCGGCAGCAAGCGCAACTGGTTCTAGGCACAGGGTTGTGGAGACGGGGAAGGCCCGGAGCGCCGTGCGGTGCTCCGGGCCTTCCCCGTCCGGCCTCACATGCGGGCGTAGCCCTGCGCGGTGACCTTCTCGAAGGGGAGGTGGACGACCGTGCCCCCGTCTGTGGGAGCGGTGTTCGTCTCGCGCAGCGTCGTGATCTCGTCCGCGGTCAGGGTGCGGCGGATCTGGCGGAACTCGTCGAGGGAGCCGGTGAGGCGGGTCGAGGCGGCGCCGTCGGGGCGGACGCCGAGGTGGATGCCGGTCACGTCGAAGGTGTCGCCGTAGTGAGGGAGCCCGCCGGGACGGTGCCGGGGGTGCCGCTCACGCCGTCGATGGACAGGGTGAGGCGGGTGCCCTCGCGTTGGAGGACGACGTGGTGCCACTGGGCGCCGGTGCGGAAGGGGGTGTCGGGGGCGTAGGCGGTGGGGCGGCGGCGCTCTCGGTCTGGACGAGGGCGGCGAGGCGGCGGGAGCCGGGTTCGGCCCGCAGCCAGAGCTGGCGTTCGGCGGCGCCCATGCCGTAGACCCAGGCCGTCGAGGGAGCCGGTGAAGGTGTCACTGCCGTCGGCGGGTTTGGCGCCGAGGCGGATGCCGTCGACTCCGGAGGCGCGGGGTGAGGTGAGCGAGCCGGTGGGGCCGGTGCGGGTGACGGTGGTGCCGTCGACAGCGAGGCGGACCTGGTCGCCGACGCGGACGAGGGTCAGGTGGTGCCAGGCGCCGTCGCGGTGGGCCGCCGAGCCGTCCGGGGCCTGGAGGGTGAGGCTGATGCGGCTGCCGGATCCTTCGGCGCAGGGCGAGGACCGAAGCCAGGGCTCTCGTACGCGCCGACGACCAGGCGGCCGGCGTAGGGGCCGTTCCTGAGCTGGATGCCGTGGGCGGGGCCGGTGGCGAACGAGCCGGTGGTCCTGCCGCTGAGGCGGGTGAGGGCGCGGGATGCGCCGAAGGTGAGGCCGTCGTCGGTGCTCTTCTGGACGTACGGCGGGCGGGTGCCGCGGGTGGCCGGTTCGCCGGTGGAGACGAGGGAGACGTCTCCGGTCTGCTGGTCGGCGACGGGGTGGCGTTGTCGCGGGTGTACGGCGCCTCGGTCGGTGGGGCTGCCGGACAGGACGGTGCGGATCGGGCTCAGGTGCGGCCGTCGTTGGTGGAGCGGCGTACGACGAGGTCGATGGGGCCGCGGTCGGCGCGGGACGGGGAGGACCTGCCTTCGGCGAAGGCGAGGAGGGTGCCCGCCTTGGTGCGCACGAGGGAGGGGATGCGGAAGCAGCCGTAGCCGCCGGTGCCGGAGCGGAAGAGGGTCTGCTGGGTTCCGGTGAGCCGGTCGTCGGAGATGCGGGTGCCGCTCGCGTCGGCGGGCGGGGCGGTGACGAGCGTGGCGGCCATCGAGAGCAGAACAGTGGCCAGGGTTCTTCGGCGGGCAGGGCGTGACACTGATCGCTGGTGAGGCATGGGGGAACGGTATGTGACGGTGTGAAAGCCGTAGGCTCGCAGGTGGAATCCGTTTCCGATCGATCAGGAGGTATCGAGGTGACCGAGCTGAAGAGGCGGCCGCTGCCCCACGACTTCCATCCGCCGGTGCCGTCGTTCACGGTCACGAGCGAGGACGTGCGGGAGGGCGCGACGCTCAAGAGCGCTCAGGTGCACTCCGAGGGGAACACCTCGCCGCAGCTGCGGTGGGAGGGTTTCCCGCCGGAGACCAAGAGCTTCGCCGTGACCTGCTACGACCCGGACGCGCCGACCGGCAGCGGGTTCTGGCACTGGGTGCTGTTCGACATCCCGGCCTCGGTGACCGAGTTGCCGGTGGGTGCGGGCAGTGGCAGGTTCGAGAAGTTGCCGGAGGGTGCTGTTCACGCCCGCAACGACTACGGCACCAAGGACTTCGGCGGGGCGGCGCCGCCGCCCGGGGACGGACCGCACCGGTACGTCTTCACGGTGTACGCGGTGGACCAGGAGAAGCTCGGCCCGGATTCCGACGCCTCGCCGGCGGTCGTCGGTTTCAATTTGCGGTTCCACACGATCGCGCGGGCCCAGCTGATCGGTGAGTACGAGAACCCCGCGCAGAGCTGAGACGGCGGCCCGAGTAAGCTCATCGTTCATTCAACGTTTGCCCGTCCCTGGTCTTGGAAGTGATCAGGGGCGGGCATTTTTGTTGCCGGGGGTCGCGGGGGTCACCCCCCGTGGAGCAGCAGATATTGCGTTGTCCATCTCGGCGTGCCCGGCCAGAGTTGGTCCCAGCCCGCCACGGGGTGGGCCGGTGCACACGGGAGGTGGGCTGGTATGCGGGACACGCTGGTACTGAACGCAAGCTTCGAGCCGCTGTCGACGGTGACGTTGAACCGAGCCGTCGTTCTGGTGCTTCAGGACAAGGCCGTCGTCGAGCAGGCCCACCCCGAACTGCGGATGCGCGGGGCCGCCGTCGACATACCGGCGCCCCGGGTGATCAGGCTGTGCAGGTACGTACGGGTGCCGTTCCGAAGACAAGCACCGTGGTCGAGGCGGGGTGTGCTGATCAGGGACCGCCACCGGTGCGCTTACTGCGGCCGGCGGGCGACCACGGTGGACCACGTGGTGCCTCGGGCTCAGGGTGGTCAGGACTCCTGGCTCAACACGGTCGCCTCGTGCGCGGAGGACAACCACCGCAAGGCGGACCGGACTCCGGAGCAGGCGGGGATGCCTCTGCTGAGGCAGCCTTTCGAACCGACCCCCCAGGACGCGATGTTGCTGGCGCTGGGCCAGGAGGACTTGGCCGCGCTGCCTCAGTGGTTGTCCGTGGACGCGGCTTAGCGGTTCGCCCTGGGGGTCTTCGTCGTCCGTTCGGCTCGGGCCGTACGTGGCGGGTCACCCGGTTCCCCGCATCCCCTCAAGTGGGTGCGGGGAACGGTTTTTTCCAGCTGCCGTCAGTCGATCGACGGCTTCTCCCGGCGTTCCGTCGTCCTTTCGGAGCCGCCGCCGTTCGAACCGCCGCCCAGGGAGCCGAAGTTGCCCATGGCGCCGGAGAGCCCCTTGAGGGCGTCGCCGATCTCGCTGGGGACGATCCAGAGCTTGTTGGCGTCGCCCTCGGCGATCTTCGGGAGCATCTGCAGGTACTGGTAGGACAGGAGCTTCTGGTCCGGGTCGCCGGCGTGGATCGCCTCGAAGACCGTACGGACCGCCTGGGCCTCGCCCTCGGCACGCAACGCGGCTGCCTTGGCCTCGCCCTCGGCCTTGAGGATGGCGGACTGCTTCTCACCCTCGGCGGTGAGGATGGCGGCCTGGCGCGTGCCTTCGGCGGTGAGGATGGCGGCGCGCTTGTCACGGTCGGCGCGCATCTGCTTCTCCATCGAGTCCTGGATGGAGGTCGGCGGCTCGATCGCCTTGAGCTCGACGCGGTTGACGCGGATGCCCCACTTGCCGGTGGCCTCGTCGAGGACGCCGCGCAGGGCCGCGTTGATCTCCTCGCGGGAGGTCAGGGTCCGCTCCAGGTCCATGCCACCGATGATGTTGCGCAGTGTGGTGACGGTGAGCTGCTCGATCGCCTGGATGTAGCTGGCGACTTCGTACGTGGCGGCGCGGGCGTCGGTCACCTGGTAGTAGATGACGGTGTCGATGTTGACGACCAGGTTGTCCTGGGTGATCACCGGCTGCGGCGGGAACGGCACGACCTGTTCCCGCAGGTCGATGCGGTTACGGATGGTGTCGATGAACGGCACGACGATGTTGAGGCCCGCGTTGAGCGTGCGCGTGTAGCGGCCGAAGCGCTCCACGATGGCGGCGCTCGCCTGCGGGATGACCTGGATCGTCTTGATCAGGGCGATGAAGACCAACACCACCAGGATGATCAAGACGATGATGACCGGTTCCATCGTGCTCCCCGTACCCTTCTCCGCCTCGGCGCTTTCGGAAGATCTTAGGCTTGTTGAAGATCTTGCTGGTCGAGTCTGACAGACCGTCGTGCGGCGCGTGGTGTGTTCGGTTCACTTGCGTCGTGCGGGAGTTGTGCAAGGTCAGATGACGAGCGCCGTGGCCCCCTCGATGTCCACGACGTCCACTTCCTGGCCCACCTCGTAGGTACGGTCGGTGTCGAGGGCGCGCGCGGACCAGACTTCGCCGGCGAGCTTGATGCGTCCGCCGGAGCCGTCGACGCGCTCGAGCACGACGGCCTGTTTGCCCTTCAACGCGTCGACACCGGTGGCGAGTCGGGGTCGCTGCGCGCTGTGCCGGGCCGCGATGGGCCGTACGACGGCGATGAGGGCGACCGAGACGGCGACGAAGACGAGCACCTGGGCCACGGTGCCGAGGCCGAAGCCCGCGGCGACCGCGGCCGCGACGGCGCCGACCGCGAGCATGCCGAACTCCGGCATCGCGGTCACCACGAGCGGGATTCCGAGCGCTGCCGCGCCGACGAGCCACCACACGTACGCGTCGATGTCGTTCACGCGTTCATGGTAGGACCGTGGGTCCTGCCGCCGACAGGGCGCGAAAGGGGGCGGTCGGCAAGGCGGTCAGGACAGCGGCAGGCCCTGGGCGGTCCAGCGGTCGCCGACCTGTTCCACGACGAGGGGCAGGCCGAAGCAGTGGGAGAGGTTGCGGGAGGTGAGTTCGAGCTCGACCGGGCCGGCGGCGAGGACCTTGCCCTGGCGGATCATGAGGACGTGGGTGAAGCCGGGGGCGATCTCCTCGACGTGGTGCGTCACCATGATCATCGACGGGGCGATGGGGTCGCGGGCGAGGCGGCCGAGGCGGCGTACGAGGTCCTCGCGGCCGCCGAGGTCCAGGCCGGCGGCGGGCTCGTCGAGGAGCAGCAGTTCGGGGTCGGTCATCAGGGCCCGGGCGATGAGGGTGCGCTTGCGCTCGCCCTCGGAGAGGGTGCCGAACCTGCGGTCGAGGTACTCGCTCATGCCGAGGCGGTCGAGGAAGGCGCGGGCGCGCTGCTCGTCGACGGCCTCGTACTCCTCCTGCCAGCCGGCCGTCATGCCGTACGCGGCGGTCAGGACGGTCTGCAGGACGGTCTGGCGCTTGGGCAGCTTGTCGGCCATGGCGATGCCGGCCATGCCGATGCGGGGGCGCAGCTCGAAGACGTCGGTGCCGGGCGTGCCGAGGGTCTCGCCGAGGATGGTGGCGGTGCCCTTGCTGGGGTAGAGGTAGCTGGACGCGACGTTCAGCAGGGTCGTCTTGCCGGCTCCGTTGGGGCCGAGGATGACCCAGCGCTCGCCCTCCTTGACCGACCAGGAGACCTGGTCCACCAGAGCCCGGCCCTCGCGGACCACGGATACGTCCTGAAGCTCCAGAACATCGCTCATGAGCGCGTTGTCTCCCCTTGCAGTGTGGCCGGACTCGGTCGTCGCGTACGCCTGTGGCTCGGACCGCCGCGCGCGGGTGGGCGCGGCCCTCCGGGAAAATCTACGCCACCGGCCGGGTGAGCCGTTCCATCGGTCCGCTCCTTAGGCTGGGGGCATGCTCTCGGAACCGCGCTCTGGTCGCCTTGCCGCTTGGGGAAATGCCCTGTTGGCCGGATTTGCCTCACCGGACGACGCCATGCTCGCCGTCGTCGGGGAGGACGCCGTGCACCGGGTGGAGGGGGTGCCGGGTGAGACGGCGCCCGTCGGGCTCACGCTCGCGTTGGGGCGGCTGCGGGCGCTGGGGGTGAAGGGGCTGCGGGTGGCGCTGCCGGCGCCCGGGCATCCGCTGGGGCTGAGCGGGCCGCCGGAGTTCAACGCGCGGGCGCTGGAGGCGGAGGAGGCGGTGGTGTGCCACGGGGCGGCCCTGGGGCTGGTGCCGGAGGTCTACGAGGCCGGGCCCGAGGGTGATGTGCACGTCGAGGTGGTGTGGCACTGCCTCGCGGTACGGGAGGCTCCGCCGGCGGATGTGCCGTCGCTCGGTGAGGCGGAGCGGGAGCTGGCGGAGGCGTTGCGGGAGGCCACGGCGGTGTTGGCGCGGTTGGACGTGGCGGCGTCGGGGCCGGTGGCGGAGGCGGCGATCGACGCGTACCGGGCTCGGGCCGAGCGGGGGCGGGAGGTGCTGGCCCCGGGGTATCCGCCGCGGGCGGTGCGGGTGCTGGAGCTGGCGCAGCGGGTGGGGTTGTTGATCTCCCTCGCCGTGGAGAACGGGCACGGGGGCGCGGTGAGCGCGTCGGAGATGGCGGCGCGCAGGGAGGCGCTGCGGCCGGTGGAGCGGACGGCTCGGCGGGCGCAGGTCGCCGCGTACAACGCGTATGTGGAGGAGTTGGAGCGGGGGGTCCGGTGACGGAGGCGGCCCGGTGAGGACGGGGTGAGGTGAGCGTCGGTTCGAGCGGTGGCCGGGGGCGGTGCCGGCGGGTGGGGTGCGCGGCCCGGCGCTGACGGGGCCCGTCGCGCGGCCCGTGTCGCCGGGGCGGTTCGGCTGCCCGGGGTCGGGCTGCCCGCGGTACGGCAGGGTCGGCCGACTGCGGGCGCCGGTCTCGGGGACGGCCGGGCGGGGGTTGGGGACGGCGAGCAGGCCGGCCTCCCCCGGAGTGGGGCCGGGGGAGGCCGGGGGCCCTGCGGTCCGGAAGGGACCTCGGGGGGCGAGGGACGTCAGTGGTTGAGGCCCGTGTTGCCGAAGGCCGGGTTCAGCACGCCGATGACGTTGGCGCTGTTGCCGACGGCGTTGACCGGGATGTGCACCGGGGCCTGGACGAGGTTGCCCGAGACGACGCCCGGCGAGCCCTTGGCCTCGCCTGCGGCCGAGGCGCCGCCGGCGGCGGAGGCCATGCCGGCGCCCGCGGCCACCAGCCCGCCGGCCACCATCGTCACGGCCGCCGCCTTCTTCAGGTTCTTCACTGCTGAGCCCTCCTGGCCCTCTGGCGATCGCCGCGGCGGTCGCCGCGGCACACACGGGAGAACGCCGGCGCTCGCCGGAGGATGCGCCATCCGGGGGACATTCCCACGACGGTATGAATCTCGGACCGGCCGGGACGCCTCCGGACGGGCGTCCCGGCGTGCCCCCGGGCGTGCGCCGGAGCGCGTCTCAGCCGGTCACGCCATGGCGTACGGCCCACAGGGCGGCCTGGGTGCGGTCGGCGAGGTCGAGTTTCATCAGGATGTTCGAGACATGGGTCTTCACGGTCTTCTCCGACAGCACCAGGGCGCGGGCGATCTCGCGGTTGGAGCGGCCGTCCGCTATCAGGCCCAGCACCTCGCGCTCCCGTTCGGTGAGCGAGCCGCCCCTTCCCTGCCCGGAGTTGGCCTCCTCCTGGGAGAGCAGGGCCCCGGCGACCTCCGGCTGGAGCAGGATGTGGCCGGCGTGGACCGAGCGGATGGCCCCGGCCAGGGCGTCGGGGTCCACGTCCTTGTAGACGTACCCGGCGGCCCCCGCGCGCAGGGCGGGGACGACGGTGCGCTGTTCGGTGAAGCTGGTGACGATCAGCACGCGGGCGGGATGGTCGAGTTCGCGGAGCCTGCGCAGGGCCTCGACGCCGTCCATGCCGGGCATCTTGACGTCCATCAGGACGACGTCGGGCTTCAGCTCCTCGGCTCGGGCGACTCCCTCGGCGCCGTCGGAGGCCTCGCCGACGACCTCGATGTCGTCCTGTACCTCCAGGAAGGTGCGCAGGCCCCGGCGGACGACCTGGTGGTCGTCGACGAGCAGCACCTTGATTGGGTCAGCCACCGGGGGCCTCCATCTCGATCGTGGTGCCCTTGCCGGGCGCCGATTCCACCGTCAGGCTGCCGCCGACGCCACTCGCCCGGTCCCGCATGGACACCAGGCCGAGATGGCGGCCGGCCCTGCGGATCGCCGTGGGGTCGAAGCCGCTGCCGTCGTCCGTGATGCGCAGCACGGTGTCGGGGCCGCGCTTGTGCAGGGTGACGTCGACGTGCTCCGCGCCGGAGTGGCGCAGCGCGTTGTGCAGGGCCTCCTGGGCGACGCGCAGCAGGGCCTCCTCCTGGGCGGCCGGGAGGGCGCGCACGCCGTGGCTGGTGAAGGTCACGCGCGCGGAGTGGGCGCGGTCGAGGACCTGTACCTGGGTGCGGAGGGTGGCGACGAGTCCGTCCTCGTCGAGCGCCGCGGGCCGCAACTCCACGACGGCGGCGCGCAGTTCGTCGGCGGCCTCCGCGGCGAGCGCGGCGACCTGCTGCAGCTCGCCCTTGGCGCGGGACGGGTCGCGGTCGACGAGGGCGGCGGCGGCCTGCGCGGTCAGGCGCAGGGAGAACAGCTTCTGGCTGACCGCGTCGTGCAGTTCGTGGGCCAGCCGGGAGCGCTCCTCGGCGATGGTCAGTTCACGGCTGCGCTCGTAGAGGCGGGCGTTGGTCAGGGCGATCGCGGCGTGCTGGGCGAGGATGGCGAGGAGTTCCTCGTCGTCCTCGGTGAAGCCGCAGCCGCCCGCGGGCTTCGCGCAGTTCTTGTTCGCGAGGAACAGGGCGCCGATGACCTCGTCGCCGTCGCGGATGGGCAGGCCCAGGAAGTCGGACATCTCCGGGTGGGCGGAGGGCCAGCCCTCGAAGCGCGGGTCCTCGCGCACGTCGGCGAGGCGCTCGGGCCTGGCATCGTGGAGCATCGCGGCCAGGATGCCGTGCTGGCGGGGCAGGGGGCCGATGGCCTTCCACTGCTCCTCGCCGACGCCGTCGACGACGAACTGGGCGAACCCTCCGTGGTCGTCCGGGACGCCGAGCGCGGCGTACTGCGCGTCGAGCAGCTCGCGGGCCGAGGCGACGATCGTCTTGAGGACGTCGCGCACCTCGAGGTGCCTGCTCATGGCCAGCAGCGCGGAACTCACCGCGGCGAGGCCGGACCGGGGGCCTTGACTCATGTCCTCACGGTACCGGCGGGGTGTGACAGCCGGGATCGGACCTGTGGCGGCGGTGGGGTAGGGCCCTGGACCTAGGGCCGGGGTCCCCTGCGCAGGGCGTAGGGCGAGCGGCGGGGGCACGGGGGCGTACGACGAAGGGACCCGGCGGCCCCGCCCCGCGTCCGAGGCGGGGTGGGCGGCCCGGTTCCTAGGTTGAGGTCACCGTCGAGTGGAGGCGGGTCGGACGAGGGGACGGATGGCATGCCGGTAGCGATCATCACGGGAGCGTCGAAGGGTCTGGGGCGGGCGCTGGCCGAGGCGCTGGCCGCGCGGGGCTGGGATCTGGTGCTGGGCGCCAGGACGGCGGCCGTGCTGAAGGAGACGGCGGCCGTGGTCGCGGAGCACGGGACGCGGGTCAAGGCCGTCACGGGGGACGTCACGGAGCCCGCGCACCGGTCCGCGCTGGTGGCGGCGGCCCGGCGGCTCGGCGGCTGCGACCTGCTGGTGAACAACGCGAGCGCGCTGGGTGCCGAGCCGCTGGTCCGGCTGGAGGAGCTGCCGCTGGACGGGCTGCGGCGGGCGCTGGAGGTGAACGTCGTGGCCGCGTTGGGCCTCGTCCAGGAGGCGCTGCCGCTGCTGCGCGGGGCGCGGGCGGGCGCGGTGATCACGGTCAGCTCGGACGCGGCGGTCGAGGCGTACGGGACCTGGGGCGGGTACGGGGCCTCGAAGGCGGCCCTCGACCAGCTCGCGGCGGTGCTCGGCGAGGAGGAGCCGGGACTGCGGGTGTGGGCGGTGGACCCCGGGGACATGGCGACGGACCTGTACGCGGCGGCCGTACCGGACGACGCCGGTACGCGGCCGGAGCCGGGCGGTGTGGTGCCGGGGTTCCTGCGGTTGCTGGACGAACGGCCGGCGAGCGGGAGGTACGGGGCGCCGGCCCTGCTGGAGGGACGGCGATGACACTGGCCCTGCGGGTACCGGAGGAGTTGTCGGCGCGCGTTCCGGCGGAGCAGCGGGGGCCCGGGCGCGAGCGGGACTCCGTACGGCTGCTGGTGTCGCGGGGGACGCAGGTGGCGCATCACGTGTTCCGGGAGCTTCCCGGGCTGGTGCGGGCCGGGGACCTGCTGGTGGTGAACACCTCCTCCACGCTGGCGGCCGCCGTGGACGGGTGGATCGGCCACGCGCGTGTGGTGGCGCACTTCTCCACGCGGGGGGACGACGGGCGGTGGGCCGTCGAGCTGCGGGATCCGGACGGGAGGGGCACCACGCGTGCGCGTGCGGGCGGGCCCGCCGGGACGGAGGTGCGGCTGGCCGGGGGTGTGCGGCTCGTGTGCGAGGAGCCGCTGAGCGGGGGCAGTGGGCGGCTGTGGTGGGCGCGGGTGTCCGGCGGGACCGTACCGGGGCTGCTGCGGGAGCACGGGCGGCCCATCCGTTACTCCTATACGGAGCGGGAGCAGCCGTTGTCCGTCTACCAGACGGTGTTCGCGCTGCCGTCGGACGACGGGTCGGGCAGTGCGGAGATGCCGAGTGCGGCGCGGCCCTTCACGGCGCGGCTGGTGGCGGAGCTGGTGAGCCGGGGGGTGTGCTTCGCGCCGGTCACGCTGCACACCGGGGTCGCCTCGGCGGAGGTGCACGAGCCGCCGTATCCGGAGCGGTTCGCGGTGCCGGAGGCGTCGGCGCGCTTGATCAACGCCGTCAGGGCGGGTGACGGAAGGGTGATCGCGGTGGGGACGACGGCGGTGCGGGCCGTGGAGTCGGCGGCCGGGCCGGACGGAGTCGTCCGCGCGTGTGAGGGGTGGACGGACCTCGTCGTCACGCCCGGGCGCGGGGTGCGGGTGGTGGACGGGCTGCTGACCGGGCTGCACGAGCCGGAGGCCTCGCATCTGCTGATGCTGGAGGCGGTGGCGGGGCGGGCCGCGATCGACCGGGGCTACGCCGAGGCGCTGCGCGGACGCTACCTGTGGCACGAGTTCGGGGACGTGCATCTCGTCCTGCCGGAGGAGCCTCACACAGAGCATTGCGACAGCAACATGCTGTGAGAACGGCGGGTGTCGGATGTGAGCCCGAGCATAGGGTGCACATCACGTACGAAGGACCATAGGAGTCAAAAGGGTCAGGCGTGAACGGGACAGACGGTGTGGTCTGTCCCGTTTTGCCCTTCCCTGATCCACTACCCGGGATCGTACGTCACACCGTTGCCTCCGAATTTTGCGCCCGCTAACAATTACCCCCGTCGCTCAGCGCTGCGGGTTCCCCCGCGGCGCTCGTGCCGAAAGCACCCGTGTCCACCGACGGACAAAGAGAGCGACCTCCGCGCTATTCGAAGAGGTCCTTCACTCATGCCCAAGAACACTCACAAGATCGCGATCGCCGGTGTCGCCACGCTCGGTGCTGCCGCCCTCGCCTTCTCCGTGGTGCCGGCCGACGCTCAGACGACCACGACGGAGACCGTCGCCTCGTCCCGCGTCGCCTACGGCTCCGAGCAGGTGAAGGACCTCAAGCCCAGCGTGACCGACCAGATGGCCGGCGCCGCCCTCAAGGTCGAGGCCATCGCGGCGAAGAAGAAGGCCGCCGCCGACGCCGCTGCCGCCGTCGCCAAGAAGAAGGCCACCGCCGACGCCGCCGCTGCCGCCGCCAAGAAGAAGGCCGCCGCCGCGACCGCCGCGAAGAAGGCCGCCGCCCGCAAGGCCGCCGCACAGCGCACGGCCCAGGAGACCGCGAGCCGGACCGCGAACCGCGTCGCGATCAAGAAGGCCGCCGCGAAGTCCTACCCCGACAACCTCGACGGCTGGATCCGTGAGTCGCTCGACATCATGAAGAAGCACGGCATCCCGGGCTCCTACTCGGGCATCCACCGCAACATCATGCGGGAGTCCTCGGGCAACCCGAACGCCATCAACGACTGGGACATCAACGCCATCAACGGCGTCCCGTCGAAGGGCCTGCTGCAGGTCATCCCGCCGACCTTCAAGGCCTACCACGTGCCCGGCACGTCCTGGAACATCTACGACCCGGTCGCCAACATCACCGCCGCCTGCAACTACGCGGCCGACCGCTACGGCTCCATGGACAACGTCAACAGCGCGTACTGAGCCTGTCCGCCGACGCCGAAGGGCGGCACCCCGGTCGGGGTGCCGCCCTTCGGCGTCGTGCGCGACACGACTACTTCCGCATGACCTCGGGCTCGTGGCGGCGCAGGAAGCGGGCCACGAAGAAGCCGCAGATCACACCGAGGGCGATCAGGGCGGCCATGTCCATGGCCCAGGCGCCGACGGTGTGCTCCCACAGCGGGTCGTTGCCGGCGCCCTCCTCGGGCGGGCTGATCTTGTTGAAGTCCAGCGTGGCGCCCGCGGCGGCGACCGCCCAGCGCGAGGGCATCAGGTACGAGAACTGGTTGACCCCGATCGAGCCGTTCAGGGCGAACAGACAGCCGGTGAAGACGACCTGGATGATCGCGAACATGACCAGCAGGGGCATGGTCTTCTCGGCGGTCTTCACCAGCGCGGAGATGATCAGGCCGAACATCATCGAGGTGAAGCCGAGCGCCATGATCGGCAGCGACATCTCGAGGAGCGTCAGCTTGCCGAGGACCAGGCCCTCTTCGGGGATCTCCCGGCTGGAGAGGCCGATGACGCCGACCAGCAGACCCTGGAGCACGGTGATCATGCCCAGCACGAACACCTTGGACATCAGGTACGCGGAGCGCGACAGGCCGGTCGCGCGCTCCCGCTCGTAGATGACCCGTTCCTTGATCAGCTCACGGACGGAGTTCGCGGCACCGGCGAAGCAGGCGCCGACGGCGAGGATCAGCAGGACCGTGGTGGCCGTGCCGTTCGGGATGACCCGGCCGGTCTGCGGGTTGGCCGGGTTCGGCAGCAGCCCGCGGTCCGGGTCGATGAGCAGGCTCACCGCGCCAAGGACGGCCGGCAGGATCACCATCAGGGCGAGGAAGCCCTTGTCGGAGACGATCACCGAGATGTAGCGGCGCACCAGCGTGACGAACTGGGACATCCAGCCCTGCGGCTTCGGCGGCTTCATCGCCTGCATCGGCGGCACCTGTACGGACTGCGGCGCGATGGCGTCGATGTCCGCGGCGTACATCTGGTAGTGCTGCGAGCCCTTCCAGCGGCCCGCCCAGTCGTAGTCGCGGTAGTTCTCGAAGGCGGAGAAGACGTCGGCCCAGGTGTCGTAGCCGAAGAAGTTCAGCGCCTCCTCCGGCGGGCCGAAGTACGCCACGGCGCCGCCCGGCGCCATCACCAGCAGCTTGTCGCACAGGGCGAGTTCGGCCACGGAGTGGGTGACGACGAGGACCGTACGACCGTCGTCGGCGAGGCCGCGCAGCAGCTGCATGACGTCGCGGTCCATACCCGGGTCGAGACCGGAGGTCGGCTCGTCCAGGAAGATCAGCGACGGCTTGGTGAGCAGCTCCAGGGCCACCGAGACACGCTTGCGCTGGCCGCCGGAGAGGGAGGTGACCTTCTTCTCCTTGTGGATGTCCAGCTTCAGTTCGCGCAGCACCTCGTCGATGCGGGCCTCGCGCTCGACCGCCGTGGTGTCGGCGGGGAAGCGGAGCTTGGCCGCGTACTTGAGGGCCTTCTTGACGGTCAGCTCCTTGTGCAGGATGTCGTCCTGCGGAACCAGACCGATGCGCTGGCGCAGCTCGGCGAACTGCTTGTAGAGGTTCCGGTTGTCGTAGAGCACGTCGCCCTGGTTGGCGGGCCGGTAGCCGGTCAGCGCCTTGAGCAGGGTGGACTTGCCGGAGCCGGACGGGCCGATGACCGCGATCAGCGACTTCTCCGGGACGCCGAAGGAGACGTCCTTCAGGATCTGCTTGCCGCCGTCGACCGTGACGGTCAGGTGGCGGGCGGAGAAGGAGACCTCACCGGTGTCGACGAACTCCTCGAGGCGGTCGCCGACGATCCGGAACGTCGAGTGGCCGACACCGACGACGTCGGTCGGGCCGAGCAGCTGCGAGCCGCCCTTGGCGATCGGCTGACCGTTGACGTACGTGCCGTTGTGCGAGCCGAGGTCGCGGATCTCCATGCGGCCGTCGGGCGTCGAGTGGAACTCGGCGTGGTGACGGGAGACCTGGAGGTCGGAGACGACCAGGTCGTTCTCCAGGGAACGGCCGATGCGCATGACGCGGCCGAGGGAGAACTGGTGGAACGTGGTCGGGCTGCGGTCGCCGTAGACCGGCGGCGCCCCCGCGCCGACGCCGGAACCCTGCTGCTGCGGGATGGGCGCCGCGGCCTGCTGCGGCTGCTGCCAGCCGGCCTGCACGGCCTGCGGCTGCGGCGCCTGCTGGGCCCAGCCCTGGTTCGCCCCCTGCGCGGCGTACGGCTGCTGCTGCGGCTGGGCCTGCGGCGCTCCGGCCTTCGCGGCCGCCGCGGAAAGGCTCAGGCGCGGTCCGTCGCTCGCGTTGCCGAGGTGCACCACCGAGCCGGGGCCGACCTCCACCTGCTGGATCCGCTGACCCTGCACGAACGTGCCGTTGGTGCTGCCGGGGTCCTCCAGCACCCAACCACGGCCGTTGAAGCTGACCGTGGCGTGACGCCAGGAGACCCTGGCGTCGTCGAGGACGATGTCGCCCTGCGGATCGCGTCCGAGGGTGTAGGCCCTGGACGGATCGAGCGTCCAGGTGCGTCCGTTCAATTCCAGTACGAGTTCCGGCACTCCATGCCCCACTGAGTAGTCCCCCGAGTTACCCCCATCACAGGGAGTCTAGGGATGTCGAACATCGTCGGGAACTATTTCAGGCGCGGCCCCCTGACCGAAAGTCGGGCCTTGTGAAGACCGGGCACAAGCTCATCGGCCGTTGCCGTTGACGGGGTTGAAACCGGGCCGGAGAGTGGTAAACGCACGCGAGGGGGGACGGAAGCGGCGATCTTCGCCGTTCCGCGCCGCGGATCGGGGGGTCTGCATGAGTTCCGGCACGGGTGTCGGGTCCGTCGGGAGCGCGGAGTACGGCGGGGGCGTGCCGTGGGCGGATGTGCTGCTGTCCGCGATCGCCGCGGTGAGCTGGGCGTTGATAGGAATGGCGGGGACCGCGGCGCTCGGGCTGCATCTGCTGGAGGCGGACGCGGGAGGCTCGTTGGGCCCGATGACGGCGGCGGTGGTGGCGCTCGGGGCGGGTGGTTCGGTGACGCCGTCGGGCGACGTGTCGGCGTTCGGCCTCACGGGCGCGGCAGGGAACACCGCCATCGAGATCACGCCACTGGGCGTGGGCCTGGTCGGGGCGCTGCTGCTGTCGTGGTTCTTCCTGCGGTCCCTGCGTACGGCGGGAGTTGTGGTCGCGCCCGCCGAACTCCTCGCGCGCGGGGGCACGGTGGTCGCGTTGTTCGTGGCGACACTGGGCGGGCTGGCCTGGGCGGGGCACGACGTCATCACGATCGACGGTGGGGCACTGGGCCTCGACGACCTGCCCGACGGGGACGGTGGGGGCGGCGGTGCGGGGTTCCCCGTGCCGGGCGGCCTCAAGGACATCGACGGGCTGCTGCCGGACCGGATCGGGGACCTGGTGGACGCGCGGGCGGCCGTGGGTTTCACCGTCGACACGGCCCCGACGCTGCTCGGTGGGCTGTTCTGGTCGGCGGGGGTCCTGCTGATCGCCCTGCTGGCCTCGCGCCGTACACCGCTGCCGCGCGGGTGGGGGGCCGTGCACCGGGTGGTGCGGCCCGCCGTGTCCGCCGTCGTCACCGTGCTGCTGGTGGCCGTCGCGGCCGGGTTCGCCGCGGCCGCGTACGCGGCGATCGGCGACGACCATCCGAGGCGGATCGCGGGGGCGGCGCTGCTCGGCGCGCCGAACGGGGTCTGGCTGGGCGTCGGCATCGGCCTGTTCGTGCCGTGGGACGGCCGGGCCACGGGCCTTCCGACGCACTTCCTGCCGCATCCGATGGACGACTTGCTGGGCGTTCCGGGCGAGCACTCGGTGACGCTGGCACGGCTCGCCGGACTCGACGGCCGGGTGTGGCTGTTGGGGGTCGCCGCGGCCTTGATGACGCTGTCGGCGGGGGTGTTGGTGGCCGTACGGACGCCTGTCGGCGGGGTGCGGGGTCCGTCCGTCCCCGGCTTCGTCGGGTGGTGCGCGCTGCGGCTGGGGGTGGTCACCGCGGTGACGCTGCCGCTGCTCGCCCGACTGACGGACGTGTCCGTGGACGCCTCCCTGTCGGTGCTCGGGTTCGACGCGTTCGAGGCCGGGATCGAGCTGCACGGGCACCTCGGTATGGCCGTGCTGCTCGGCGCCGCGTGGGGCGCGGGGGCGGGCGCCGCCGGCGCGCTGCTGGCCTGCGCGACCGGGGCGGCGGGCGGCCGGGCGGCGCCGTTGGCACTGGGTGACAGCGGGGTACGCGCGGCGCGGGGCGAAGGCGACTGGCGGACGGGGGCGGGGACTTGGGGGGTCGGCGGGGGTGCCGGTGCGGCCGGTGCCGGGGGTGCCGGTGCCGGCGGGAGTGCCGGTGCGGCCGGTGCCGGGGGTGCCGGTGCCGGCGGGAGTGCCGGTGCGGCCGGTGCCGGAGGTGCCGGCGGCGGTTCGGATGTGGCTGCGGCTGCGGGGCAGGGGGCCTATGGGGAGGGCCGGGGTGTGGTGGCGGGGCCGCCGCCGTACGGGGAGGGCCGGGGCCCGGCAGCCGGGAGGGCCGGCGAGGGCTCGGGCGATGCGTCCTTGCCGGACGGCGGACGCACATCGGCGGGGCCTTCCGTCGGGGGAGTCGGGCATCCGTCGTCCGGGGACGACCGGTCCGGGCCGTACGCGCCGAGTACGCCGTACCGGCCGCCCAACCCTGCGACCAATCCGTATCTGCGGGTGCCGGAGCACCTGAGGGAACCGGAGGACGCGCCCGGCCGGCCCGACGCGGGCCGGCCCGTGGACCCTCCGGCCGGGTCCTGGTCCGTGAGCCGCCGACCCGCACAGCCTCCCGCCGGGCGGCGACCCCGCGCGGGACGGCTCACGCCACCCCCGCCCGACTCCGAGCCCGGCACGGGCCGACCCGCGTCGCCCCCGGGCGGCTCCCGGCCAGGCGAAGGCCGCCCCCGCCCTGCAGGCCCCCAGCTCGACGAAGGCCGGCCAACACCGCCCCCACCCGACTTCCAGCCCGGCACAGGCCGACCGACGCCACCCCCGGGCGGCTCCCGGCCAGGCGAAGGCCGCCCCCGCCCCACACGCCCCCAGCCCGGCGAAGGCCGGCCAACACCACCCCCACCCCGCTCCCGGCCCGGCTCCGCAGGGCAGGGCGGGGCTTCGGACGGAGGGCCGGCGGCCGAGCCCTCCGGTGCCGGGGAGGAGCGGGGGACGGACGTGCCGCCGCCCCTGGGGGACCTGTACGACGCGCCCACGATGGTCCGGCCCGTCGGGCGGCCACCCCGGCGGCCCACCCCGCCTCCGCGTTCCGGGGAACGGTCGTCGCCGCCCTCGGACGACGGACCGCCGCCACCCCCTTCCCCACCTCCGGCCGCTCCCCCGCCGGACAGGCCGAGGAGGCCTCGCTGAGGCGTCAGGCGCGCGCCATCCGCACGTCACGCACTGTTCGGTGTCCGCTAGACGGACCTCAGCGGCGGCAGGCACTCAGTGCCGGATACGGTGGGTACACCATGAGCGCTGAGCAGACCTCGCCGACCGACGTCCCCACCCTCCTTGTCAAGATCTTCGGCAAGGACAGGCCGGGCATCACGGCCGGCCTCTTCGACACCCTCGCCGCCTACTCCGTCGACGTGGTCGACATCGAGCAGGTCGTCACCCGTGGCCGCATGGTGCTGTGCGCGCTGGTGACCGAGCCTCCGCGCGGGCTGGAGGGGGACCTGCGGTCGACCGTCCACAGCTGGGCGGAGTCGATGAAGATGCAGGCGGAGATCATCTCCGGTATCGGTGACAACCGTCCGCGTGGCCTCGGCCGCTCCCTCGTCACCGTGCTGGGGCACCCGCTGACCGCGGAGGCGACAGCCGCCGTCGCCGCCAGGATCACCAAGGTGGGCGGCAACATCGACCGTATCTTCCGGCTGGCGAAGTATCCCGTCACGGCCGTCGAGTTCGCGGTCTCCGGCGTGGAGACGGAGCCGTTGCGCACCGCCCTGGTCACGGAGGCGGCCGCGCTCGGGGTCGACGTCGCCGTCGTGGCGGCGGGCCTGCACCGGCGGGCCCAGCGGCTCGTCGTCATGGACGTCGACTCCACGCTCATCCAGGACGAGGTGATCGAGCTCTTCGCCGCCCACGCCGGCTGTGAGGAGGAGGTCGCCGAGGTGACGGCGGCGGCGATGCGGGGCGAGCTGGACTTCGAGCAGTCGCTGCACGCGCGCGTGGCGCTGCTGGAGGGGCTGGACGCGTCGGTCGTCGAGAAGGTGCGCGCGGAGGTGCGGCTGACGCCGGGCGCACGCACCCTCATCCGGACGCTGAAGCGGCTCGGCTACCAGGTGGGTGTCGTCTCCGGTGGCTTCACCCAGGTCACCGACGACCTGAAGGAGCGGCTCGGGCTCGACTTCGCCCAGGCCAACACGCTGGAGATCGTCGACGGGAAGCTGACGGGCCGGGTCACCGGGGAGATCGTGGACCGCGCGGGCAAGGCACGGCTGCTGCGCCGGTTCGCCGCGGAGGCGGGCGTACCGCTGTCGCAGACCGTGGCGATCGGTGACGGCGCCAACGACCTGGACATGCTCAACGCGGCCGGTCTCGGTGTCGCCTTCAACGCCAAGCCCGTGGTGCGCCAGGCGGCGCACACCGCGGTGAACGTGCCGTTCCTGGACACCGTGCTGTATCTGCTGGGCATCACCCGCGAAGAGGTCGAGGCCGCGGACACGCACGACGAGTAGCGGCCCGACGTCGACGACAGGCCCGGCGCCGTGGTGGCGCCGGGCCTGTCGCGTGGTGGAAGACCTACGCCCGGTGGGCGGTCACTCCGACGGGGTCCAGTAGTCGAGCAGGGTGCCCACGCCCGGCTCCAGGGACTTCCAGGAGCCGTCGAAGGACACGACGGCGAAGGCGGCGGCCGGGAAGCCACGGCGGTTCATTCGCTCCCGGGCGTCGCCCTCGTCGTTGCCGGAGAGGATGTCGGCGAGTCCCTGGATACCCGGGTTGTGGCCGACGAGGAGGATGTTGCGGACGTCGTCGGAGGTCTCGTTGAGCAGGGCGATCAGCTCGCCCGGGGAGGCCTCGTAGATCCGCTCCTCGTAGACGGTTTTCGGCCGGTGCGGGAACTCGTGGACGGCGAGCTTCCATGTCTCGCGGGTGCGGGTCGCGGTGGAACACAGGGCCAGGTCGATGGGGATACCGGTGTCGGTCAGCCTGCGTCCGGCGAGTGCGGCGTCCTGACGACCCCGCTCAGCGAGGGGCCGCTCGTGATCGGTCACCTGGGGCCAGTCGGCTTTCGCATGCCGGAAGAGGACGATCCTGCGGGGTTCTGCGACGCTCATGGCTCCCAGCTTCGCACGAAACAGGCCACGGGGCGCAGGGAGTTGACATGGGCCTTCGCCGGTGGACCGGGGTGTGAAGGGTGTGCCCGGGGCGTGATCGACACGGCTAGCGCGCGAGCAGCTGCCGCACGCGCTCGAGGAGCTGTGTGATCGCCGGGTCGCCGGCGGCCGCCTGGGCGTCGGCCGGGTTCAGTATCAGCGCGAGCAGGGTGACGAAGGCGAGGGTCGGGAGGGCGAGGGCCCACCAGGGCAGCCGGGTGCCGACGCCGCCGCCCGTGGCGACCGGGTGGGGCCGGGTGTGCGTAGGGGCCGACATGGGTGCCTCCGCTGTCCTCGAGTGGTCCGTGGTCCGCCTCGCGCGGTCACTCTTCGAAGGTACGGATCCGGCGGCCCCCAACCCATCCGGTGGTCCACCCACTTGACCCTGACCCTGACCCCCTAGGGGACAGGGGGGCTAGCCCCACCATGGCCGGCCGGGGCGGATCCGTCAGGGTGAGGCGATCGTCGCGATGACGGCGATGATCACGAAGATGAGGAGGAACGAGCCGAAGACGATCAGCATCTTCTTCTGGCCGTTCTGGGGGTTCGGATCGAGCACTGGCATGGGCTCAGTCTCGCACCTCACGGCCGCGCCGGTCGCCGCGGGGTCGGCGGGGCCACCTCGTCCTCCACGGTGCGGTCCCGCCCGGCCAGGACGCCCACGACCATCTGCGGGACCATCAGGGCCGCCATCAGCGCGAGGGGCAGCCCCCAGCCTCCGCTGTGCTGGTAGAGCACGCCCACCAGCAGCGGGCCCGGGATCGAGATCAGATAGCCGGTGCTCTGGGCGAAGGCCGACAGCTGCGCCACGCCCGCGCCGGTCCTGGCCCGCATGCCGACCATGGTGAGGGCGAGCGGGAAGGCGCAGTTGGAGACGCCGAGCAGCAGCGCCCAGGCCCAGGCGCCACCGGCGGGCGCGAGGTAGAGGCCGGCGTACCCGGCGAGGCCGCAGACGCCGAGCGTGAGCACGATCGGGCCCTGGTGCGGGAGCCGGGCCGCCACGCGCGGGATGACGAAGGCCAGCGGCACGCCCATCACCATCGTGACGGCGAGGAGGAGGCCCGCCGTGCTCGCGGCCACACCCGCGTCCCGGAAGATCTGCGCCATCCAGCCCATGGTGATGTAGGCGGCGGTGGCCTGGAGTCCGAAGAAGACGGCGAGCGCCCAGGCGGTACGGCTGCGGGTGACGCGCAGCCCGGCCGGTGGCTCCGCGGGCGCGGTGGCCTGCGCCTCGGGCGCCGCCTCCCGCGCGCGCACCAGCGGCAGCCACGGCAGTACGGCGGCCGCCGCCAGCCCCGCCCAGACCGCGAGCCCGGACTGCCAGTCGCCGCCCAGCGCCCCGGTCACGGGCACGGTGGCCGCCGCGGCGGCCGAGGTGCCGAGCGCGAGGGCCATCGAGTACAGGCCGGTCATGGAGCCGACCCGGTCGGGGAACCAGCGCTTGACGATGACCGGCATCAGGACGTTGCTGACGGCGATGCCCATGAGGGCGAGGGCGCTGGCGGCCAGGAAGCCCGCCGTACCGCCGGCGTACGGCCGCACGAGCAGGCCCGCGGTGATGGCCGCCATGCCGGCGCAGACCACCGCGCGCGGTCCGAAGCGTCGGGCGAGGCGGGGGGCCGTGACGCCGAAGACGGCGAAGCAGAGCGGGGGCACCGAGGTGAGCAGGCCGGCCACGCTGCCGCTCATGCCGAGGCCGTCGCGGACCTCTTCGAGCAGGGCGCCGAGGCTGGTGATGGCGGGGCGGAGGTTGAGGGCGGACAGCACGATGCCGACCACGAGCAGCCGTGTCGGCCACGCGCGCGTGGCCGCGCGGGTGGACGCGTCCGCCCCCTCGTCCGCCGACGGAGTCCGCGGGACCGGGGGCGTGGTCGTCCGGGGTGCTTCGGTACGGGGTGCTGCCGATGTCGTCGTCCGGGTTTCTCCGCTGGCCATGGCACCCATCATAGAATCATAGGATGATTGGCTGTCCAGGGCCGAGTGCCCCTCCCCCGGCCCGCGCGTGCGAAGGTGTGCCATGCCCCTGAGCCATCCCCGTCGCTCGGCGCTGTCCGAGCAGGTCATCGCCGAGCTGCGCGCCCAGATCACCTCGGGCGAGTGGCCGGTGGGTTCGCGCATCCCGACGGAACCCGAGCTGGTCGAGCAGCTGGGTGTCGCCCGCAACACGGTCCGCGAGGCCGTCCGCGCGCTCGCGCACAACGGTCTGCTGGACATCCGGCAGGGCTCGGGCACGTACGTCGTGGCGACCAGTGAGCTGGCGGGCGTGATGCACCGCCGCTTCGCCGACGCCGACCCCCGGCACATCGCCGAGATGCGCTCCACGCTGGAGTCCGGTGCGGCGGGGCTGGCGGCCGAGCGGCGCACGGAGAAGGACCTCAAGCAACTGGACGCGCTGCTGCTGCGGCGCGAGGAGGCGTGGGAGTCGGGCGACGCGGAGGCGTTCGTCGCTGCGGACGCGACCTTCCACCTGGCCGTGGTGGCCGCCTCCCACAACGACGTCATGACCGCGATGTACGCGGACCTCGGCGAGGTGCTGCGGGACTGGCTGCGCGAGGACGTCGGCGAGGAGCTGACGCCGGAGACGTACATGGACCACGCACGGCTGGTGGACGCGATCCGGGCCGGGGACGCGGAGCGGGCGGCCGTGGAGGCGGCGAGCTATCCGTTCCTGTGCCGGCCCGGGCGGTTCACGGCCTCCGGTGGCTGACCCAGGCCGTGGCGACCTCCTTCCAGCACCGGCCGGTCAGCCGTACGGTCATGGCGGGCCCGGCGTCGACGGGGGCGCCGTCGGTGTCGAGATCCCACCAGCGGGCGCACTCGATGTGCAGGCGCACGCGGTCGGTGTCGGCGTAGGGGTTGTGGCAGTGGGCGACGACATGGGAGCCCTGGACTGCGACACGGCACTCCGCGCCGAACGGCTCCGGCGTGGCGGTGGGTTTCGATGCCGCCACGCGCGCGTGGGGCAGGGCGTCGTACGGCAGTACGAGGACGAGGCAGACGGCGACAGTCACTGGGGCCAGGCTGCGAGACAGGCGCACAAGGGGACCTCCTCGGCCGTGCTGGGGAGGGAAACCTGCGGAACGCTTACTTCATCGTGCCTGGTGATGGCCGTCCGGCGCCCGGCCGAGTGGGCCGAACGAGTGACGCCCCGTCCCCCGCACGGGTGCGGGGGACGGGGCGTCGACGAGGACGGGGCGGGGATCAGGCGCCGATGGCGTGCAGACCGCCGTCCACGTGGATGATCTCGCCCGTGGTCTTCGGGAACCAGTCGCTCAGCAGGGCGACGACACCGCGGCCGGCCGGCTCGGGGTCCTTGAGGTCCCACTCCAGCGGGGAGCGGGAGTCCCACACGGAGGCCAGGTCGGCGAAGCCCGGGATGGACTTGGCGGCCATGGAGCCGATCGGGCCCGCCGAGATGAGGTTGCAGCGGATGTTCTGCTTGCCCAGGTCGCGCGCCATGTAGCGGCTGGTGGCCTCCAGGGCGGCCTTGGCCGGGCCCATCCAGTCGTACTGCGGCCAGGCGAACTGCGCGTCGAAGGTGAGGCCGACGACCGAGCCGCCGTTCTGCATCAGCGGCAGGCACGCCATGGTGAGCGACTTCAGGGAGTACGCCGAGACGTGCATGGCCGTGGCGACCGACTCGAACGGCGTGTTGAGGAAGTTGCCGCCGAGGGCGTCCTGCGGGGCGAACCCGATGGAGTGCACGACGCCGTCGAGGCCGCCGAGCTCCTCGCCGACGATGTCCGCGAGGCGGCCGAGGTGCTCGTCGTTGGTCACGTCGAGCTCGATGACCTTGGTGGGCTTCGGCAGCTTCCGGGCGATGCGCTCGGTCAGCGTGGGCCGCGGGAACGCGGTCAGGATGATCTCGGCACCCTGCTCCTGGGCCAGCTTGGCGGTGTGGAAGGCGATGGAGGACTCCATCAGCACACCGGTGATCAGGACGCGCTTGCCCTCGAGAATTCCGCTCATGGTGATCAGTGACCCATTCCCAGTCCGCCGTCAACGGGAATGACGGCTCCAGTGATGTACGAGGCGTCGTCCGAGGCGAGGAACCGCACCGTCGCGGCGATCTCCTCCGGCTGCGCGTACCGGCCGAGCGGGACCTGCGAGACGATGCCCGCGCGCTGCTCGTCGGTGAGCACCTTGGTCATGTCGGTGTCGACGAAGCCGGGCGCGACGACGTTGAAGGTGATGTTGCGCGAACCCAGCTCACGGGCGAGGGAACGCGCGAAGCCGACCAGGGCGGCCTTGGAGGCGGCGTAGTTCGCCTGTCCAGCGGAGCCGAGCAGCCCGACGACCGAGGAGATCAGCACGACGCGGCCCTTCTTGGCGCGCAGCATGCCGCGGTTGGCACGCTTGACGACCCGGAAGGTGCCGGTGAGGTTGGTGTCGACGACCGAGGTGAAGTCCTCCTCGGACATGCGCATCAGGAGCTGGTCCTTGGTGATGCCGGCGTTGGCGATGAGGACCTCGACGGGGCCGTGCGCGTCCTCGATCTCCTTGTAGGCCTGCTCCACCTGCTCGGGGTCGGTGATGTCGCACTTGACCGCGAGGCAGCCCAGATCCGTGAGGGCGGCCGGCGGCTCCCCCGAGCGGTACGTGATCGCGACCTTGTCGCCGGCGTCGGCGAACGCGCGGGCGATGGCGAGGCCGATGCCCCGGTTTCCTCCGGTGACGAGAACCGAGCGGCTCAACGGATCACCCTTTCGATAGGGGTCTGACACACCGCCCGAACGCTGGGTGACAGGCGGCTTCCTTCGAAACCTATCGGTCCGCCCCGGCCGGGGAACATTCGGGCACCGACAGTGGGGCAGGGGCGCTGCTGTCGGATTCCTACAGTCGTGACGTGTCACGGCCCCGTCGGGGATCGGTCGCCGTCGGTTCGGCGCACAGATCGTCGAGGCCCTCGCCCGCGAGCACCCGTCGGTGCGCCGGCCCGGTGCGCGCCTCGACCAGGGTCGTGCGGGCGGTGGAGTCCGCGCCGGGCCCGCGCGCGGTGACGGGATTTTCCCGCACTCGGGGCCGTGGGGACATGATTCACTCCCAGGAACGGTCCTCGAACGGTCTTCACAGGCGACAGCGCGAAGGGAAACCCATCCGTGCCCCATGAAATCGACCAGTCATTTCTGGCACTGCCCCTACGCGCCCTGGCCGACGCCGCGCTCGCACGCGCGCGTGCGCTGGGGGCGGAGCACGCGGACTTCCGGTTCGAGCGGGTGCGCAGCGCGTCCTGGCGGCTGAGGGACGCCAAGCCGGCCGGGTCGTCGGACACGACCGACCTCGGGTTCGCGGTGCGGGTGGTGCACGGCGGCACGTGGGGGTTCGCGTCCGGCGTGGACCTGACGATGGACGCGGCGGCCAAGGTCGCCTCGCAGGCGGTGGCGATGGCCAAGCTGTCCGCCCAGGTCATCAAGGCCGCCGGGTCCGACGTGGGGGCGCCTCCCACGCCTTTCGGGCAGTGGGGGAGGGTCGAGCTCGCCGACGAGCCGGTGCACACCGACAAGACGTGGATCTCGTCGTACGAGATCGACCCGTTCACCGTGCCCGACGAGGAGAAGTCGGCGCTGCTCGCGGACTGGAGCACACGGCTGCTCGCCGCCCAGGGGATCAACCACGTGGACGCCTCGCTGCTCACCGTCCACGAGAACAAGTTCTACGCGGACACGGCGGGGACGGTGACCACGCAGCAGCGCGTGCGGCTGCACCCGCACCTGACCGCGGTGTCGGTCGACGAGTCCAGCGGTGAGTTCGAGTCGATGCGGACGATCGCCCCGCCGGTGGGGCGGGGCTGGGAGTACCTCACGGGCACCGGCTGGGACTGGGACGACGAGCTGGAGCGCATCCCGGACCTGCTCGCCGAGAAGATGCGGGCGCCCAGCGTCGAGCCGGGGCTGTACGACCTGGTCGTGGACCCGTCCAACCTGTGGCTGACCATTCACGAGTCCATCGGGCACGCCACCGAGCTGGACCGGGCCCTCGGCTACGAGGCCGCCTACGCCGGCACGTCCTTCGCCACCTTCGACCAGCTCGGCAAGCTGCGCTACGGCTCGGACCTGATGAACGTCACCGGCGACCGCACCGCCGAGCACGGCCTGGCGACCGTCGGCTACGACGACGAGGGCGTGGAGGCGCAGTCCTGGGACCTGGTGAAGGACGGCACGCTCGTCGGCTACCAGCTGGACCGGCGGATCGCGAAGCTCACCGGGTTCGAGCGCTCCAACGGGTGCGCGTTCGCCGACTCCCCCGGTCACGTGCCGGTGCAGCGCATGGCGAACGTGTCGCTGCTGCCTGATCCGGCGGGCATGTCCACGGAGGACCTCATCGGGGGCGTCGACCGGGGCATCTACGTCGTCGGGGACCGGTCCTGGTCGATCGACATGCAGCGGTACAACTTCCAGTTCACCGGGCAGCGCTTCTTCCGCATCGAGAACGGGCGGATCACCGGCCAGCTGCGGGACGTGGCCTACCAGGCGACGACCACCGACTTCTGGGGCTCCATGGCCGCGGTCGGCGGCCCGCAGACCTACGTCCTCGGCGGCGCCTTCAACTGCGGCAAGGCCCAGCCGGGACAGGTCGCGGCCGTGTCGCACGGCTGCCCGTCGGCCCTGTTCAAGGGCGTCAACATTCTGAACACCACGCAGGAGGCCGGCCGATGAGCGCGCGCACCGACAAGGCGAACAAGCCGCACGAGGTCGTCGAGCGGGCCCTGGAGCTGTCGCGGGCCGACGGCTGTGTCGTCATCGCCGACGAGGAGTCGACCGCCAACCTGCGCTGGGCGGGCAACGCGCTCACCACCAACGGTGTGACGCGTTCGCGCACGCTCACCGTGATCGCGACGGTCGACGGCAAGGAGGGAACCGCCTCCGGGGTCGTCTCGCGGGCGGCCGTGACCGCCGACGAGCTGGAGTCGCTGGTGCGGGCCGCCGAGGCCGCCGCGCGCGGGGCCGGCCCCGCCGAGGACGCGCAGCCGCTGGTCACGGGGGTGGCGCAGTCCCCGGAGTTCACGGAGGCGCCCGCCGAGACCTCGTCCGCGGTGTTCGCCGACTTCGCGCCGTCGCTGGGCGAGGCGTTCGCACGCGCGCGTGCGGGGGGCCGCGAGCTGTACGGCTTCGCGCAGCACGCGCTGGTGTCGACGTACCTGGGCACGTCGACGGGGCTGCGGCTGCGGCACGACCAGCCGAACGGGACGCTGGAGCTCAACGCCAAGTCTCCGGACCGTACGCGCTCGGCGTGGGCGGGGCGGTCGACCCGGGACTTCAAGGACGTCGACCCGGCGTCGCTCGACGCGGAGCTCGCCGTACGCCTGGGCTGGGCCGAGCGGCGGATCGAGCTGCCCGCCGGGCGGTACGAGACGCTGTTGCCGCCGACCGCCGTCGCGGACCTGATGATCTACCAGCTGTGGTCGGCGTCGGGACGGGACGCGGCCGAGGGCCGGACGGTGTTCTCCAAGCCGGGCGGCGGCACCCGCCTCGGCGAGAAGCTGACCGAACTGCCGCTGACCCTGCGCAGCGACCCGCACGAGCCGGGTCTGGAGTCGGCTCCGTTCGTCGTCGCGCACTCCTCCGGCGGTGATCAGTCGGTCTTCGACAACGGGCTGCCGATCCGGGCCACCGAGTGGATCGACGGGGGCGAGCTGAAGCACCTCGCGACCAGCCGGCACAGCGCGGCCCTGACCGGTCTGCCGGTGGCTCCCGCGGGCGACAACCTGATCCTGGACGGCGGCGACGACCGCTCGCTGGACGAGATGGTGGCGAGCACCACGCGCGGGCTGCTGCTGACCTGTCTGTGGTACATCCGCGAGGTCGACCCGGCGACGCTGCTGCTGACCGGCCTGACCCGGGACGGCGTGTACCTCGTGGAGAACGGCGAGGTCGTCGGTGAGGTCAACAACTTCCGGTTCAACGAGTCGCCGGTCGGCCTGCTGAGCCGGGCGACGGAGGCGGGGCGCACGGAGAAGACGCTGCCCCGGGAGTGGAGCGACTGGTTCACCAGGGCCGCGATGCCGGCGCTGAGGGTGCCGGAATTCAATATGAGCTCTGTCAGCCAGGGCGTATAACCTCGTACCTGACCACGAGCCCATTCCAAGGAGATACGAGAACCGTGACGGACATCGTCGACGAGCTGAAGTGGCGGGGGCTGTTCTCCCTGTCCACTGACGAGGACGCTTTGCGCAAGGCGCTCGCGGACGGTCCCGTCACGTTCTATTGCGGCTTCGACCCGACCGCCCCGTCCCTGCACGTCGGACACCTGGTGCAGGTGCTGACCGTGCGCCGGCTCCAGCAGGCCGGGCACCGGCCGCTGGCTCTGGTCGGCGGGGCGACGGGCCTGATCGGCGACCCCCGCCCGACGGCGGAGCGCACGCTGAACGACCCGGAGACGGTCGCCGGCTGGGTCGACAGGCTGCGCGGGCAGATCGAGCCCTTCCTCTCCTTCGAGGGGGAGAACGCGGCCGTGATGGTCAACAACCTCGACTGGACGGCCGGCCTGTCCGCGATCGAGTTCCTGCGGGACATCGGCAAGCACTTCCGCGTCAACAAGATGCTGACGAAGGACTCCGTGGCCCGCCGCCTGGAGTCCGACCAGGGCATCAGCTACACCGAGTTCAGCTACCAGATCCTCCAGGGCATGGACTTCCTCCAGCTCTACCGGCGTTACGGCTGCACACTCCAGCAGGGCGGCAGCGACCAGTGGGGCAACCTCACGGCCGGCCTGGACCTGATCCACCGGCTTGAGCCGGACGCCACCGTGCACGCGCTGGCGACGCCGCTGATGACGAAGGCGGACGGCACCAAGTTCGGCAAGACCGAGGGCGGCGCCGTCTGGCTCGACCCGGAGATGACGACGCCGTACGCGTTCTACCAGTTCTGGCTGAACGTGGACGACCGGGACATCTCGAAGTACATGCGCATCCTGTCCTTCCGCTCCCGTGAGGAGCTGGAGGAGCTGGAGCGGCAGACCGAGGAGCGGCCGCAGGCGCGGGCCGCCCAGCGGGCGCTGGCCGAGGAGCTGACGACGCTGGTGCACGGCGCGGATCAGACGGCCGCCGTGATCGCCGCGTCCAGGGCGCTGTTCGGGCAGGGCGAGCTGGCCGAGCTCGACGACCGGACGCTGGCGGCGGCCCTGTCCGAGGTGCCGCACATCCGGGTCGCCGAGCTCGGACCGGTCGTGGACCTGTTCGCCGAGGTCGGCCTGGTGGCCAGCAAGTCCGCCGCGCGGCGCACGGTGAAGGAGGGCGGTGCCTACGTGAACAACGTCAAGGTCGCCGCCGAGGACGCCGTACCGGCCGAGGAGGACCTGCTGCACGGGCGGTGGCTGGTGCTGCGGCGCGGCAAGAAGAACCTGGCGGCTGTGGAGGTCACCGGGGCCTAGCCGGTCGTGATCGGCGGCCCGCCGGGTCCGCGCGCACGGGTCCCCGCGCCCCTCGGAGCGTCTGCTGCTGTCGGCGGCGTCCGCTCCGGGGGGCGCGCCGTCGTGGTGCCTGGCGTCAGGTGGTGCGGTGCCCGGGTGTGGGCGGTGCGGTGTCCGGCGTCAGGTGGTGCGGTGGTGCTTGCGCTTGCCCAGCGTCGCCATGTATAGCATGTCGCCGAAGGCCACGATGATGATCGCGGCGATCAGCTGGAAGATGTGGCGGCTCCAGTCGATGCCGGGAGTCTCGTCGACGCCGAAGCCGCGGGCGACGGCGTTGCCCACGATGGCGCCCAGGATGCCGAAGATGGTGGTCAGCCAGAGCGGACTGTGCTGCTTGCCCGGGATGACCGCCTTGGCGATCAGGCCCAGCACGAATCCCACGATGATCGCCCACAACCAGCCCATGGCTGCCTCCTCGTACGGCTCGACGTGAGCATTGCACCCAGTCTGGCGCCGTGCGCCGTACGGCGCATGTCGGGTACGGCCGTACGCGGTACGGCGCACCGGGACCGCTCGGGCGGGGGGGTGCCCCGGTCTCGAAGGCGGCCGAGGCGCGGCGTACCGTGGGTGCCGGGGAGAGTTCGATGCGGTCGGATGGTGGAACGTGATGCGGAAGCAGAGTGGCGGCGGCAACGTCCAGGTGTTCCGGATCACTGGAGCCCGGCAGGGGCTCCAGGACGACGTGCGCGGCCGGCAGCGGCGGTACGTGATCTCGATGTCGATCCGCACCCTGTCCGTGATCCTCGCGGCGGTGCTGTGGAACGTGGAGCGCCATGTGGCTGTGGTGGCGCTGGTCCTCGGGGCGGTCCTGCCCTACATCTCGGTGGTGATCGCGAACGCCGGGCGGGAGAACGCGCCGGGGCTTCCCTCGACGTTCCTGACCACGCCGGTACGGCCGATGCTCACGCCGCCGCACGCGGAGGACGGTCCGGGTGCGTCCGGGCCGGAAGAGGAGCGCTTCACGGAATCCGTCCGTACGGACGGGGAGGCCGGTCCGGCCGAGCGGCGGCCATGATCCGGCCATGAGTCGACTGTGCGCCAAGCTCAGGAAAAGCTCAGATCAATCATGCTGTTCCGGTGCCCTGGGGCTGGTTACCCGTGACATACTTCGTACGCGCTCCGCATCCCCCGTCGGAGCGACGGACCGACGCCGGGCAGCTCCCCCCGTGGCTGCTCGGCGTCGCCTTTGTCTGCCCACCTGTGAGACGAATCTGTGAGTGACGCGATCTGCTCCGCCAAGGGTTGCCGTGCCGATGCCGTGTGGGTGCTGGCCTGGAACAACCCGAAGATCCACACGCCGGAACGGCGGAAGACGTGGCTGGCGTGCGAGGAGCACCGCGAACACCTGTCCCAGTTCCTCGGTGTCCGGGGTTTCCTGAAGGACGTGGTGAAGTTCGAGGAGTGGGAAGCACCCGAAGGCTCGCAGCCGTAGCGGGTGTCGCGTGATCTTGTCCGGGGCCGCGGTCCCTGGCACGCGCATCTGTCGCGTTGTCGTCGGTTGTCCTCGTCGGTTGTCCCGTCGGTGTCCACTCCCCCACGCCCGGCTGCGCTCGCGCGGGAGGACCTCCATCGCGTCGACGCCCTCCTCCGCCGTGCCGTTGCACGCACCCGTTCCTCTCGGCCAGGCCGAGAGGAACCCGCACCCGAAGCCGACCTGATCCACCGCCCGGGAGCGACGGGTCTCAGCCCCCGATCGCCGACATCGGTCGGTCCGGCTGGACGAACGACGGGTCGTCGAGGCCCGCGCCGGCCTTCTTGCCCCACATGGCCAGGCGCCAGATGCGGGCTATCTCCTCGTCGGGGGCGCCGGAGCGCAGGGCCGCTCGGAGGTCCGTCTCCTCGCGGGCGAAGAGGCAGGTGCGGATCTGGCCGTCGGCCGTGAGGCGGGTGCGGTCGCAGGCGGCGCAGAACGGGCGGGTCACGGAGGCGATGACGCCGACGACATGCGGGCCGCCGTCCACCAGCCAGCGCTCCGCCGGGGCCGAACCGCGTGCCTCGTCGCCCTCGGGGGTCAGGTCGAAGCGGGTCCGCAGGGAGGCCAGGATGTCCCCGGCGGTGACCATGCCCTCGCGCTTCCAGCCGTGCTGGGCGTCCAGGGGCATCTGCTCGATGAAGCGCAGCTCGTAGTCGTGCTCGACGGCCCAGGCGAGCAGGTCGGGGGCCTCGTCGTCGTTCAGGCCCGGCATCAGGACCGAGTTCACCTTCACCGGGGTCAGGCCGGCCTCGCGGGCGGCCTGCAGGCCTTCGAGGACGTCCTTGTGGCGGTCGCGGCGGGTGAGGGTCTTGAAGACGTCCGGGCGGAGCGTGTCGAGGGAGACGTTGACCCGGTCCAGGCCCGCGGCCTTCAGGGCGGTCGCCGTGCGCCTGAGACCGATGCCGTTGGTCGTCAGCGACATCTGGGGGCGTGGCTCGAGGGCGGCGACCCGCTCGACGATGCCGACGAGGCCGGGGCGCAGCAGGGGCTCGCCGCCGGTGAAGCGGACCTCCTCGATGCCGAGCGTGCGGACCGCGATGTCGATCAGGCGGACGATCTCGTCGTCCGTGAGGAGGTCGGGCTTCGCCAGCCACTGCAGGCCCTCCTCGGGCATGCAGTACGTGCACCGCAGATTGCACCGGTCGGTCAGCGAGACCCTCAGGTCGGTGGCCACTCGGCCGTAGGTGTCGATGAGCACGCGGGCCCCCTCCCTCGTAGCGGATCGCATGTGTCCCTCCTCTGCGAGCCTACGTGACGGCGCCGACAACGACAGCCGCCGATCCCACGACGTAAGACGCGGCCGCGTCGTAGGGATCTACGACGCGGCCGCTTCGGTGACGTGGCTCAGTGGGCGCCGGTGCCGGTCAGGGACCGCACCTCCAGCTCCGCGTACTTGCCGACGTCCGGCTCCTCCTTGGACAGGACGGTGCCGAGGAAGCCCATCAGGAAGCCGAACGGGATGGAGATGATGCCGGGGTTCTTCAGCGGGAACCAGGCGAAGTCGACGTCGGGGAACATCGCCTTGGGGTCGCCGGAGACCACGGGCGAGAACAGCACCAGGCCGACCGCCACGATCAGGCCGCCGTAGATCGACCACAGGGCGCCCTGGGTGGTGAACCGCTTCCAGAACAGGCTGTAGAGGATGGTCGGCAGGTTCGCGGACGCGGCGACCGCGAAGGCCAGCGCGACCAGGCCGGCGACGTTGAGGTCGCGGGCGAGGGCGCCCAGGCCGATGGAGACGACGCCGATGAAGACGGTCGCCCAGCGGGCCGCGCGGACCTCCTCCTTGCCGGTGGCCTGGCCCTTGCGGATGACGTTGGCGTAGATGTCGTGCGCGAAGGACGACGACGAGGCGAGGGTGAGGCCGGCGACCACGGCGAGGATCGTGGCGAAGGCCACCGCCGAGATCGTGGCGAGGAGGATCGCGCCCCAGGCCGAGTCGACGCCGCCCAGGTGGAGGGCGAGCAGCGGCGCGGCCGTGTTGCCGGACGGGTTGGAGGCGATGATCTCGTCCTGCGAGATCAGGGCCGCGGCGCCGAAGCCGAGCGCGATGGTCATCAGGTAGAAGCCGCCGATGATGCCGATCGCCCAGTTCACGGACTTCCGGGCGGCCCTGGCGTCGGGGACCGTGTAGAAGCGGATCAGGATGTGCGGCAGGCCGGCCGTGCCGAGCACCAGGGCGATGCCCAGGGAGATGAAGTCCAGCTTGGAGGTGCCGGTCGCGCCGTACTGGAGGCCGGGCTCCAGGAAGGCGGCGCCCTTGCCGCTGTTCTCGGCGGCCGTGCCGAGCAGGTCGGAGATGTTGAAGTTGAACTTCAGCAGCACCAGGAAGGTGATCAGCAGGGTGCCGCCGATGAGCAGCACCGCCTTGACCATCTGCACCCAGGTGGTGCCCTTCATGCCGCCGATGGAGACGTACACGATCATGAGCAGGCCGACGAGGGCGACGATCAGGATCTTGCCGGCGTCGGAGGTGATGCCGAGCAGCAGGGAGACGAGGACGCCCGCGCCCGCCATCTGGGCCAGCAGGTAGAAGATCGAGACGACGATCGTGGAGGTGCCGGCCGCGGTACGGACCGGTCGCTGGCGCATGCGGTACGCCAGGACGTCGCCCATGGTGTAGCGGCCGGAGTTCCTCAGCGGTTCGGCCACCAGGAGCAGCGCCACCAGCCAGGCGACGAGGAAGCCGATGGAGTACAGGAAGCCGTCGTAACCGAAGAGGGCGATCGCGCCGGCGATGCCGAGGAACGACGCGGCCGACATGTAGTCGCCGGAGACCGCGAGGCCGTTCTGGAAGGCGCTGAACTGACGGCCGCCCGCGTAGAAGTCGGCGGCGTCCTTGGTCTGGCGGCCCGCCCAGATGGTGATGACGAGTGTCGCGACGACGAACACCGCGAACAGACTGATGATCAGTGGCCGGTGCTCGCTGGCCTCGCCGGCTGCCAGAGTGATCGCGGGGCTCATGCGCCGCCCTCCATCCGGGACTTGATGGCATCGGCCTTGGGGTCGAGCTTCGCGGCGGCGTGCCGCGAGTACCACCAGGCGATGAGGAACGTGGTGACGAACTGGGCGACGCCGAGGACGAAGGCGACGTTGATGTTGCCGAACAGCTTGGTGCCCATGAAGTCGCCCGCGTAGTTGGACAGCAGGACGTACAGCAGGTACCAGGCGATGAAGGCCACGGTCAGCGGAAAGGCGAAGCTGCGGTAGGAGCGGCGCAGCTCACCGAACTCCGCGCTCTCCTGCACCGCGCGGAACTCCTCGGTGGAGGGGAGTTGGGCTGAGGTTTTCGAGGGGGGCGGTGTCTCGGTGGCCACGGGGTCTCCTCGCATTGCGGATGGCGGGTGTGCGGGGGGCTCGATCGTCCTCGGGCTCCCTGCCCAAGGTCACGGCGGCGCGCGTGGACCGGTTCAACTCGATCGGCTTCAACTCGATCGGGTTCCACTCGATGGGGTTCGCGCCGATCGGGTTCTTCCCCGTCGGGATCTCCCGGCCGGGTTGATCCCTGTCGGGTTCTTCCCTGCCGGGTTCCTCCGGTCGGGTCGTTCCCGGTCGGGATGCTCCGGTCGGGTCGTTCCCGGTCGGGATGCTCCGGTCGGGTTGCTCCGGTCGGGTTCTTCCCGGTCGGGTTGCTTCGATCGGATCTTCCGATCGGGTCTTCCATCGGGTTCTTCCCGCCGCGGACCGGACTCTTCGGGAAGTCATCGCCGTAGGTCATTGCTGGCCGGCGAGTCAGGAAGATAGCTTCAGGCCTGCACCACCCGTCATGTACCTGCCCAGGCGCGACCGCGTCCCGGGCCGGTCTCGATTCCGGATGATGTGGAGACCCCATGGCTCATCTGCCTTCCAGACGCCGCCTCGCCCTCGCGGTGCCCGTCGTGCTCTCGCTGACCGCCTCCCTCGGCTTCCTGCCGACGGCGGCCTCGGCGGCCCCGGTCACGACCTCCGCCACGCAGACGGCCGACGCCGGGACCCTGGCGTACGTCGTCAACACGAAGGTGGACCACCGCACGATCGAGTCGGTGAAGAAGGCGATCGCCGCGGCCGGCGGCACCGTCACCGTGGCGTACGAGAAGATCGGCGTGCTCGTCGCGCACTCGGCCAACCCCGACTTCGGCCCGGCGATACGCGCGGTACGCGGGGTGCAGTCGGCGGGCGCGACCCGGACCGCACCGCTGTCGCTCGCGGGAACCACCGACGAGGGTGCGGCCCAGCTGCTGTCCAAGGCGGACGCCGCGAGGACCGCGACCGCGTCGGCCGCGGCGGGCGAGAGCGAGCCCCTCGAGGCCGACCAGTGGGACCTGCGCGCGATCGGCGCCGACAAGGCGGCGGAGATCAACCCGGGCAGCGAGAAGGTGACGGTCGCCGTCATCGACACCGGCGTCGACGACACCCACCCGGACCTCGCCCCGAACTTCTCCGCGTCCCAGTCGGCCAACTGCGTCGGCGGCGTCGCGGACACCTCCGAGGGCGCCTGGCGCCCGTACACCGCCGAGGACTACCACGGCACGCACGTCGCCGGTGAGATCGCGGCGGCCCGCAACGGCGTCGGCGTGGCCGGTGTCGCGCCCGGCGTGAAGGTCTCCAGCATCAAGGTGAGCGACCCCAAGGACGGCCTCTTCTACCCGGAGAACGTCGTCTGCGCCTTCGTGTTCGCCGCCGACCACGGGGTCGAGATCACGAACAACAGCTACTACGTCGACCCGTGGCTGTACAACTGCATGGACGACCCCGACCAGAAGGCGATCGTCGACGCGGTCAACAGGGCGCAGCTGTACGCGCAGAAGAAGGGCACGCTGAACATCGCCTCCGCGGGCAACTCCAACCACGACCTGGACGCGGACGAGATCGTCGACACCAGCAGCCCCGACGACTCCACGCCGGTGACCCGGACGGTCGACCCGCACGTGTGCCTCGACGTGCCGACCCAGCTGCCGGGGGTCGTCACGGTGAGCGCGACGGGCGTCAAGGGCACCAAGTCGTACTACTCCAGCTACGGCCTGGGCGTCACCGACGTGGCGGCGCCGGGCGGCGACCGGTACCAGATCCCGGACACCCCGTCGGCCAACGGCCGCATCCTGTCGACGATGCCGAACAACGCGTACGGCTTCCTGCAGGGCACCTCGATGGCGTCCCCGCACGTCGCCGGTGTGGCCGCGCTGCTGAAGTCGACCCACCCGTACGCCTCCCCGGCGATGCTCCAGGCGCTGCTCAAGGCCCAGGCGGACAACCCGGGCTGCCCGACCGAGCCGTACGACGGCAACGGTGACGGCGTGGTGGACGCCACCTGCGTGGGCGGCAAGCGGGTCAACGGGTTCTTCGGCTTCGGTGTCGTGAACGCGTTGCGTGCGGTGAAGTAGGCGAGCAGGCGAGGTGTTGTGGGGCCGGGCGGGGATCCGTCCGGCCCCTTCCTCGTCCTGTCTCCCCGTGCGGACAGCCTTGTTCCGTGCGGGCAGCCCTCTCCCGTGCGGATATCGACGTTCTGTGCAGACATCAGGTCAGTATGTTGATTGGATCAATACTGCATAGTTCAGTCATGACTGACATCGAGTTCGCCTGGTCGGAACTGGACGGCGATCCCGCCCTCCTCGCGCGCGTGTCGACCGTTGCGCGCGAGGGCGCCCTCGCCGCACGGCTTCCCGTACGGGAGTTGGCGCGGGCCTGTACCGGTGTGTGCGCGCTGGCCGGTGCCGAACTGGCCGCACGACGGTCCGACTCGGCGGAGGTGCCCCGGGTGCGGGTGGACGACGGTGCGGTGGCCACCGCGTTCGTGAGTGAACGGCATCTGCTGGTCGACGGCAGGGCGCCGGTCGCCTTCGCGCCGCTGTCGCGGTTCTGGCGGACGGCCGACGGGTGGGTGCGCACGCACGCCAACTACCCGCACCACCGCACCCGGTTGCTGCACGCCCTGGGCCCGGGCCTGCCGGAGGATCCGGCCGCCGTCGGGGCGGCACTCGCCGAGCGCTCCGCCCTGGAGGTGGAGGAGACGGTGTACGCCGCCGGGGGCCTGGCCGTGGCGCTGCGGACGCCGGAGGAGTGGGCCGCGCACGAGCAGGCGGTGGAGATCGCACGGCGGCCGCTCGTCGAGAGCGCGCGTCTGGACACGGCACGCGCGCGTGCGCTCCCGCCCCTGGACGGCACTCCCCTGCTGCCCGCCGCCGGGCTGCGCGTGCTGGACCTGACGCGGGTCGTCGCCGGCCCGGTCGCCACCCGCACTCTCGCCCTGCTGGGCGCCGACGTTCTGCGTCTCGACGCCCCCCACCTGGCCGAACTTACCGACCAGCATGCCGACACGGGCTTCGGGAAGCGGTCGGCGACCCTGGACCTCCGCGCCGACCGGCGGACGTTCGAGGACCTGCTCGCCTCGGCGGACGTCGTCGTCACCGGCTACCGCCCCGGTGCCCTGGACCGGTTCGGCCTCTCACCCGAAGCACTGACCGAGCGCCGGCCCGGGCTGGTCGTGGCGCAGTTGTCCGCCTGGGGGGCGTACGGGCCGTGGGGCGGGCGGCGCGGCTTCGACAGCCTCGTCCAGGCCGCGACCGGTGTCGCGGCGATCGAGGGGACGGCCGGGCGGCCCGGAGCGCTCCCGGCCCAGGCGCTGGACCACGGCACGGGCTACCTCCTGGCGGCGGCGGTCCTGCGCGCGCTCACCGAACAGTCGGCGGAGGGCTACGGCCGGGTCGTGCGGGTGGCGTTGGCCCGGACGGCGGCCTGGCTGACGGAGGGGGCGCGGCGGGACCCGGGTGAGGGCGAGGCCGGCGCCGCCTACGACGGCCCGGAGCCGTGGCTCAACGAGACCGGCGAGACCGACGGCCGCTCCGGACGGCTGCGGTACGCCCTGCCGCCGGTCTCCTTCGACGGCGGACCCGGCGACTGGACACGGTTGCCGGGGCCGTGGGGGGGCGGACCAGGCTCGATGGCTGGGTGAACCGGTGGGCTGATCAGCGGATAGGGCCCGCCAGGGAGGGCTGGAGCAACGCGCCGGACGTACCGGGTCGGGCGACGCACCGGGAAGGGCGGAGTCCGCGCCCTGGCCGAGTCGGCGCGCCGGGCGAAGTCCGCGCGCCGGGCCGAGTCCGCGCCCCGGACGTAGGCGGCACGCCGACGGACGCAGGCGGCGCGCCGGACGGGCGGAGCCGTCCCCCGACCCGGGACGTCGTCGTCCTCCCGACCCGGGACCTCGTCGTACCCCCGACCCGGGACCGTCGTACCCCCGACCCAGGACGTCGTAGTCCTCCCGTGCGACCCCGGTCAGTGCCTCAGTCGGTGACCATGACCTTGAGGGCGACGCGCTCGTCCATCGCCTTGTAGCCCTCCGGTACGTCCTCGATGCCGACGGTCATGTCAAAAACGGGCGAGGGGTCGATGGTGCCGTCCAGGACGTCGGGCAGCAGCTCGGGTATGTAGGCGCGGACCGGGGCGACTCCGCCGCGCAGCGCGATGTTGCGGTCGAACATGACGCCGAGGTCGAGCCCCGTGCCGCTGCCGTGCGGCACGCCGACGAAGCCGATGGCGCCGCCGTCGCGCGTGATGTTGACGGCCGTCCGCATGGACTGCTCGGTGCCGACCGCCTCGACGACGGCGTGCGCGCCCCGGCCCCGGGTGAGGGCGCGGACGGCCTCGACGGCGGCCTCCCCGCGCTCGGCGACGACGTCGGTGGCGCCGAAGCGGCGCGCCAGGTCGGTGCGGGCCTGGTGGCGACCGAGCGCGATGATCCGTTCGGCGCCCAGTCGCCTGGCGGCGAGGACCGCGCACAGGCCGACGGCTCCGTCGCCGACGACGGCGACCGTGGCGCCCGGGCGGGCCCCCGCGCCGAGGGCCGCGTGGTGACCGGTGCCCATCACGTCGGAGAGGGTCAGCAGCGCGGACAGCAGGTGGTCGTCGGAGGCCGCCTCCTTGGGCAACTGGACGAGGGTGCCGTCGGCGAAGGGCACGCGCACCGCCTCGCCCTGGCCGCCGTCGTAGCCGACGGAGCCCCAGAAGCCGCCGTGCTCGCAGGAGGTGGTGAGACCCTCGCGGCAGTAGTCGCAGACGCCGTCGGACCACATGAAGGGCGCGACGACCAGGTCGCCGCGGCGCACGGTGCGCACGTCGGAGCCGGTCTCCTCCACCATTCCGAGGAACTCGTGTCCGATCCGCTGCCCCGGCTGCCGGGCCGCCTCACCGCGGTACGCCCACAGGTCGCTGCCGCAGATGCAGGCGCGCACCACCCGGACCACCGCGTCGGTGGGCAGTTGTACCACGGGGTCGGGAACGTCCTCCACGCGCATGTCGAACGGGGCGTGGATGGTGGTGGCACGCATGACGAGGGTCCTTCTCTCTGCTCTGCTGGGTGCGCTCAGCGGGTGGTCGAGGGCACCTCACCGTACGCCGTCGTCGGCGCGGGGCTCGCTTCGAGGGCGCCGCGGGCCAGCAGGACCTGTGCGGCGGCGTACGTGAGCATGATCCAGAAGTCGGGACGCGGGGGCTGCGGCCAGTCGGCGACGCCGGTCGCGATGAGGGTGTCGGAGAGCAGGAACAGCGCGCCGCCGAGCCCGGCGACGAGGCCGAGCCGGGTGGCGGCGGTGTACGCCATGGCCGTGAGCAGGGTGCTGTAGCAGGCGACGGGGACGCGGAGGTCCGCCGGGAGGTCCGGCCACAGCAGGACGACCGTGGCGATCAGGGCGGTGGCGTAGCAGGGGGCGAGGAGGCCGGCACACGCGCGTGGAGGCCTGTGTCCGCGTCCGTGTCCGCGGAAGAGGACGAGGTAGCAGACGTGGCCGGCGGCGAAGGAGGCCATGCCGGCGAGGAAGGCGGGGTCGGCGTCGAAGAGGAGCAGGGTGTCGCCGCCCCAGCCGCACAGGAGGGCGGCGACGAGCAGCCGGGGCGCGCCGCCTACGGCGGCCCAGGCGGCGAGCAAGGGCATCAGCAGGGGCTTGGCGACCAGGTGGCCGGTCCCGAAACCGACCGCGAGGCTGACCAGGTCCGCGGCGGTGGCGACGGCGAAGGCGGCGAGGAGGAGACGGGAGCGGGTCACGCGGGCGTGGTCTCCTCGACCGACGCGGAGGAGGACTTCGAGGTGGTCGCGGGACCGGTGGGAGTGGTCGTGGTGGCGGGGTCGGTCGTGGTGGCGGGGTCGGTCGTGGTGGCGGAGGCGGTCGTGATGGCGGGGTCGGTCGTAGCGGCGGAGGGGGTCGTGGTGGCGGGCGCCGCCTGCCAGCCAGGTCCGCCGAACACGCGTCCCGCGCGCTCGCGCCAGCTGCGGGCCGCCCTCAGGTCCTTGGCGATGGCGACGTACTCATGGGTGGCCACCTTGATCGGGTTGAACGTGTTGATGTTCTTCGTCAACCCGTAGACGGGCCGCTCGACCTCCGGCACGAACGACCCGAAGAGCCGGTCCCAGACGATGAGGATGCCGCCGAAGTTGCGGTCCAGGTAGCCGCCCTGGGAGGCGTGGTGGACGCGGTGGTGGGAGGGCGTGTTGAACACGAACTCGAACCAGCGGGGCATCTTGTCGATGCGCTCGGTGTGGATCCAGAACTGGTAGACGAGGTTCGCGGAGGAGCAGAAGGCGAGCGCGGCCGGGTGTACGCCGGCGGCGACGAGGGGGACGTAGAACGGCCAGACGGTCAGGGAGGTCCAGGGCTGGCGCAGGGCTGTGGTGAGGTTGAACTTCTCGCTGGAGTGGTGGACCACGTGACAGGCCCACAGGATGCGGATGACGTGATGGCCGCGGTGCGACCAGTAGTAGAAGAAGTCCTGCGCGAGCAGCATCAGCGGGATCGTCCACCACAGGACGGGGACCCGCAGCGGGGTCAGTTCGTACAGCGCGGTGTAGATCGCGACGATCGGGATCTTCCAGAGGAAGTCGAAGCCGAGGCTTCCGAGCCCCATGCCGATGCTGGTGGCCGCGTCCTTGGCCTCGTAACCGGCCGCCTCCTCATCGGGATGGAGGCGCACACTGATCATCTCGACCACGGTGAGCAGCACGAAGGCGGGTATCGACCACAGCACGACATCGGGCAGGTTCGGCATGGGGGCACCGTAGAACCGCTGGTGGGCTGCGGCTAGACGTTGTTACTGACAAGTATTACCGACGGTACGCGCTTGCTTCTTGGTGATCCCGGCCAACAGGGCGGCCCGGAGGGCGCCGTTGCGCGGCGGCCGGTCGCAACGATTGCCCGGAGGCCGGCGCCGACTGGGCCCGCGGCGCCGGCCGTCGAGACCGACACGGCGGTCCTGCTGATGGCGGCGACGCAGGAGGGGTGGCCGGCAGGGGCCGAGAAGCGGGGCGCGGTGATCGCACCGGACCGACCACCAGGGGCCGGGGAGGCCCCGATGCCCCGCCCCCTCAACGCCCCGCCCCGCCGGGCGGGTGAAGGAGAACAGTCATCGACACGGGCCCCGCCACCGCTCCCGCACGCGTACGCGTCCCGGCAGAAAAAACAGTGGCGGGTCTTTTCCCGACTGTCCTACAGTCATGCCAACGGGGGCGGCTCCGCCGCGTGCTTCCTTCTTCACTTCCTATGAATCCGTAGCGCGCCCACTCTCCGCCCCCGTCTCAGCCGGTCGTTCGACCGGCTTCTCGACCGGCCTTTCGCCCCGACGGCTTCGGGGCTCTCCACGCGTTCCGGGGGATTTCCGCTTGTCCGTACTCGCGTCCGTGCTGCTCCGCCGTCTCCGTACCGTCTACGTCGACCAGGCCGGGCCACGGCCGGGCGACCCGTCGACGGACGAGGGGCTCGTCGCGCTCGAAGCCGAGCTGCTGGATCGGGGGTTCGCACCGAACGCGCAGTTGCGGGCGGCGCTGGCGTGGCTGGGGCCCGCCGGGCTGGCCGACGCCGGGCGGCAGCTGATCGCGCACATCGACGCCGAACTGGGCGCCGACCGCACGCACATGCCGCTGTTCCGCAGCTTCCCGGCCTCGGTGCCCGACGACACGTTCCAGCTGTGGATCGACCGCGTCTTCACGCTGCTGTTGCAGTGGCCGAAACAGCCGTGCGTGCTGTGCGGCACGGTCGGCAGCGTGCACGCGGTGTCGCCGTGCGCGCATCTGGTGTGCCGGGAGTGCTGGGACGGCGCCGACTACTCGGGCTGCCCCCTCTGCCACCGCCGTGTGGACCCCGCCGATCCGTTCCTGAAGCCGGCGCATCCGCGGCACGCGCGCGAGGTGTCCGTGGGGCCGCTGAAGCTGCTCGCGCTCGGCCGGGACGCGCGCGCCGACGCCGTGACGGCGCTGCGGACGCTGCTGGCCCGGCGCACGCCGCTGCCCCCGCGGGACCGGGAGGACCTGGCGGTGCTGCTGGCCCACGCGCCCGCGGGGGTGGCGTGGTTCCCGCGGGAGATCCCGGTGCGGGAGACGAAGGCGCTGGTACTGGGCCGGATGCTGCGCGTACGTGAACGCCGTGCCGACGCACTGGAGTTGATCGACGAGCATCTCACGACCGCGACGGACGTGCTGCGGCTGCTGTGCGTGTGGTCCGGGGGCGAGGCCGACCTGATCGATCCGCCGCGGATGCGGTCGCTGCCGCGCGCGCTGCGCCGCCGGCTGCTCGCCGTGCTCGACGGGCTGCCGGCGCCGTCGCTGGTGGAGGACGTACTGCGGCATCCGGTCCTGTGGAAGCGCGCCGCGGAGATCCTGCATCCGCACGAGCGGTTCGCCCGGCATCCGAAGGCCGCGCTGGCCTTCGCGGTACTGCGCGGGACGGACGTCTCTCCGGCGGCCGGGGGCGGCGCGGGCACCCCGGGGGCGGCGCTCGGCGAGGCCCTCCTGCGGACCGCCGCCACCCACCCCGACGCCGTACGCGTCGACGGCGGCCGGCTGCGTGCCGTCACCTGGAGTGCCCGCGTCGAGCAGGCGCTGGCCGAGAAGGACACCGAGGGCGCCCTCGCGCTGCTGGCCGGGCGCCCCGGTGAGCTGCTGCGCCGCCTCGACCACCTGCTGCGGCTGCGCGAGCTCGACGTCCTGCCGGAAGGCTTCGCGGACGTGCTGCGGCGGGCCTTGCCCCAGGCCGGTCCGGCGCCGCTGCTGGCCGCGCTCGGGCGGCTGCGGATCCGTCACCTGCCTTCTGAGCGACGGGTGTTCTTCCCGCGCGGCCAGGTCACGCACGCGTACACCCTCGACGACACGCGCGCCCCGCTGTCGCCGGCGGTGACGCGCGAGGTGTGCGCGCTGCTGGAGGCGGAGGCGGTGCGCCGGCTGGCCGCCGCGCCGCGCGTGGAACTGGCCGTGCTGGACTCGGCGCTCACCGGCCTCGCGGTGCCGGCCACCGAACGCGCCGACACCAAGTCCCTGGTCGCGGTGCCGCGCGGCAGCACGCAGCCGCTTCCCGACGGCGAGGTCATGCGGCTGTTCCTGCACTGGACGCAGCCCGCGAAGACCCGCGTCGACCTCGACCTGTCGGTGGCGCTGTACGACGAGAACTGGGAGTTCGTCGACCTGTGCGACTACACCAACCTCGTGTACGGCGACCGGTGGGCGGTGCACTCCGGCGACCTGACGTCGGCCCCCGCACCCCAGGGTGCGACCGAGTACGTCGACCTGGACCTCACCTCGCTCGGCGACCTCGGCGTGCGGTACGCGCTGCCCGTCGTCTTCAGCTTCAACGACATCCCGTTCGAGCGGCTCCTGGACGCCTTCGCGGGCTTCATGACGCTCCCCTCGGCCGCAGAGGAGGCACAGGACGCGTCGTACGACCCGCGCACCGTGCGCCAGCGCTACGACCTGGTCGGCGACTCCCGTGTCCACGTCCCGCTCGTGGTGGACCTGCGCCACCGCACGTTCCTGTGGACGGACCTGCACCTGTCGGCCGCCGAGGGCTACCACAGCGTGCACCGGCACGCCGCCGACCTGGGCCGGGCCGGCCGGGACCTGCACCAGTACTTCGCCTCCGGCCGTACGACGCTGTGGGACCTCGCGGTGTGGCACGCCGCCGCCCGCGCGGACGAGGTGGCCGTGGTACGGCGCGCGCCGCGGCCGGGCGTCGGCGACGAGCTGTGGCACTACGTGCGGCGGGACGGCGAGACCGACACGGCGTTCGCGGCACGCGTGCGTGCGCTGGACGCACCCGAGCGACGCGAGCGGCCGGAGACCGGCGGCGCCCCCGCCGACGAGCTGGCCGCCGAAGCCGCCGCCAAGAAGCGCGTGTTGCTCGCACTGGTGCACGGCGGCGTGGCACCGGAGCGCGCCACCGGAGAGGTGTACCGGCTGCTGCCCGGCCCGGTCGACGGGTGCGGCCTGACGCCGCTGGCAGCCGGGGACCTGGTCGCGGCGCTGGGTTGACGGTGCCCGCCCGTACGGGTGGGCCGCGCGGCCCCGCACCCTGCTCGGTCCGGCGCCGGTCCACGGCGCTGCCGAACTGTCGTACGCCTCGGGCACCTTCCGTCCGCCTTCGTCCCGCACGCGCGTGTGGCCGTGCCGGTGCGGTACCGGGAGGTGTGCGCTGCGTGTCAGTGGCGGCCCGTATCCTCAGGGACCATGCTCGAAGACCGTATGCCCACCGTGTCCTCCCCGATGGAGTGGCCGGCCGCGTATCCCCAGGGATACGCGGTCGTTGACGTGGAGACCACCGGCCTGGCCCGCGACGACCGGATCATCTCCGCCGCCGTCTACCGGCTGGACGCGCGCGGTGAGGTCGAGGACCACTGGTACACGCTGGTCAACCCGGAGCGCGACCCGGGTCCGGTGTGGATCCACGGTCTGACGAGCGAGGCACTGGAGGGCGCGCCCCTGTTCCGGGAGGTCGCCGAGGAGTTCGCGGCCCGGCTCGCGGACCGGGTGCTCGTGGCGCACAACGCCGTCTTCGACTGGCAGATGATCGCGCGGGAGTACGCGCGCGCGGAGCGAGAGGCCCCGGTCAAGCATCGGCTGTGCACCATCGCGCTCTCCAAGGAGCTGCGCCTGCCGCTGCCCAACCACAAGCTGGAGTCGCTGGCCGCCCACTTCGGCGTCGTCCAGCGGCGTGCGCACCACGCGCTCGACGACGCGCGCGTGCTGGCGGAGGCGTTCCGGCCGAGCCTGCGGGCCGCGGCGGCGGGCGGCGTACGGCTGCCGCTGCACGAGTGCCGTCCGCTGACGGAGTGGCAGGACCGCCCCCTCCCCCGGATCGGGCAGCAGGCGGGCGGTTCCGGCGGATACGGCGGCGGCTACCGGCCCAGCAGTTGGCGCCCGTCCCGGAAGAGGCCCGCGTGCCCGTATCCCAATCCCGGACGGTACGAAGAGGGCAAAAGGCTCAAGCAGGGCATGCGGGTGGCCTTCTCGGGCGACACCTCGGTCGAGCGCGATCTGCTGGAGGACCGGGCGACCGAGGCGGGGCTGCACGTGGCGACGAGCCTGTCGCGGCTGACCAGCCTGCTGGTCACCAACGATCCCGACTCGGGCACGTCCAAGGTGGTCAAGGCGCGGCAGTTCGGGACGCCGGTCGTCGACGAGGCCGCCTTCGGGCAGCTGCTGCGGGACGTGGAGCCCGCGGCGGGGGACGCGACACCGACGACGGGAGGCACGACACACGCGGCGGGGGACGCGACCCCACCGCAGGAAGCGTGACACGCGCCACGAGGGACGCGACACCCACCACAGGGGGCGTGACGCGCGCCACGGGGGACGCGACACCCACGGTGCCGGAGGAACGACGCGCGCGGCGGGAGAGGTGACGTCCGCGGGCCGGTGACCCGTACGTACGGGTGATTGCCGCGCGACTCGCCCGGCGCCCGCTCGCCCGCGCCACGGCGACCACTCACCCTGTGGCGCATGGCGAGATGCGAAGTTTGTGGCAATGACTACGGAATGACCTTCGAGGTGCACGCGCAGGGCGCCGTGCACGTCTTCGACTGCTTCTCCTGCGCGATCCACCGCATGGCCCCCATCTGCGAGCACTGTCGCGTGCAGATCATCGGCCAGGGCGTCGAGGTCGAGGGTCACTGGTACTGCGGCGCCCACTGCGCGCGGGCGGAGGGGAAGGTGGGCATCGTCGACCGCGTCTGAGCGCACCCTGCCGGAGGCACCCCACGGCCCGAGAGGTACCGTCGTGGGGTGTACCGCTTCCTGTTGTCCCGGCAGTGGGTGATCCTCACGCTGGTCGCCCTCCTCCTCATCCCCACGATGATCAGGCTGGGCTTCTGGCAGATGCACCGCTACGAGGAGCGCACCGCCCGGAACCAGCTGGTCTCCGAAGCGCTCACCGCCGAGCCCGTGCCGGTGGAGCGGCTGACCTCCCCGGGACACACCGTCACCAGCGGCGAGCGGTACCGCAGGGTGACCGCCACCGGCCACTTCGACACCGACCGGGAAGTCGTCGTCAGGCGGCGGGTCAACGCCGACGAGGAGGTCGGCTTCCACGTCCTGACCCCGTTCGTCCTGACGGACGGCAAGGTGCTGCTGGTCAACCGCGGCTGGATCCCCGCCGACGGCCCGAGCCAGACCGCCTTCCCCGAGGTCCCCGCGCCACCCGCGGGCCGGATCACCGTCACCGGCCGGCTGATGCCCGACGAGACGACCGCCGCCAGCGGCATCAAGAACCTCCAGGGACTGCCGGACCGGCAGGTCATGCTCATCAACAGTGAGCAGCAGGCCGAGCGGCTCGGCGCCCAGGTGCTCGGCGGCTACGTCGCGCAGACCGCCCCCGAGCCCAGGGGCGACACCCCGGAGCTGATCGGCAGGCCCGGCGACGAGGACGCCGCGCTGAACTACGCGTACGCCGTCCAGTGGTGGCTGTTCTCCGCGTGCGTGCCCGTCGGATGGGTGATCCTGGCCCGCCGCGAGCGGCGCGACCGGGCGGAGGCGGCGCGCCAGGAGACGGAGCGGTCCCAACCGGCGACGGTGTAGCCCGGCGACGGTGTGGCGGGACGGCTGCGGGGCCCGCCCGCGGCACGGGTACGCGCCTCCCGGCCGGCGGCGGCTCCGCCGGTGCCCCTCGCGTCCCGCGCGCGGCGGCCGGTCCTCGCGGCGGGCCGCGAGCCGGGACCGGCGTGTCTCCTCGGGCGTCGACGGCGCGGTGGGCCTGCGCCACTCCCGCGGCCGCGGCCCTGATTGCCCCCCGCTCCCACCGGGAACCCGCACCCCGTGCACCCCCGTATCGAGGACTACGCCCTCATCGGCGACGAACAGACCGCCGCCCTGGTCGGCCTGGACGGCTCCGTCGACTGGCTGTGCCTGCCCCGCTTCGACTCCGCAGCCTGCTTCGCCCGCCTCCTCGGCACCGAGGACAACGGCCACTGGCGGATCGCGCCCAAGGGCGTGCGCGGCCCCTGCACGCGCCGCGCCTACCGCCCCGGCACCCTCGTCCTGGACACCGTGTGGGAGACGGACGAGGGCGCCATCCGCGTCACCGACCTGATGCCGCAGCGCGACCGGGCCCCGGACGTCGTACGCATCGTGGAGGGCCTGCGCGGCCGGGTCACCGTCCGCAGCACGCTGCGGCTGCGCTTCGACTACGGCTGGGTCGTCCCCTGGATGCGCCGGGTCGACGGGCACCGGGTGGCGATCGCCGGACCGGACGCGGTCTGGTTCCGCAGCGAACCGGACGTGCGTACCTGGGGTGAGGACTTCAGCACGCACTCGGAGTTCACCGTCGCCGCGGGCGAGTCGGTCGCGTTGGTGATGACCTGGCACCCCTCGCACCACCCGCGCCCACCGCTCGTCGACCCGTACGAGGCGCTGCGGGGCAGCGTCGAGGACTGGCAGGCGTGGTCGGCCCGCTGCTGCTACCGAGGACCCCACCGGGACGCCGTCCTGCGCTCCCTGATCACGCTCAAGGCCCTCACCTACGTGCCGACCGGCGGGATCGTCGCCGCGCTCACCACCTCCCTGCCCGAGGAGATCGGCGGGGTGCGCAACTGGGACTACCGCTACTGCTGGCTGCGGGACTCCACCCTCACCCTCGGCGCGCTGCTCGCGGCCGGATACCAGGAGGAGGCGGAGGCCTGGCGCAACTGGCTGCTGCGCGCCGTCGCGGGCGACCCGGCGGACCTGCAGATCATGTACGGGCTGGCGGGTGAGCGGCGGCTGCCCGAGTGCGAACTGCCCTGGCTGTCCGGTTACCTGGGATCCACGCCGGTACGCATCGGCAACGGCGCCGTGGACCAGCTGCAACTGGACGTCTACGGCGAGGTCATGGACTCGCTGTCGCTGGCCCGCACCGTCGGCATGTCGCCCAGGCCGCACATGTGGTCGCTGCAGCGCGCGCTGATGAAGTGGCTGGGCGAGCACTGGCGGCAGCCGGACGAGGGGCTGTGGGAGGTGCGCGGCGGACGCCGCCAGTTCGTGCACTCCAAGGTGATGGTGTGGGTGGCGGCCGACCGGGCCGTCCGCGCCATGGAGCACTACCCCAAGCTGCGCGGCGACCTGGAGGCCTGGCGGGCGCTGCGCGACGAGGTCCACCGCGAGGTGTGCGAGAAGGGCTACGACCCGGAGCGCAACACCTTCACCCAGTACTACGGCTCCCGCGACCTGGACGCCTCCCTGCTGCTGATCCCCCGCGTCGGCTTCCTGCCGCCGGACGACCCGCGCGTGGTCGGCACCGTGGACGCGGTCCGCGCGGAGCTCGGCCACGGCGGGCTGGTACGCCGGTACAGCACCGACGACACCGCGGTCGACGGTCTGCCGGGCGGCGAGGGCACGTTCCTGGCGTGTTCGTTCTGGCTCGCCGACGCGCTGCACATGACGGGCCGCACGAAGGAGGCACGCGAGCTGTTCGAGCGGCTGTGCGGGCTCGCCAACGACGTCGGCCTCCTGGCGGAGGAGTACGACCCGGTGACCGGCCGCCACCTCGGCAACTTCCCGCAGGCGTTCAGCCACATCGGCCTGGTCAACACCGCCCTCACCCTGTTCGACGGCGAGGAGGCAGGATAGGGCCATGGATCTTGGACTGAAGGACCGGGTGTACGTCGTCACCGGGGCCACGCGCGGTCTCGGCAACGCCGCCGCGCGCGAGCTGGTCGCGGACGGCGCGAAGGTGGTCGTCACCGGACGGGACGCGCAGCGCACCGCCGACGCGGCGAAGGAGCTGGGGCCGAACGCCGTCGGGGTCGCCGTGGACAACGCCGACCCGGAGGCACCCGCACGGCTGATCGCGGCCGCGCGCGAGCACTTCGGCGGGTTCGACGGCATCCTCGTCAGCGTGGGCGGACCGCCGCCGGGGTTCGTCGCCGACAACACCGACGAGCAGTGGCAGTCGGCGTTCGAGTCGGTGTTCCTGGGCGCGGTGCGGCTCGCGCGGGCGGCCGCGGCCGGGTTGGAGGCCGGGGGTGTCATCGGGTTCGTGCTGTCCGGGTCGGTGCACGAGCCGATTCCCGGGCTGACCATCTCGAACGGGCTGCGTCCGGGGCTCGCGGGGTTCGCGAAGTCCCTCGCGGACGAGCTGGGGCCGCGGGGCATCCGGGTCGTGGGACTGCTGCCGGCGCGGATCGACACGGACCGGGTGCGTGAGCTGGACGGGTTGTCGGCCGATCCGGAGGCCACCCGGGCCGCGAACGAGGCGCGGATCCCGTTGCGGCGGTACGGGACGCCGGAGGAGTTCGGGCGGACGGCGGCCTTCCTCCTGTCGCCGGCCGCTTCCTACCTGACCGGGATCATGATTCCGGTCGACGGCGGGATGCGGCACGGCTTCTGACGGACCGGGACCGGCCTCAGCCGACCCTCTCCGCCCGGTGCCTGGCCGTCCTCAGCCGACCGACCCTCTCCGCCCGGTGCCTGGCCGTCCTCAGCCGGACCTTCGCCGGGAGGGCCTTCAGGGCCGCCGAGTCCCTCGCGTGGGCCAGGGACTCGGCCGTCAGGTGGTGCAGGGCGTCCGCCGGGTTCACATGGGGCTCCAGCACGAGCCGCACACGGGCGTCGGGGGCGTCCCTGCGGCCCGTCAGGTGGGCGTGCGCCTGCGCCACGCCGTCCAGGCGGGCCGCGTCGGCGGCCAGCACGTGCTCCAGGGCCCGGCCTCTCAGCAGGGCTCCCGCGCCGTCGCCGGTGTCGACGAGGACCTCGTGGAGCCGGCGGCGGCGCAGGTTCGCGACCAGCCACCACAGGGCGAGCAGGACGAGGAGGGTGAGGACGGCGAGGACCACCGGCCACCACCAGGTCTCGGCCCGCCAGCGGGTGCGTTCGGCGGTGGTGAGCAGGACGTCGTGCGGGCCGTCGTGGATCCACCAGGAGGGCGGGGAGGCGCCGAGGCCGACAGCCAGCACCGCGCCGCCGACAACGGCCAGGACGAGCCCCACGAGCCCCAGTGCCACACGGTTGACCGTCCTGAGCACCGCCCTCACCCCTTCCGTCCGGGCCGGCGCACGCGCACCGACAGCGCGGGCGGGCGGGCCAGGCCCAGGCCGCGGACCGCGTCGCCGAGCACGGCGTCGAGGTCGGCGCGGACGTCGTCCACGTCGCGGAAGTGGGAGACCGCGCGGACGTCGGCCCGGCGGCGGCCGGTGCGCACCCGTACCGACTGCACACCGGCGACCTCCAGGGCCCGGTCGCGCAGCACCAGCGCGGCGGCGCCCCGGTGGAGGCCGGCGCGGACGTCGGGGTGGCTGCGGTGCATCGGCAGGAGGTCGCGCAGGCCCGGGGTGAGGGCGAGGGCTAGCAGCCACAGACCGAGGGCGGCGGCGACGCCCGCGCCGACGAGCACCCAGATGTCGTCCAGGGGCCGTTCGGCGAGCTGCCGGGCCAGTTCTCGGCGGGCGTACAGGGCGGGCCGGTGGGCGCGGACGGCGGCGATGTCGTAGAGGAAGGCGCCCGCCAGGCCCATGAGCAGGAACGCGACCACGGCCGCCGGGACGCGGCGCGTCGACCAGAAGCGGCCACTGCTCGCCGCGGGGGCCGCCCGGGTCTCCGGTACGTCCTCGGAATCCAGAGCCTTCTCCAGGACCGGCAGTCTTTGTGTGGTGCCCTCGGAGCTCCGGGGCTCGCTCATCGCGTCCTCCCGTGTACCGCGCCGTGTGCCGCCGTCGGGTGCAGCCGTTCGACCCGGACGGCGACCTCCGGGACCTTCATGCCCACCAACGCGCCTACCCGCTCGGTGACATGACGACGCACCGCGTGACAGCGCGGGCCGATGTCGGTCGGGTAGTCGAGTTCCAGATGGACGCTGATGCGGGCGACGTCGTGGTGGACGGCGACGGTGGCGTGCGGGTGGGCGGCCCCGGGCGGCAGCGGGCCGACGGCCTCGCGTGCCGCCTGGGCGGCGATCTTCGCCACGACCCGGTCGGCGATCCGGGTCGCGCCCCGCTCGCCCGGCGGGACCCCGGTCGGCCCGGTGCCGAGCCCACCGGTCCCCTCACTCACGTACGTCACCGACGTCTGTTCTCACGCGTACGGAAGAAGTCGCCGGGCTCCAGGTCCCCCTCGAGGAACCGGCCGACGACGAACCCGACGGCGCCCAGGGCCGCCACCAGCAGGAAGGCCCCGAACCCCCCGAAGTATCCGGCGAAGCCCAGTGCCACGCCGGCGATCATGCCGACCACGGCCATGTTCACGGTGCACTCCCCTCAGCGGTCCGGTTGTCCGGTTGCCGGCACGTCACTGGAGCCGGGACTCCGGCTCCTCGTCCTCTTCCTCGAGCAGCTTGACGTCGCTCACCGCGATGTTGACCTCGACCACCTCGAGACCGGTCATCCGCTCCACGGCCGCGATGACGTTCTCGCGCACGTCCCCCGAGACGTCGGTGATCGACACTCCGTAGTCGACGACGATCTCGAGGTCCAGCGCGGTCTGCACCTCGCCGACCTCGGCCTTGACGCCCCGCGTCACCGACTTCGACCCGCCGGGCACCCGGTCGCGCACGGCGCCGAAGGTGCGGCTGATGCCGCTGCCCATCGCATGGACGCCCATGACGTCCCGGGCCGCCAGTCCGGCGATCTTCTCCACGACGCCGTCGGCGATCGTGGTGCGCCCTCGGGAGGCGGGGTCTCCGCCGCCGCGACGGGCGGTCCTGCGGGTCTGCACGGCCTCGGAGCCGCTGTCGGGGATCTGTGTCCGGTTCTGCTCCGTTGTCTCACTCATCGCCGTACGTCCTTTTCGGTCGTCCTCCTTGGACCACCGTAAGCGCGGTTGCCGCGCGGCGCCCCAGGGATGCGGCAGGCTGGAGGAATGACGGCGGACAGATGGACGCGTGCGGTGCGCGAGCAACTGGGTCTGGGCAGGCTGCTGCCCCTGGGCGGGCCGCGGGACGGTGCGTGGATCGCGGAGCATGCGGCGGATGCGGTACTGCGGCGGGCGGTGCGGGGGATGCCGGGGGTGCGGCTGGGGCAGGTGCGCATCGCGGTGGCCGATCCGGACACCGTGTACGAGCCGGTCGTACCGCCTCCGCCGAGCGCGCTGCCGCCGGGACCGCTGCGGGTGACGGCGGACTTCGCGGCGGCGGCCTCCGAGCCGTTGCCGACGACGGCGGCCCGGCTGCGGACGGCCCTGGCGACGGCCGCGGCGGAGCGGCTGGGGCTGGTGGTGGCGGAGGTGGACCTGCGGGTGACCGCGCTCCTGGAGGAAGGCGCCGGGGAGGAGCCGCGGGAGGTGCGCGCTCCGCGGCCCTCCAGGGCGGTGCCGGAGGGCGACGAGGGGCGCGCGGCCGCGGCGGCTCTCTCCGTGCCCGGCGTGACGGGGCTGACCGATGTGCTCGGGCGGGCGGCCCGTGTCGAGGAGCGGCAGGACGGGACCGCCGCCCTGCCGCGTCGGCACGCGCGCGTGGAGATCGCGGTGGCCGCGGACCACCGGGCGCTGGACGTGGCCCGGGAGGTCCGCGGCGTGGTGTCGGAGGCGTTGCGGGATCAGCCGACGGTGACGGTGCTGGTGACGGCGGTGGGCTGAACGCTATTCGCCCACGCCGGCGAGGTCGCGCAGGCGTCGTGCCTGGGCGGCGCGCTCGGCGGCCCGCTGCTCGTCGTAGGAACGGTCGCCCGCGCCGCGCAGCAGCGCCTTGGTCTCGACGACGGCGTCCCGGGGCGCGGCGAGGATCGCCGCGGCCAGTTCACGGACCGTGGCGTCCAGTTCGGCCACGGGCACCGCGATGTTGGCGAGCCCGGAGCTCACCGCCTCCTCGGCGTGGACGAAGCGGCCGGTCAGGCAGATCTCGGCGGCGCGGCCGTAGCCGACCAGGGAGACGAGGGGGTGCGTGCCGGTGAGGTCCGGTACAAGGCCGAGGCTGGTCTCGCGCATGGCGAACTGCACATCGTCGGCGACGACGCGCAGGTCACAGGCGAGCGCGAGCTGGAAGCCCGCACCGATGGCGTGGCCCTGGACGGCGGCGATGGAGACGAGGTCGTTCCGTCGCCACCAGGTGAAGCCCTCCTGGAACTCCGCGATGGCAGCGTCGAGTTCGGTGTCACCGCTGCGCGCGAGGTCGATGAAGGACGGCTCGCCCTCGATCCCCTCGGGCGTGAACATCTGCCGGTCGAGGCCGGCGGAGAAGGACTTGCCCTCGCCGCGCAGCACGACGACCCGGACGGAGCCCGGCAGGTGCCGCCCGGCTTCGGCGAGCGCGCGCCACATCGCGGGGCTCTGCGCGTTGCGCTTGGCCGGGTTGGTCAGCGTCACCGTGGCGAGCGCGTCGTCGACGGTGAGCCGTACGCCGTCCTTGTCCAGCAGGGGAGCGAGTTCCTGGTCGGGCGAAGCCATGGGGCGCCTCCGATGAGTGCGGTCAGCAGAGCAGAGCTGCTAGCGATGCCAAGTGACTGCACAGTAACCACCCGGCCGATCTGGGAGTCCCCCGGGTCCCTCAAGGGCCCGGCAGGAGATCGACCGGGTGGCCACCATCGAAGCCGGTGGGCCGCCCGGGATCAGGACGAGGCGGCCTTCTTGCCCCGCGTCGCGCCACCACGCCCACGGAGCGTGACGCCCGACTCGCTGAGCATCCGGTGTACGAAGCCATACGAGCGGCCGGTTTCCTCGGCCAGTGCCCGGATGCTCGCACCGGAGTCGTACTTCTTCTTCAGGTCTGCCGCGAGCTTGTCGCGCGCGGCGCCGGTCACCCGGCTGCCCTTCTTCAGAGTCTCGGCCACCCGTGCCTCCTCATGGGAAGTGCGCTCTGGTCTCCTCATGATCACCCCTCCGGGGCGTGATGGCCACCCATTCGGCAAGGTCCGTGCGACAGGGTTGTGACGACAGGAGCGCGCCCCCACAAGTGGAACCTGTCATTCCACGCGGTGATGTTCGTGGGGCCGAACGGGTTCTTTCGCGAAGTACCAGGTCAGAGACGCACGACGGCCGATCCCTTGTCGACAAGGGATCGGCCGCAGAATCGGTGTAGGACACACCTCGATACGAGGAGATCTCACACAGATGATGGATCACCGGTAGGCGGAATGATCCATACACCGTGGATCACGCATTCGATCAAGCCAGGGCGACAAGATCCGCGTAGTCGGAACCCCACAGGTCCTCGACGCCGTCCGGCAGCAGGATGATCCGCTCGGGCTGCAGCGCCTCGACGGCGCCCTCGTCGTGGGTGACCAGGACGACCGCGCCCTTGTAGGTGCGCAGCGCGCCCAGGATCTCCTCGCGGCTGGCCGGGTCGAGGTTGTTGGTGGGCTCGTCGAGCAGCAGCACGTTGGCCGAGGAGACCACCAGGGTGGCGAGGGCGAGCCGGGTCTTCTCGCCGCCGGACAGGACACCGGCCGGCTTGTCGACGTCGTCGCCGGAGAACAGGAACGAACCGAGCACCTTGCGGACCTCCACGAGGTCCATGTCGGGGGCGGCGGAGCGCATGTTCTCCAGGACCGTGCGGTCCGCGTCCAGGGTCTCGTGCTCCTGGGCGTAGTAGCCGAGCTTGAGGCCGTGGCCGGGGACGACCGCGCCGGTGTCGGGCTGCTCCACGCCCGCCAGCAGCCGCAGCAGGGTGGTCTTGCCGGCGCCGTTCAGGCCGAGGATGACGACCCGGGAGCCCTTGTCGATGGCCAGGTCGACGTCGGTGAAGATCTCCAGCGAGCCGTAGGACTTCGACAGGCCCTCGGCCATCAGCGGGGTCTTGCCGCAGGGCGCGGGCTCGGGGAAACGGAGCTTGGCGACCTTGTCGGACTGACGGACCGCCTCCAGGCCGGCGAGCAGCTTGTCGGCGCGGCGGGCCATGTTCTGCGCGGCGACCGTCTTGGTGGCCTTGGCGCGCATCTTGTCGGCCTGCGAATGCAGCGCGGCGGCCTTCTTCTCCGCGTTGGCGCGCTCGCGCTTGCGGCGCTTCTCGTCGGCCTCGCGCTGCTGCTGGTACAGCTTCCAGCCCATGTTGTAGACGTCGATCTGGGAGCGGTTGGCGTCCAGGTAGAACACCTTGTTGACGACCGTCTCGACCAGGTCGACGTCGTGGGAGATGACGATGAAGCCGCCGCGGTAGGTCTTGAGGTAGTCGCGCAGCCAGATGATCGAGTCGGCGTCGAGGTGGTTCGTCGGCTCGTCCAGCAGCAGGGTGTCCGCGTCGGAGAACAGGATGCGGGCCAGTTCGACACGGCGGCGCTGACCGCCGGAGAGCGTGTGCAGGGGCTGCCCGAGGACGCGGTCGGGCAGGTTGAGCGCGGCGGCGATGGTGGCGGCCTCGGCCTCGGCGGCGTACCCGCCCTTGGTGAGGAACTCCGTCTCCTGGCGCTCGTACTGCCTCAGGGCCTTCTCTCGGGTGGCGCCCTGGCCGTTGGCGATCCGCTGTTCGTTGTCGCGCATCTTGCGGATCAGGACGTCCAGGCCGCGCGCGGAGAGGATCCGGTCGCGGGCGAGGACGTCGAGGTCGCCGGTGCGGGGGTCCTGCGGGAGGTAGCCGACCTCGCCTGAACGGGTGACGGTGCCGCCGGCCGGGATGCCCTCGCCGGCCAGGACCTTGGTCAGGGTGGTCTTCCCGGCACCGTTGCGGCCGACCAGGCCGATGCGGTCACCCTTGGCGACACGGAAGGAGGCGTTCTCGATGAGGATGCGGGCACCGGCGCGCAGCTCGATGCCGGAGGCGGAGATCACGGACAGACTCCAGTGCGGGGTCGTTGGCGGGATGGGCGGCTGAGGACGTTCCCGCCGTCTAATGCGCGAGGAGAATGGCCATGGGGGCCAGTCTAACGGTGCCGTGCAACCAGTTTTCCGGGGTTCGGGTGTTCGATCACCCCGCGCTCCTCCGCGACTGCGTGCGAGGGGCGTTGTCGGTGGGGGCTGCCAGACTGGGCAGTGGATGACATTTCCGGCGGGGATCACAAGGGAGTGATCGGCATGGCGGGGACGAGCGGCGGGCGTCCGAGCATCTGTCCGACGGTGCTGTACCGGGACGCGAAGGCGGCGATCCGGCAGCTCACGGAGGCCTTCGGATTCACCGAGCTGTCCGTGTACGAGGGTGAGGACGGCCTCGTCCTCCACGCCGAGCTGGCGCAGGGCAACGGCGCGGTGATGCTGGGCTCGAAGGGCCGCGGCGGTGTCTTCGACGCCGCGATGAAGGACGCGGGCCCGGCCGGGGTGTACGTCGTCGTGGACGACGTCGACGCCCACCACCGGCGGGCCGTGGAGCACGGCGCGGAGATCCTGATGCCCCCGACGGACCAGGACTACGGCTCCCGGGACTACATGGCCCGGGACGCCGAGGGCAACATCTGGAGCTTCGGCACGTACGCGCCCGACATACAGGGCTGACGGCCGCCCTCGGCCGTCAGGGGTCAGTTGCCCCCGGTGTGGACCTGGAAGGCGGCCCGGCGGACGGCCTTGGCCAGGGCCGGGTCGGGGTGGGCGGCGGCGAGCGCGACCAGGACCTGCACGGTGCGCGGGTGTCCGACGGCGCGCACCTCGTTCAGGAGGGCGGGGACGGTCGGCTGGAGCGCCGACTCCAGGTGCCGCACCAGCATCGGCGCCTCGCCGTGGTCGGCGACGGCCGCGGCGGTGTCGACCCACAGCCAGGTCGCCTCCTCCCGGGTCAGCACCTCGTGCGCGTCCTCGGGGTCCACCCCGTCGTGCTCGGCCAGCCACAGCAGCGCGTACGGCCTCAGGGCCGGCTCGTCGACGACGGCGCGGACGTCGGGCTCGGCGGGGGCTCCGACGACGCGCAGCGCCTCGAAGGCGAGGCCGCGCAGCAGGGCGTCCTCACCGCGGGCGGCCGACAGCAGCTCGGTGACGGCGCTGCCGACGGGGCGGGCGGCGAGCCAGGCGCGGTACTCGGCGCGGGCCGCGTTCGGGCGGAGCTGGGCGCAGCCGCGGAGCATCTCCTCGGCGGAGACCTCGATGTTGCCGGCGGGGCTCTGCGCGGCGACGCAGATCTGCTCCAGCTTGACCCACACCGCCCAGTTGCCGAGCGGGGTGAGCGTCGCCTGGCCGTCGCCGTAGGTCAGGGCGCCCACGGAGGCCAGGGCCCGCAGGGCCCAGTCGAGGAGGGGCGCGAGTTCGGCGGCCTGCGCCGGCTCCGCGGGGTCGGCGTCCGCGGAGGGGGCGGGGAGGGGGACCGTCGCGGGAGTCGCGGGCGGGGGCGCGGCCGGGGTCTCGGGGCTCGTGGTGACGGCCTCGGGGCCGTAGGAGACCTCGCAGCGCTCGGTGCGCAGTTCGGTGACGCGCTGGCGCAGGAGGTCGAGGAGCTGGTCCACGGGGACCGGGCCGGCGGACAGCTGGAGGAAGGAGAGCACCTGCGGCATGGCCGAGACGACCTCGGCGACGGCGGCGGCCTCCAGGTCGGCGGGTTCCGGGGTGGCGAGCGACCAGGCGTCGAAGAGGGCGACCCAGCCGCGCAGTACGGCGCTGTCGTCGCGGTCCCAGGCGCGCAGGCGCCAGCCGGGGCGGGCGCTGTCGCCGTGCACCTCGACGAGGCCGGCCAGGCGGGCGGTGTCCCAGTCGGCGCGGACCTGAGCCGGGGTCAGGCCGAGCTCCGCCGCCGCCCGTTCGGCGGTCGCGTCGGAGAGGGTGGCCTTGCCGTCGTCGGTCGCTCCGTTGCGGCCGGGGCCGAGGGCGGCGTCGGCCCAGCGGGCGACGCGGGCGGCGTCGGCGAGACCTGAGCGCGCCATTCTGGCCAGCTCCGCCGGGGCCGGGGTGCCCTCCGGCGGTCGGGGCGCGGGGCGGCGCGGGCGCCGCTGGTTCACAGCTGAGGGGGCGGCGGCCAGGGGTCGCGGGCGGACGAGTCGAAGCCTGGAGTCGCGCGGGATACGGGACGTCACGGGTGCAGTCTTCCGGTTGACGGTCCGAAAACCCAAACGGAACGTCACGGGGGGCTTGGGGAGGGGGGCGGGGATGGGGGTGGGAAAGGGTGAGAAGTGTGATCAAGCCAGTGGTACGGGCTTAAACGGAACCGTGGAGGGGTGGGCGGGGGCAGGACATGGGTCCGGGGTGGAGCGGGCTCCGGGGTGGAGCGTGGTGTGGTCGGGGGCGGTCGCCTCGCGCGCGGGTGGTGGATGGGTCGGGGCCGTGGCGGTGCGGCGAGCCCGTCGCGTGTGGGGCGTACGGCTGCCCGTCGGTGGGAGTGGGAGTTGGCTGTGCAGCGCTGAGCGACGGGCTGCGCCGCACCGCCACGACCCGCTCCCGGCGCCTCGCGGGTGCGGGAGCGTTCGGGGCGGTTCCACTCGCTCCCGCCGTCTCGGGGGTGCGGGAGCGTTCGGGGGCGGCCCGGCTGCTCCCGCCGGCTCGCGGGGTTCACATCAACGGCGTCAGGAAGCGGCGTAGGGCTTCTTCGTAGGGGGCGGGGTCGGCGTTCCACATGGCGGCGTGGGGGGCCTGGGGGACGCGGCGGAGGGTGATCAGGTCGGGGCGGCGGTCGGCCAGGTGGCGGGTGGCCGTCCAGGGGGCGACCGTGTCGTCGGGGCCGTGGAAGACCAGGGCCGGGACGCGGAGGTGGGACGGATCCGTGGCCTCGTCGGGGTGGCCGGCGGGCAGGCCCGTGCGGCCCTGGGCGGCGCGGACGGCCAGGGGCAGCAGCACGCCCGGGGTGTGGCGGGCGGCGGCCAGGGCGCGCAGGGTCGCCTGCCAGTCGAGGACCGGCGAGTCCAGGACGAGGCCCGTGACCAGGTCGCGCAGGCCCGAGCGGGCGGCGGCGCGCAGGGCCATGGTGGCGCCGGTGGACCAGCCGAGCAGGACGACGCGTTCGGCGCCGCTCCGGGCGGCGAACCGCATCGCCGCGTCCACGTCGCGCCACTCGCTCTCGCCGAGGTGGTTGAGGCCGTCCGGGGGGCGGGGCGCGCCGAGGTCGCCGCGGTAGGCGAGGGCGAGCACCGGGAAGCGGCGGCGGTGCAGGAAGCCGACGAGGTTGAGGGCGTGCTCGCGGGTGGTGCCCAGGCCGTGGACGGCGATCACCCAGGTGCGGCGGGCGCCGGGGACGAACCAGGCGGGCAGCGTGCCGAGCTCGCCGGGGATGTCGACGTCGGAGTAGTCGAGCCCGAGGGCACTGCCCGGGTCGCCGACGTGCAGGTTGGGGGTGAGCCACACCGCGTCGCCGGGATTCAGCGTGCCGTGGGTGACGCGTTCCAGGCGGCGTACGACCGTGTCGGCGGAGTGCGGCGCGGTGGCCAGGACGGGGCCGACGACCGCGTGGGAGCCGTTGCCGGCGAGGCCGTAGGTGCCGGGGCGCAGGGCGGCCAGATCACGGGTGAGCGTGATCTGGCCGGCCGCGGTGCCGTGGACGGTGAGGCGGGGTTCGGTGGGCAGGGGTCGGCCGGGCGGCGCCTTGAGTGCGGCGTCGCTGGCGAACCGGCCGACGGCGACACTGGCGGCGCCGGCGGCCAGGGCTGCGGTGACGGCGGCGGCCGTCGCGGTGACAGTGCGCACCCGTCCAGTGTCCTGGCCGATCCTGTTACCGGCCAGTGGTGCGGCGGGCGAAGGGTGCCGTCACCCCTTCTGGCCGTAGCCGCGCAGCCGCTCCCCCACCTCCGCCAGCTGTTCGTCGGTCAGGAGGGACGGCGTGCGGCCCGGTACTGACGACGCCGTCAGCCACAGCCGGCACATCCACTCCAGCTGGGCGGTGCGGTCGTAGGCCTGGTCGAGGGTGGTGCCGTAGGTGAGGGTGCCGTGGTTCTGGAGGAGGCAGCCGGAGCGGTCGGTGAGGGCCTCGAGCATGTTCTCGGCCAACTGCCGGGTGCCGTAGGTCGCGTAGGGGGCGACCCGGACGGGTCCGCCGAGGGCGCTGGTCATGTAGTGGACGGACGGGAGCACGGTCACGAGGGTGGAGACGGCCGTGGCGTGCACGGCGTGGGTGTGGACGACGGCTCGGGCGTCGGTGGTCCGGTAGACGGCGAGGTGCATGGGCAGCTCGCTGGTCGGGATCAGGGTGCCGAGCACCTGTCGGCCGTCGAGGTCGACGCCGGTGATGTCGTGCGGTGCGAGGCGGTCGTAGGGCACGCCGGAGGGTGTGACCAGGACGGTGTCGCCGACCCGGACCGAGACGTTGCCGGAGGTGCCCACGACCAGCCCGTCGGCGACGGTCCGGCGGGCCGTCACCACGAGCGCCTCCCACGCCCGCGTCTCCTGCGCGCTGGGTGCGATGTCCTTGCCGTCACGGGTGTTCCGCTGGTCTCGTCGCTGCTCAGCCATGCGGTGATCCTGCCAGGAGGGGCGCGGGTTGTGCCGCGGCCCGTACCACTTCGCCCGGCCGGACAGGGGCTGCGGCACCGCCCGGGCCGCTCGCTCCGGGCGCGGCACCGCCCGCCCCTGACATCGCATACAACCCGTACGGCCGCGAGCGGCGGTGCCGGGGCCCGAGCAGGGCGGCGGGCGGTCGCCCGGATCCGTGCGTTCGGCGGCGAGGGGACGGTCGTGGCGGGTGCCACGGCCGGGGCGGCGTGCGGGGTGACCAGAATCTCTTCGCCTGCTCCGCGGACGGGTCGGGGAGGCGCGTCGAGGGCCCTTGGCCGTGCGGCGCACGGGTCGCGGCGGTGGGGCGGGGTGGAAAGCATCCCTCCCGGTCACCGTGATGCCCGCCCCAGTTCACCTTCCGTTCACTCAGGTTACCTACGTTCAATCAGCCAATGACCTCGAACGATTGCCTGGGTAAATGGAAAGCTTCTCGCTGATCCTCGCGATTGTGGTGGTAACCGCACTCGCGTTCGATTTCACGAACGGTTTCCACGACACCGCCAACGCGATGGCCACGACCATCTCGACCGGTGCGCTCAAGCCCAAGGTCGCGGTGGCCATGTCCGCCGTGCTGAACCTTGTGGGTGCCTTCCTCTCGGTGGAGGTCGCCAACACGATCTCCAAGGGTCTCGTCGACGAGACCGGCATACGTCCTGAGGTCATCTTCGCCGCCCTGGTCGGCGCGATCCTCTGGAACCTGCTGACCTGGCTCGTGGGCCTCCCGTCCAGTTCCTCGCACGCCCTCATGGGCGGCCTGATCGGTGCCACCATCGCCTCGGCGGGCGTCGGCGCGGTCCACGGCGACGTGCTCGTCACCAAGGTCCTCATCCCGGCGATCGCGGCCCCGCTGGTCGCGGGCGTCGCCGCGATGCTCGCGACGCGTCTGTCGTACTCGCTCGGCCGCAAGGCCGACGGCAAGGCGGCGGAGAAGGGTTACCGCGCGGGCCAGATCGCCTCGGCCGGCCTGGTCTCCCTCGCCCACGGCACCAACGACGCGCAGAAGACGATGGGCATCATCACCCTCGCCCTGGTCGCCGGCGGCGCCGTCGCCCCCGACTCCGACCCGCCCCTGTGGGTCATCCTCTCCGCCGGCATCGCGATCGCGCTCGGCACCTACCTCGGCGGCTGGCGCATCATCCGCACCATGGGCAAGGGCCTCACCGACCTCCAGCCGCAGCAGGGCTTCGCCGCCCAGACCAGCGCGGCCACCGTCATCCTCGCCTCCTCCCACCTCGGCTTCTCCCTCTCCACCACGCACTCGGTCTCCGGTGCGGTGATGGGTGCGGGCCTCGGGCGCAAGGGCGGCGTGGTCCGCTGGTCGACGGCGACCCGGATGTTCGTGGCCTGGGGTCTGACCCTGCCGGCCGCGGCCCTGGTCGGCGCGATCGCCGAGTACGTGACCGGCTTCGGCGACTGGGGCACGGCGGTCGTCGCGGTCTTCCTCGTCGGATCCAGCGCCGCCATCTGGAAGATCTCCCGCCGTGAGGTCGTCGACCACACCAACGTCAACGACTCCGAGGAGCCGGCCGGCGTGGTGACCGCGGCGATCGCCGCGGTGACCCCGCCTCCGGTGGGTACGGTGGCCGACGACCTGACGGCCACGATCCCGGCCCCCGCGAGCGAGCCGGCCCCGCCGGCCGCCACCACCACCGTCTGAGCCCGGCCCCCAGGTACGAAGGAAGAGAAGCATCATGAAGATCGACTGGGCGGCCCTCGGCTCCGTCTTCGGCGTCAGCCTCGTGGTCACGGTGGCCCTGGTGGGCCTGTTCACCCTCGGCATCATGGGCCTGTCGCGACGCGAGCGGGCCGTGGCACAGGGTGACTCCGCCGCGTTCGCGGTCACCGGGGCGTACGCGTGCTTCGCGGCTTGTGCGGCTGCGGTGGCGTACGGGATCTCGTTGATCGTGGCCTGACCCACGGCCGACTCGGTCCGCCCTGTCCTGGCCCTCATCGGGGATCGGGACAGGGCGGAGTCATGTCCGCGTCCGGGGAGACCCCGAGGGACTCGGCGGCCACGAACTCCGTCACGTCCGGGGGGCGGGGGCCGCGAAGGCGGCAGAGCGGCTCGATCACGACGCCCGCAAGAGGGGGAGCACTCCGGCGCGGACCAGCGACGACTTCCCGACCCCGGACGCCCCGGCCACCGGGACGAAGGGGTGGACGCGGAGGGCCACCGCGATGCGTTCGCTGTCCGCCCTGCGGGCGAAGAACACACCGGCGTCCTGCTCCCGGAAGGGTTCCGGGCCCGCGAAAGGGTGAGGGGCGCAGCGCCGGGTCCAGGCCCAGCAGCAGCGCGGCCGGGAGAAGATACGCCGTCGTCGCGCCCGTGCCCGTCTCCGCCGCCACCGTCATGCCCACCACCCCGCCCTGGTCGGTGTCCCACACCGGGGCGCCGCTGAAGCCCCGGCCGACGGGTGGGCCGCCGGGGAGGGGGCGGGCCTCCATCGCCGTCCAGCCCTTGCCGACGGGGGCGCGGAGGCGGCCGTCCACCCAGACGCCGTGGTCGTCGGTGCGGGCGGGGAAGCCCAGGACGCGGAAGGCGTGGTCCCAGGTCGCCGTGCCGCCGGCGAAGCGGACGGGGGCGGTGCCGGGGGCCGCGTCCGCCAGGGTCAGCAGGGCGATGTCGCCGCCGCCGTCGGGTCTGACGGGGCGCCAGTGGGTGACCGTGGCGCGGAGGTCGGAGGGTGGGGTGAGCGGGGGGAAGTCGACCGTCACCGGGGCGGCCGGCGGTGTCTCGGCCGCTCGTCGGTGCCCTGGGCGCTCGCCACCAGGTGGGCGCAGGTGCACAGTGTCCGGCGCGCGATCAGGAAGCCGCTGCCGGTGACCCGGCCGTCGGCGCTCCGGAAGCGGGCGATGGCGCACGGGAGTTCGTCGTCAGCGGTGGTCGGTGCCATCGCGCTGTCCGGGGAGGGCGGATTCGTCCTGCTGCGTCCAGTGCATGCTCACCGTGAAGTGGGCCTCGGTGGGGCCCCGCGCCACCACGACGCCCGCCTCGGCGCTGAGCGTGATGCCGAACTCGACGCTCACCGAGGCCGGCGGTCTCGGCAGGCCCCGCGCGCCGTCCAGGACCGCGCCGAGCGCCGGGCGCACCCGGGCCAGGGCCTGCTGGAGGGTCTCGGCCGCCCCGGCGACGGCCCCGCCGCGGGAGACGCGCTGGACGCCCGCCGGGCCGTCCCCGGCCACCTCCCGCAGCAGGATCTGCCCGTCGTCCAGCACCATTTGGCCCACGTACGCCACAGTGAGTCCCTCTCCCGCCCGTCCCGTCGTCCACGGGATTCACGGGGTATTGCAGGTGTTCGCGGCGGGCCGTCGCAAGCGGAGTCCGGCAGGACCACCTGGGTGAGGGGAATGCGGCCCGAGCGGCTCCCGCCGGTTCGCCCGCCGTGCTAGCGGTGTGGGGTTCTGCACACTCTCCCTGTGCAGGTCAACAGCAAGTTGACGGCTCTTCCGGGCCCGTGGTGGACTGCCGGGGCCATGTACGGCGACAGGAGAGGAAGCCGGTGTGAGTCCGGCGCGGTCCCGCCACTGTCACCGGGGTAGGTAGCCCCGGGAGCCAGGAACTCTCGTCGCCGGTCTCGTCGAACCAGGGCGTGGACACCCTGAGTGAGGACATATACGCCATGCTCGGCTGCCGTTCGAGGTACAGCACCCTGTCGTCGCCCGACTCCGCGGTCGGCTGAGCCGATGGGTGCCGATCGCGTTCACGCGTACGGCGCCGCCGCCGGCCTCCTGGGGGACCTGCTCCTCGGCGATCCGCGCCGGGGACATCCGGTCGCCGTGTTCGGGCGGGCCGCGGCCGGCGTGGAGCGGGTGCTGTGGCGGGACCACCGCGGGTGGGGCGCGCTGCACACCGTCGTGTGCGCCGGCGGGGCCGTCGCCCTGGGAGCCGTCGCCTCGCGTGCCGTACGGTCCTCCACCGCCGGCTCCGCCGCCCTCACCGCCGCGGCCACCTGGGCGGTGGTCGGGGGGGCCTCCCTCGTGCGGGAGGCCCGAGCCGTCGGGCGGGCCCTCGAGGCGGGGGACGTGGAGGGCGCGCGGGCGCGGTTGCCGCATCTGTGCGGCCGGGATCCGCAGGCGCTCGACGCGGACGGGATCGCCCGGGCGGTCGTGGAGTCCGTCGCCGAGAACACGTCCGACGCCGTCGTGGGGGCGCTGGTGTGGGGCGCCGTGGGCGGGGTGCCGGGGCTGCTCGGGTTCCGGGCCGTCAACACCCTCGACGCCATGGTCGGGCACAGGTCGCCGCGTCATCTGCGGTTCGGGTGGGCGTCGGCGCGGCTCGACGACCTCGCCGGGTGGCCGGGGGCGCGGCTGACGGCCGTACTCGCCGCCGTGGCGGGGGACGATCCGCGGGGCGCCGTACGGGCCTGGCGGGCCGACGCCGGCAAGCACCCCAGTCCCAACGCGGGGCCGGTGGAGGCCTCGTTCGCGGGCGCCCTCGGGGTGCGGCTGGGCGGCACCCTCTCCTACGGCGGCCGGGTCGAGCACCGGCCCGTGCTCAACGGGGCGGCGGGGCGGCCCGTCGTCCCGCACGACATCGAACGCGCCGCACGGCTCTCCCGCCGCGTCGGCCTGCTCGCGCTCGGCGTCACGGTCGCCGCGCGGGCCATCGCCACGAGAGCGAAGGGGCGTACGTCATGAGCGGGGGTCTCCTCGTCGCCGGCACCACCTCCGACGCCGGCAAGAGCGTCGTCACCGCCGGGATCTGCCGGTGGCTGGTGCGGCAGGGGGTCAAGGTCGCGCCCTTCAAGGCGCAGAACATGTCGCTGAACTCGTTCGTCACCCGCGAGGGTGCCGAGATCGGGCGGGCTCAGGCCATGCAGGCGCAGGCCTGCCGGGTGGAGCCCACCGCGCTGATGAACCCCGTGCTGCTGAAGCCGGGTGGGGAGCAGAGCAGTCAGGTGGTGCTGCTCGGGAAGCCCGTGGGTGAGCTGAGTGCCCGGGGCTACCACGGGGGGCGGCAGCAGAAACTGCTGGGGACCGTGCTGGAGTGTCTCGCCGAGTTGCGGGGCACGTATGACGCGGTGATCTGTGAGGGGGCGGGCAGTCCGGCCGAGATCAATCTGCGCCGGACGGACATCGTGAACATGGGGATCGCCCGGAATGCCGGGCTTCCGGTCCTCGTCGTCGGCGACATCGATCGCGGCGGTGTCTTCGCCTCCTTCTTCGGGACCGTCGCGCTGCTCTCGCCCGAGGACCAGGCGCACGTCGCCGGGTTCCTCGTGAACAAGTTCCGGGGGGACGTGTCCCTGCTGGAGCCCGGGCTCGACATGCTGCACGGCCTCACCGGACGGCACACGTACGGCGTCCTGCCCTTCCGGCACGGCCTCGGCATCGACGAGGAGGACGGGATGGCGGTGTCCCTGCGGGGGGCCGTGCGGGAGTCGGACGTCGCCCCGCCCGTGGGCCAGGACGTGCTGCGGGTCGCCGTCTGCGCGATCCCGCTCATGTCCAACTTCACCGATGTGGACGCGCTGGCCGCCGAACCGGGCGTCGTGGTGCGGTTCGTGGACCGGCCGGAGGAACTGGCGGACGCCGACCTCGTGGTCGTCCCGGGGACCCGGGGGACCGTACGGGCGCTGGAGTGGCTGCGGGAGCGGGGGCTGGCGGACGCGCTGGTGCGCAGGGCCGCCGAGCACAGGCCCGTCCTCGGCATCTGTGGCGGCTTCCAGATCCTCGGCGAGCGCATCGAGGACGACGTCGAGAGCCGGCTCGGTCAGGTGGAGGGCCTGTCGGTCCTGCCGGTCCGGGTGCGGTTCGCGCGCGAGAAGACGCTCACCCGGCCCGTCGGCGAGGCCCTCGGCGAGCGGGTCGAGGGGTACGAGATCCATCACGGGGTCGCCTCGGTCGACGGGGGCGAACCGTTCCTGGACGGCTGCCGGGTCGGGCAGACCTGGGGCACGCACTGGCACGGTTCGCTGGAGTCGGACGGTTTCCGGCGGGCCTTCCTGCGCGAGGTGGCGGCCGCCGCGGGCCGCCGTTTCGTGCCGGCCCCGGACACCTCGTTCGCCGCGCTGCGCGAGGAGCAGCTCGACCGGCTCGGCGACCTGATCGAACAGCACGCGGACACGGACGCGCTCTGGCGGCTCATCGAGTCGGGCGCGCCACAAGGACTGCCTTTCATTCCACCGGGAGCGCCCGCATGAGCACAGTGTTGTTGTTGTCGACCGCCGACACCGATCTGCTGGCGGCCCGGGCCGCCTCCGGTGCCTCCTACCGGATCGGCAACCCCACCCGGGTGGACGTGGCCGAGGAGCTCCCCGGCCTGATCGAGGGCGCCGACATCGCCGTCGTACGGCTGCTGGGCGGCAAGCGGGCCTGGGAGGACGGGCTCGCCGCGCTGCGGGCGTCCGGTGTGCCGACCGTGCTGCTGGGCGGGGAGGCCGTTCCCGACGCGGAGTTGATGGCCGAGTCGTCGGTACCGGCCGGTGTCGTCGCGGAGGCCCTGAAGTACCTCGTGGAGGGCGGGCCGGACAACCTGACCGAGCTGGCGCGGTTCCTGTCGGACACCGTGCTGCTGACGGGTGAGGGGTTCGTCGAGCCGCGGAAGATGCCCGAGTACGGGGTGCACGGGGAGCGGGACCTCGTCGAGGGCCGGCCGACCGTGGGGGTGCTCTTCTACCGGGCGCACGAGCTGAGCGGCAACACCGCCTTCGTGGACACGCTGTGCGACGCGATCGAGGCGCGGGGCGCCAACGCCCTTCCCGTTTTCTGCGGTTCGCTGCGGGGTGCGGAGCCCGGGCTGTACGAGATCCTCGGGCGGGCCGACGCGCTCGTCGCCACCGTCCTCGCCGCCGGCGGCACGCACGCCTCGCACGCCTCCGCGGGCGGCGACGAGGAGGCCTGGGACATCGGGGCGCTCGCCGACCTAGACGTGCCGGTGCTGCAGGGGCTGTGCCTGACCTCGTCGCGGGCCGCCTGGGACGAGTCCGATGCCGCCCTCTCCCCCATGGACGCGGCGATGCAGGTCGCGATCCCGGAGTTCGACGGACGCCTGATCACGGTCCCCTTCTCCTTCAAGGAGCAGGGGCCGGACGACGTGCCGGTGTACGTCGCCGACCCGGAGCGGGCCGCGCGGGTCGCCGGGATCGCCGTACGGCACGCCCGGCTGAAGCACAGGGCGAACGCCGACAAGAAGGTCGCGCTGGTCTTCACCGCGTACCCGACCAAGCACTCGCGGGTGGGCAACGCGGTGGGTCTGGACACGCCCGCGTCGGCGGTGCGGGTGCTGGACGCGCTGCGGGACGCCGGGTACGTCGTCGAGGGGTACCCCGACAACGGTGACGAGCTGATCCACCGGCTCATCGAGGCCGGCGGCCACGACGTGGAGTGGCTGACCGAGGAGCAGCTGTCCGCGGCGCCGGCGCGCGTGCCGTTGGCCGACTACCGGGCCTGGTTCGACCGGCTCGACCCGGGGCTCAGGGAGGCGATGACCGAGGCGTGGGGCGAGCCGCCGGGTTCCCTCTACGTCGACGGCGACGACATCGTGCTCGCCTCCCTGCGGTTCGGGAACGTCGTCGTGATGATCCAGCCGCCGCGCGGCTTCGGCGAGAACCCGATCGCGATCTACCACGACCCGGACATGCCGCCGTCCCACCACTACATGGCGGCCTACCGCTGGCTCGAGAACAGCTTCGGCGCCGACGCGATCGTCCACATGGGCAAGCACGGCACGATGGAGTGGCTGCCCGGCAAGGGGCTGGGGCTGAGCGGCGGGTGCGCCCCGGACGCCGTGCTCGGCGACCTGCCGCTGATCTACCCGTTCATCGTCAACGACCCCGGTGAGGGCACCCAGGCCAAGCGGCGCGGGCACGCCACCGTCGTCGACCACCTGGTGCCGCCGATGGCGCGCGCGGACACCTACGGCGACCTGGCCAAGCTGGAGCAGCTGCTCGACGAGTACGCCCTCGTCTCCGACCTGGACCCGGCCAAGGCGCCGGCCGTGCGGGCGCAGATCTGGACGCTGGTGAAGGCGGCCGAGCTCCACCACGACCTGCATGTCGACGAGCAGCCGGACGACGACACGTTCGACGAGTTCGTCATGCACATCGACGGCTACCTGTGCGAGATCAAGGACGTGCAGATCCGCGACGGCCTGCACATCCTGGGCGGCGGGCCGGTCGGTGAGCCCCGGGTCAACCTCGTCCTCGCCGTGCTGCGGGCCTCGCAGGTGTGGGGCGGGCAGGCGAACGCGCTGCCGGGGCTGCGGGCCTCGCTGGCCGCTCACTTCGGGCTGGTGGAGAAGGAGCTACTGGCCGAGCCGGGCGCGCCGGTGAAGGTGCCGGTCGAGCTGACCGACCTGGTGGAGGGGCCGTCGCGTACGGCCGCCGACGCGATCGACCTGCTGGAGCAGTTGTGCCGGCGGCTCGCGGAGGCGATGGAGGCGCGGGACTGGGCGGTCGCGGAGAGCGCCGCGCTGGTCCGTGAGGTCCTCGGTACCGAACTCCCCGCCGCCGTGGGGGTGCTGGAGTTCGCCTGCGCCGAGGTCGTGCCGCGGCTGGCCCGGACCACCGACGAGATCGGCCACATCCTGAGGGCGCTCGACGGCGGGTACGTCCCGGCGGGTCCGTCCGGTTCGCCGACGCGGGGGCTCGTCAACGTCCTGCCGACCGGCCGGAACTTCTACTCCGTCGATCCCAAGGCCATTCCCTCCCGGCTGAGCTGGGAGGTGGGGCAGTCGCTCGCCGACTCGCTGGTGCAGCGCTACCTCCAGGACACCGGTGAGTACCCGACGTCCGTCGGCCTGACGGTGTGGGGCACGTCCGCGATGCGGACGCAGGGCGACGACATCGCCGAGATCCTCGCGCTGCTGGGCTGCCGCCCGGTGTGGGACGACGCCTCGCGCCGGGTGACCGGCTTCGAGATCGTGCCGCTCACCGAGCTCGGCCGGCCGCGCATCGACGTCACGGTCCGAATCTCCGGCTTCTTCCGGGACGCCTTCCCGCACGTCGTCGGTCTGATCGACGACGCGGTGCGGGCGGTGGCCGACCTCGACGAGCCCGCCGAGTCCAACTTCGTCCGCGCGCACGTCGACGAGGACGCGGCCGGGCACGGCGACCGGCGGCGGGCGACCGCCCGTATCTTCGGCTCCAAGCCGGGGGCGTACGGCGCCGGGCTGCTGCCGCTGATCGACGCCCGGAACTGGCGGTCGGACGCCGACCTCGCCGAGGTGTACGCGGTGTGGGGCGGGTACGCCTACGGGCGCGGACTGGACGGGCGGGCGGCCCGCGGGGACATGGAGACCGCGTTCAGGCGGATCGCCGTCGCCGCGAAGAACGTCGACACGCGTGAGCACGACCTGGTCGACGCCGACGACTACTTCCAGTACCACGGCGGCATGGTCGCCATGGTGCGGCACCTGACGGGCGCCAACCCCGAGGCGTACGTGGGCGACTCGGCGACACCGGACCAGGTGAGGACCCGCACGCTGGGCGAGGAGACGCACCGTGTCTTCCGCGCCCGGGTGGTCAACCCGCGCTGGATGGCGGCGATGCGGCGGCACGGCTACAAGGGCGCCTTCGAGATGGCGGCGACCGTCGACTACCTGTTCGGCTACGACGCCACGGCCGGCGTCGTCGACGACTGGATGTACGAGAAGCTCAGCGCGGAGTACGTCTTCGACGCGGAGAACCGCAACTTCATGAAGAAGTCCAACCCGTGGGCGCTGCGCGGGATCACCGAGCGGCTGCTCGAGGCCGCCGACCGGGGGCTGTGGGCCGAGCCGGACGCGGACACCCTGGAACGGCTGCGGGCCACCTACCTGGAGCTGGAAGGCGACTTGGAGGGCGACCAGTGACCACCCCGTTCCCGTTCACGGCCGTCGTCGGCCAGGACGACCTGCGGCTCGCGCTGCTGCTGAACGCCGTGTCCCCGGCAGTCGGCGGGGTGCTGGTGCGCGGCGAGAAGGGCACCGCCAAGTCGACGGCGGTGCGGGCCCTGTCGGCGCTGCTGCCCGAGGTCGACGTCGTCGCCGGGTGCCGCTTCTCGTGCGACCCGGCGTCCCCCGACCCGACCTGCCCGGACGGACCGCACGAGGCGGCTCCCGGAGTCCGGCGCCCGGCGCGGATGGTGGAACTGCCCGTCGGCGCCTCGGAGGACCGGCTGGTGGGCGCGCTGGACATCGAGCGGGCGCTCGCCGAGGGCGTGAAGGCCTTCGAGCCGGGCCTCCTCGCGGACGCGCACCGCGGCATCCTCTACGTCGACGAGGTCAACCTCCTCCACGACCACCTGGTCGACCTGCTGCTGGACGCGGCGGCGATGGGCGCCTCGTACGTCGAGCGCGAGGGTGTCTCCGTGCGGCACGCGGCACGGTTCCTGCTGGTCGGCACCATGAACCCCGAGGAGGGCGAGCTGCGGCCGCAGCTGCTCGACCGGTTCGGGCTGACCGTCGAGGTCGCGGCCTCGCGGGAGCCCGACCAGCGGGTGGAGGTCGTCCGGCGGCGGCTGGCCTACGACGACGACCCGGCCGGCTTCGCCGCGCGGTGGGCGGACGAGGAGGCCGCCGTACGGGCGCGGGTGGTGGCCGCGCGGGCGCTGCTGCCGCGGGTGCGGCTGGGTGACGGGGCGCTGCGGCAGATCGCGGCGACCTGTGCGGCCTTCGAGGTGGACGGCATGCGGGCCGACATCGTGATGGCGCGGACGGCGACGGCGCTGGCCGCCTGGGCCGGGCGGACCGACGTACTGGCCGAGGACGTGCGGCAGGCCGCGCTGCTGGCGCTGCCGCACCGGCGGCGGCGCAACCCCTTCGACGCGCCGGGACTCGACGAGGACAAACTCGACGAGACGCTGGAGCAGTTCTCCGGCGACGACGATCCCGACGCCGATCCCGATCCCGACGGGCCGGACGGACCCGGCGGGGGCGGTGGGCAGCCGTCGCCCAACGAGGGCCCGCAGGGCGGTGACACGGGCGCGCGGCCCGAGGCCGGTGAGGGCGGGGAGCCCCGGGCCTCGGGTTCCCGGGAGCAGGCCGCGGCGCGTGCCGCCGAGCCCTTCCGCACCAAGGTGCTGAGCGTGCCCGGGATCGGTGAGGGTGCCGCCGGGCGGCGTTCGCGGGCGCGGACCGAGCACGGCCGGACGACGGGTGCCCGGCGGCCGAGGGGGGCGCTGACCAAGCTGCACCTGGCGGCGACCGTGCAGGCGGCGGCGCCGCATCAGCGGGCCCGGGGGCGCTCGGGGCCGGGGCTGGTGGTGCGGCGGGACGATCTGCGGCAGGCGACCCGGGAGGGGCGTGAGGGGAACCTCGTGCTGTTCGTGGTCGACGCCTCCGGGTCCATGGCGGCGCGGCAGCGGATGAGTGCCGTGAAGGGGGCCGTGCTGTCGCTGCTGCTGGACGCCTACCAGCGGCGGGACAAGGTGGGGCTCGTGACGTTCCGGGGGGCGGACGCCGAGGTGGCGCTGCCGCCGACGTCGTCCGTCGACGCCGCGGCCGTCCGGCTGGAGTCGCTGCCCACCGGTGGGCGGACGCCGCTGGCCGCCGGGCTGCTCAGGGCGCACGACGTGCTGCGGGTGGAGCGGCTGCGGGATCCGGCTCGGCGGGCGCTCGTGGTGGTCGTGACGGACGGGCGGGCCACCGGTGGGCCCGAGCCGGTCGCGACGGCCGGGCGGGCGGCTCGGCTGTTCGCCGCCGACGGCGTCGCGTCGGTGGTCGTGGACTGCGAGTCGGGGCCCGTGCGGCTGGGGCTCGCCGGGCAGCTCGCGGGTGAGCTCGGCGGTACGGCGGTGACGCTGGACGAGCTGCGGGCGGACTCCATCGCCGGGCTGGTGCGAGATGTGCAGGGGACTTCGAGGAGGGCCGCGTAAATGCCGCAGGGACAGCCGAGTGTCGTGCCGGACGACGGACTGACGACGCGCCAGCGGCGTAATCGTCCGCTGGTGGTCGTGCACACCGGGATCGGGAAGGGCAAGTCGACCGCCGCCTTCGGGCTCGCGCTGCGCGCCTGGAACCAGGGGTGGCCGATCGGGGTGTTCCAGTTCGTCAAGTCGGCGAAGTGGAAGGTCGGCGAGGAGAACGCGCTGCGGGTCCTGGGAGCCTCCGGTGAGGGCGGTTCCGTCGACTGGCACAAGATGGGTGAGGGATGGTCGTGGGTGCAGCGCGACCGGCAGATGGACAACGAGGAGAAGGCCCGGGAGGGCTGGGAGCAGGTCAAGCGGGACCTCGCCGCCGAGACGTACCGGCTGTACGTGCTGGACGAGTTCGCGTACCCGATGCACTGGGGGTGGGTCGACACCGATGAGGTGATCGACGTGCTGCGGAACCGTCCGGGGACCCAGCATGTCGTGATCACCGGGCGGAACGCGCCCGACAAGCTCGTCGACCTCGCCGACCTCGTGACCGACATGTCCAAGGTCAAGCACCCCATGGACGTCGGTCAGAAGGGGCAGAGGGGCATCGAGTGGTGATGTCCTCGTCCGTGCCCCGGCTGGTCGTCGCCGCGCCCTCCTCGGGCAGCGGCAAGACCACCGTCGCCACGGGGTTGATGGCCGCGCTGAGCGCGCGGGGGCTCGCCGTGTCCCCGCACAAGGTCGGGCCGGACTACATCGACCCCGGGTACCACGCGCTCGCCACCGGGCGCGCGGGGCGCAACCTCGACGCGTACCTGTGCGGGCCGGAGCTGATCGCTCCGCTGTTCCGGCACGGGGCCCGGGGGTGCGACATCGCCGTCGTCGAGGGCGTGATGGGGCTGTACGACGGGGCCGCGGGGGAGGGTGAACTGGCGTCCACCGCGCAGGTGGCGAAGCTGCTGCGGGCGCCGGTGGTGCTGGTGGTGGACGCGTCGTCGCAGTCGCGGTCGGTGGCTGCGCTGGTCCACGGGTTCGCTTCGTGGGATCCGGAGGTCCGGATCGGGGGCGTGATCCTCAACAAGGTCGCGTCGGACCGGCACGAGTCGTTGCTGCGGGAGGCGCTGGACGCGGCCGGGGTGCCGGTGCTGGGGGTGCTGCGGCGGGTCGCCCAGGTGGGTACGCCGTCGCGGCATCTGGGGCTGGTGCCGGTCGCCGAGCGGCGGGCTCAGGCCGTGGAGGCGGTCGCCGCCATGGCGGAGCAGGTGCGCGCGGGGTGCGATCTCGAGGCGTTGGTCGCGCTGGCGGGGAGTGCCGGCGCGCTGTCGTGCGCGGCCTGGGACGCGGCTGAGGTGCTGGCTTCCTCGCCCCCTCCCTCCCTCACCGCCCCGATCCCGGGGGCCACCGCCCCCGGATCCCCGCTGTCGGCCCCGGACGGGCCCGGTCCTCACGCGCCGGACGGGCCGAACACCGCCGGCCCGGACTCGAAGGTGAGAGTCGCCATGGCAGGCGGTCCCGCCTTCACCTTCTCCTACGCCGAGCACGCCGAACTCCTCACCGCCGCCGGTGCGGACGTCGTTGCGTTCGACCCGCTGCGCGACGAGCGGCTTCCGGACGGCACCCGCGGACTGGTCATCGGCGGCGGGTTTCCCGAGGTGTACGCCGCCGAGCTGTCCGCCAACGAACCCCTGCGCGAGGCCGTCGCGGCCCTCGCGAAGAGCGGCGCTCCCGTCGCCGCCGAGTGCGCGGGGCTGCTGTACCTGTGCCGTGAGCTCGACGGGCAGCCCATGTGCGGGGTCCTCGACGTCACCGCGCGCATGTCCGAGCGGCTCACCCTCGGGTATCGGGACGCCGTGGCCGTCAGCGACAGCGTGCTCGCCGAGGCCGGGACGCGGATGCGGGGACACGAGTTCCACCGGACCGTGGTGGAGCCCGGGTCGGGGGAGGTCGCCGCCTGGGGTGTGCGCACCCCCCGACGGCGACTCGAAGGTTTTGTACAGCAAGGTGTGCACGCGAGTTATCTGCACACGCACTGGGCGGCCGAGCCCGGTGTGGCCCGTCGGTTCGTGGAGAGGTGCCGGACGTCATGAGCAGCAGGCTGGTCGGAGTCGGGGTCGGGCCCGGTGATCCGGAGCTGGTGACCGTCAAGGGCGTCAACGCGCTGCGTGCGGCCGACGTCGTCGTCGTACCCGTGATGGACACCGGGGAGCGGGGGCGGGCCGAGGCGACCGTCCTGCACTACGTGCCCGAGGAGAAGGTCGTCCGGGTCGTGTTCGCGCTCAACGAGCGCAGTGACCGGGCGCGGCGGGAGGCGGCCTGGGATGCCGCCGGGGAGCGGGTCGCGGGGTTGCTGGAGCGGCACGGCCATGTCGCGTTCGCGACCATCGGGGATCCCAACGTGTACTCGACCTTCACCTACCTCGCCCAGACCATCGGGGAGTCGGTGCCGGGCACCGTCATCGAGACCGTGCCCGGCATCACCGCCATGCAGGATCTCGCGGCGCGGTCGGGGGCGGTGCTGACGGAGGGCACCGAGCCGTTGACGCTGGTGCCCGTGACCGCCGGTTCCGCCGTGCTGAAGGACGCGCTGGCCGGGCCGGGCACCGTCGTCGCCTACAAGTTCGGGCGGCAGGCCGCCGAGGTCGCCGAGGCGCTGCGGGAGACCGGGCGGATCGGGGACGCCGTGTGGGGGGCGGCGCTCGGGCTGCCCGAACAGTCGATCCGGCCCGCCGCCGACCTCGGTGCGGAGCCCCTCCCCTACCTCTCCACGCTCATCGCGCCCGCCCGGCGTGACGGCGGACGGGGCGGCAAGCTGTGAGACCGTCCCCCTCAGCCCGCCAGGCCCACCACCAGCCAGATGAACGCCACGCCCGCTACCGTGCACAGCAGGGTCGAGCGGGCGGGGTGTGTGTGGTGGGCCTCGGGGAGGATCTCGGCCGCCGCGAGATACAGCAGCGCGCCGCCGAACAGACCGAGATAGGCGCCGAGCAGGTGCTCGGGGATCGTGACGAACACGGTCGAGGCGGCGCCGGCCACCGGGGCCACCGCGTCCGCGAACAGCATGATCAGGGCCCTGCGGCGGGCGTTCCCGTACACGCTGGTGATCGTGTACGTGTTGAAGCCGTCCGCGAAGTCGTGGGCGACGACGGCGAGCGCGACGGCCGCGCCCATGCCGCCGCCGACCTGGAAGGCCGCGCCGATCGCCACGCCGTCCATGGCGCTGTGGCCGACCATCGCCGCGGCCGCCGTCAGGCCCACCTCGGGGGTACGGCCGTCGTCCTCCTCGGCGCCGTGCGCGGCCTGACGGTGGGCGAGAAGACGTTCCACCAGATGGGCGAGGAGGAAGCCCGCGACGAACAGCAGCAGGGCGGCCGGAACGCCGAAGATGTCGGTGCCGGCCGCCTCCAGGGCCTCCGGCAGCAGGTCCAGGCCGACCACGCCCAGCATCAGGCCGCCGGCCAGGCCCAGCACCAGATGGCGGCGGTCGGTGACCCGCTGCGCCGTCCAGCCGCCGGCCAACGTCATCAGGAACGCGCCGAGCGCGACGATCACCGCCATGTGCCCTTCGTATCCGATCGGGCCCCGGCCCCGCGCATCCGGCCACCGCGCGTGTCCGGCCCGGGGCGGGGCGCGGACGGCCGCCGTGCGCTCACATCCGGTGGGGGCCCGGCCGCGCGCGCCCGGCAGCCGCTCGTCACCCGTCCGGCCCCGGCCCCCCGCATCCGGCACCCGCTCCTGACCGCTCCGGGCCCGGCCCCCCGCACCCGGACCCCGCTCACCCCCAGTCCAGCCCCGGCCGTTCCCGTCCGGGCCCCTTACCCCATCCCGTCATGAGAGGACCCGAACCCATGGCCGACGCCCCCACCGGCAAGGTGACCTTCGTCGGTGCCGGCCCCGGTGCCGCCGACCTGCTGACGTTCCGTGCCGCGCGGGCCATCGCCGAGGCCGACGTCGTGATCTGGGCCGCGAGCCTGGTCCAGGCGGAGGTCCTCGACCACGCCCGCGAGGGTGCCGAGATCCTCGACTCGGCGACCATGTCCCTGGAGGACGTCGTCGCCGTGTACGAGCGCGCCCGCGTGGAAGGGCTGCGCGTCGCCCGGATCCACTCCGGTGACCCCGCGCTGTGGGGCGGTACGCAGGAGCAGCTCGACCGGTGTGACGAGATCGGGATCGAGACGGAGATCGTGCCGGGTGTGTCCTCGTTCTCGGCCGTCGCCGCGCTGGCCCGGCGGGAGCTGACGATCCCCGAGGTGGCGCAGTCCGTGATCCTCACCCGGCTCGGCGGCGGCAAGACGCCGATGCCGCCCGGGGAGGAGGTGCGGGAGTTCGCCAGGCACGGCACCACCATGGCGATCTTCCTGTCCGCCGCCCGCAGCGGACAGCTCGTGCGGGAGCTGCTGGAGGGCGGCTATCCGACCGCCACCCCGGTCGTCATCGCCTACCAGGCGACCTGGCCGGAGGAGCTGGTCGTGCGCTGCACGGTCGGCACGCTGGAGGAGACCGTCAAGGAGCACAAGCTCTGGAAGCACACGCTCTTCCTCATCGGCCCGGCCCTCGACGCGCACGGCACCCGCTCGCACCTGTACCACCCCGGCCACTTCCACGGCTACCGCAAGGCCGACCCGGCCGCCCGCAGGGCGCTGCGAGAGCGGGGTGCGAGTACGTGAGCCGTCCGATCACCGTCGTCGGGACGGGGACCGGGGCGCCGCCGGGCGAGGACGTCCTCGCGGGCGCCGACCTCGTCGTCGGCGGGCGCCGGCATCTGGACGCCGCGGTGCTGCCCGCGCGCGCCGGACGGATCGTGCTCGGCCCGCTGGCGCCGGCCCTCGACGCGATCGAGGAGTACGTCGTCGAGGAACGGCCGGTGGCCGTGCTGGCGTCCGGGGATCCCGGGTTCTTCGGGATCGTGCGGGCGCTGGCCGAACGGTTCGGGGCGGAGCGGCTGGAGGTGCGGCCCGGGGTGTCGTCCGTGGCCGCCGCCTTCGCCCGGCTCGGACTGACCTGGGACGACGCCGTGGTCGTCAGCGCGCACGGGCGGGATCCGCGGACGGCCGTCCACGTGTGCCGGGCGCATCCGAAGGTCGCCGTGCTGACCGGGCCCGGGTCGGGCCCCGCCGAACTGGGTGCCGCGCTCGCCCGGACCGCCCCCGGGCGGGTCCTCGTCGTCGCGTCCGCACTGGGCGACCCCGAGCGCGAGCGCGTCGAGCGGGTCACCCCGGCCGAGGCCGCGGACCGGGACTGGGGCGCGGCGGTGAGTGTGGTGCTGTGCCTGGACGAGGCGCGGCTGCTCGGTCCGGTGCGCACCCTCGCGGGGCCGGCGCGCCGGCCCGCCGGATGGGCGCTGGACGAGGCGGACTTCGCCCACCGCGACTCGATGATCACCAAGTTCGAGGTGCGGGCGCTGGCGCTGGCCCGGCTGGGCCCGCGGATCGGCGACCTGGTCTGGGACGTCGGCTCCGGGTCGGGGTCCGTGGCCGTGGAGTGCGCCCGGCTGGGGGCCGCCGTCAGCGCGGTCGAGAAGGCCGGGGACGGTGTCGCGCGGATCCGCGCCAACGCCGACGCGCACGGGGTCGACGTGCACGTGGTGCACGGGGAGGCGCCACAGGCGCTGGCCGGGCTCGACGATCCGGACGCCGTGTTCGTCGGGGGCGGCGGGCGGGAGCTCGCCGACATCGTCGGGGTGTGCGCGCGGCGGGCCCGGCGGTCCGTGGTCGTCGCCATGGCCGCGCTGGACCGGGTGCCGGCGGCGCGGGCCGCCCTCACCGACGCCGGGTTCGACTGCGACGGCGTGCTGCTGCAGTCCTCGCGGCTCGCGCCGCTGCCGGGGGACGTGACCCGGCTGGCGGCCACCAATCCCGTTTTCCTGCTGTGGGGCGTCCGGCCCCCGGCCTGCGACGTAGAAGGAGTTGCTCAGTGATCGGCCTCATTTCCGCCACCGCGGCGGGGGCGGCGGCGCGGGACCGGCTGGCCGCGGCGTGGCCGGACCGCACGCGCGTGTACGACGGTCCTGTCGGGGACGCCGTACGGCGGGCGTTCGCGGAGTGCGAGCAGCTCGTGTGCTTCCTGGCGACGGGGGCCGTGGTACGGCTCCTCGCGCCGCTGCTGGACGACAAGGCGTCCGATCCGGGTGTGGTGTGCGTCGACGAGGCCGGGCGGTTCGCTGTCTCGCTGGTCGGCGGGCACGGCGGCGGCGCCAACGAACTGGCCCGTGCCGTGGGCGGGGTGCTGGGCGCCGAGCCCGTGGTGACGACGGCGACGGACGCCGTCGGCATCCCCGGCCTGGACACCCTCGGACTGCCCGTGGAGGGAGATGTCGCCGGGGTGACGCGGGCCCTGCTGGACGGGGAGCCGGTCGCGCTCGAGACCGAGGTGGCCTGGCCGTTGCCGCCGCTGCCGTTCGCCGGCCCGGACCGGGACCGGGGGACGTACACCGTGCGGGTGACGGACCGGGCGGTGGAGCCCGGCGCCCACGAGGTCCTGCTGCGGCCGCCGTCCCTGGTGGTCGGGGTCGGTGCGTCCAAGGGAGCCCCGGCCGGGGAAGTGCTCGACGTGATCGAGGGTGCCCTGCGGGAGGCGGGGCTGTCCGCGGCCGCCGTGGCCGAGCTCGCCACCGTCGACGCGAAGGCGGACGAGCCCGGCGTTCTCGCGGCCGCCTCCCGGCTCGGCGTGCCCGTGGTGACGTACTCCGCCGGGGAGCTGGCCGCCGTAGAGGTGCCGAACCCGTCCGACGCACCCCTCGCCGCCGTCGGCACACCGTCCGTCGCGGAGGCCGCGGCGCTGGTGCGCGGCGGCGAACTCCTCGTGCCGAAGCGGAAGTCGGAGCGCGCGGATGGCCGGCCCGCCATGGCGACCTGCGCGGTCGTACGGCGTCCGGGGCGCGGGCGGCTCGCGGTGGTCGGGCTCGGGCCGGGCGCCCGCGATCTGCTCACGCCGCGCGCGAAGGCGGAGCTGGAGCGTGCCGCGGTGCTGGTCGGGCTCGACCAGTACGTCGACCAGATCCGTGACCTGCTGCGCCCCGGTACCCGGATCCTGGAGTCGGGACTCGGGGCCGAGGAGGAGCGGGCCCGCACGGCCGTCGCGGAGGCGCGCAAGGGGCAGGCCGTCGCGCTGATCGGCAGCGGGGACGCGGGCGTGTACGCCATGGCGTCGCCCGCGCTCGCCGAGGCCTCCGACGACATCGACGTGGTCGGGGTGCCGGGGGTGACCGCCGCGCTGGCCGCCGCCGCGCTCCTGGGCGCGCCGCTGGGCCACGACCACGTGTCGGTCAGCCTGTCCGACCTGCACACGCCGTGGGAGGTCATCGAGCGGCGGGTGCGGGCGGCGGCCGAGGCCGACATCGTGGTGACCTTCTACAACCCGCGCAGCCGGGGCCGTGACTGGCAGCTGCCGAAGGCGCTGGCGATCCTCGCCGAGCACCGGGAGCCGTCGACTCCGGTGGGTGTCGTGCGCAACGCCTCGCGGCCGGACGGGTCGAGCCGGGTGACGACGCTGGCCGGCCTGGACCCGGCGACGGTCGACATGATGACGGTCGTGACGGTGGGCAACACCGCGACCCGGACCATCGCGGGGCGCATGGTGACGCCGCGCGGCTACCGCTGGCAGGAGGAGCCCAAGTGAACCGTGTGGTCCACCCGATCGAGCAGGAGTCCTTCCGGCGGCTGCGGGCCCGTCTGGACACCGCGCACTTCCCGCCGCTGACCCGGGCGGTGGTGGAGCGGGTCATCCACTCCGCCGCCGACCTGGAGTACGCGAGCGATCTCGTGATGGACGAGGCGGACCTGGTCGCGGCGCACGCCGCGCTGCACGCCGGGGCGCCCGTCGTGGTGGACGTGGAGATGGTCGCGGCCGGCATCACCCGTCGCGAGACCGTCTGCCGTCTGAAGGACGCCGAGTCCGGCCCCGGGCTGACCCGTTCGGCGCACGCGGTCCGGCTCGCGTACGAGGAGGTCGGGCCCGGCGCCCTGTGGGTGATCGGCTGTGCGCCCACCGCCCTGGAGGAGCTGCTGACGCTCGACGCCTCCCCCGCGCTCGTCATCGGTCTGCCCGTCGGCTTCGTCGGCGCGGCCGAGTCCAAGGCCGCGTTGCGGGAGAGCGGGCTGCCCGCCGTGAGCAACGTGTCCGAGAAGGGCGGGTCGGCGGTCGCCGCCGCCGCGCTCAACGCCCTCCTATACCACCCCGTTCCGCATTCCGAGGAGACTTCGTGACCACCCCGCCGCCCGCTCTGCTCATCGCCGGCCATGGCACCCGGGACGACGCCGGTGCCGAGGCGTTCCGTGACTTCGTCCGGGAACTGGGGCGCCGCCACCCCGAACTGCCCGTCGCGGGCGGCTTCATCGAGCTGTCCCCGCCGCCGCTCGGCGAGGCCGTCACCGAACTGGTGGAACGGGGCGTACGGCGGTTCGCCGCCGTACCGCTGATGCTGGTGTCCGCCGGGCACGCCAAGGGGGACATCCCGGCGGCGCTGGCCCGCGAGAAGGAGCGGCACCCGGGGATCTCGTACACCTACGGGCGTCCGCTCGGCCCGCACCCGGCGCTGCTGAGCGTGCTGGAGCGACGGCTGGACGAGGCGCTGGGCGGGGCCGGGCGCACGCCCGACGACCGGTCGGACGTGACCGTGCTGCTGGTCGGGCGCGGCTCGACCGACCCGGACGCCAACGCCGAGGTGTACAAGGCGGCCCGGCTGCTGTGGGAGGGGCGCGGATACGCGGGGGTGGAGACGGCGTTCGTGTCGCTGGCGGCGCCGGACGTGCCGAGCGGGCTCGACCGGTGTGTGCGTCTGGGCGCGCGGCGGATCGTCGTCCTGCCCTACTTCCTGTTCACCGGAATCCTGCCGGACCGGGTGCGGCAGCAGACCGAGGGCTGGGCGGCCGCGCACCCGGAGACCGAGGTGCTCTCGGCGGACGTCATCGGGCCCGAGCCGGAGCTGCTGGACCTGGTGATGGAGCGGTACGAGGAGGCCGTCAAGGGCGATCTGCGGATGAACTGCGACTCGTGCGTGTACCGCATCGCGCTGCCGGGCTTCGAGGACAAGGTGGGGCTGCCGCAGCAGCCGCACTTCCACCCCGACGACGACGGCCACCATCACCACGGGAACGGTCACCACCACCACGGAGGGCACGCGCACTCCCATGCACACTGACGGGCACGACCTGCGCCACCACGGTGACGCGGAGATACGCGACGACGGGTCGGCGCTGGTCGACCTCGCGGTCAACGTCCGCGCGGACACGCCTCCGGAGTGGCTGCGCGAGCACATCGCCGCCTCCCTGGCCGGTCTCGCCGCCTACCCGGACGGGCGGGCGGCGCGGGCGGCGGTGGCGGCGCGGCACGGGCTGCCGGCCGAGCGGGTCCTGCTGACGGCGGGTGCGGCGGAGGCGTTCGTGCTGCTGGCGCGCGCGCTGAGGACCCGGCGGGCGGTGGTGGTGCACCCGCAGTTCACGGAGCCGGAGGCGGCGCTGCGGGACGCCGGGCACGCGGTCGAACGGGTGCTGCTGCGGGAGGCGGACGGTTTCCGGCTGGCTCCGGGGGACGTGCCGGAGGACGCCGACCTGGTGGTGGTCGGCAACCCGACGAACCCGACGTCGGTGCTGCACCCGGCCGGTGTCCTCACCGGACTGGCCCGTCCCGGGCGGACGCTGGTGGTCGACGAGGCGTTCATGGACGCGGTGCCGGGTGAGCGCGAGGCGCTGGCCGGCCGGACGGACGTGCCCGGCCTGGTGGTCCTGCGCAGCCTGACCAAGACGTGGGGGCTGGCCGGGCTGCGCATCGGCTACGTCCTCGCCGCCCCCGACACGATCGCCGAGCTGGAGCGGGCCCAGCCGCTGTGGCCGGTCTCCACGCCGGCGCTGGCCGCGGCGCAGGCGTGCGTGTCGCCGCGGGCGCTGGCCGAGGCCGCCCACGCGGCGCACCGGGTGGCCGCGGACCGGGCGCACCTGGTGGCGGGGCTCGCGGAGTTCGCCTCCGACGGGCTGCGGGTCGTCGAGCCCGCGGAGGGGCCCTTCGTCCTGGTACGGCTGCCGCGGGCGGCGGCTGTCCGGCACCATCTGCGCACCCTGGGTTTCGCCGTCCGCCGGGGAGACACCTTCCCCGGGCTGGGCGAGGAGTGGCTGCGGCTCGCGGTGCGGGACCGCAGCACGGTGAACCGGTTCCTCCAGGCCCTGGACCAGGCACTGGCGCTGGCGTCCCGCTGAGCGGGGGGCGCCGCCCCGGCCGCCCTGCCCTTGTCGTCCCGGGCCCTGGGCCGGGGGTCCGGGAGCGGGCCCCACGGACCGGCCGGGGCAGGGGGTTCGGGGGCGGAGCCCCAGGACCGGCCGGGCAGGCCTGAGGGGCCGAAGGACCGTCCGGGCACGGTCTGAGAGCGCAACCCCGGGACCGGCCGGGCAGGGATCCGAGAGCGGACCCACGAAGACCGGCCGGGCAGGGGATCCAAGGGGTCCCGAGGACCGGCCGGGCAGGCGGTCTGAGAGCGCAGCCCGAGGACGGGCCGGGGCGGCGGTGGGGAGCGCCTCGTCAGCCCCCCGTCCGGCCCCGTCGCCGCGCCAGCGCCACCGCTCCCCCGCCCATCGCCAGCAGGGCGACCGCGGTACCAGCGGCGTACGGAGTCGCCGATCCGCCGCCCGTCACCGCGAGGCCGGACTCGGCGGGGGCGCCCTGCGGCTCGATCGCACCGCCCGGCCGAGCGCTCGCCGGCGCCGGCTCCACCGCCGCCTCCACCGCGGGCGCCTCGCACGTCGCCCGCGCCACCGTCACCGTGCCGGTCACCTCGGTGACGTTCAGCTTCAACGGGTTCACGGAGACGGTGAGTTCCAGGGCCGTGGCCGCGGCCGTGCGGGAGGTCGTCGCCCGCTGCGACAGGTCGAGCCGCACCTCGCCCGCCCCGGGCACCTTCACCTCGCTCGGCCCGCCGACGGAGAGCGACACCCGCTTGCCGAGGACCGTCACCGGGCCGAGCAGGTTCGAGGAGGCCACCGGCGCCTTCCCCGCCTCGCAGACGGCCTTCGAGGAGACCCCCTCGAGCTCGACGACCGACAGCGACGGCATGCCGGGGACGTGCAGCCGGGCGTGGGCGAGCCGGGTGGAGGCCTCGGCCTTGCCGTCCGTCACCGTCGCCGTCGCCTCGGCCACGTCGGCGCGCAGCACGTCGGCCGGACGGCCGCCGTCGACACCGTCGAGCGCGACCGTCAGCGCCGTCCGCCGCGCGCTGCCCGGCGCCCGGACCTCGTTGAGGGAGGCGGTGAGCGGCACGTTCACGCTCTTGTCGAGCAACGCCACGTCGAGGCCGGTGCGCAGCACGACGGCGTCGGCACGCCCCTCGTCGGTCGCGTGCGCGCGGTTCGCGCCGGCCAGGGCCGCGGGCCCGGCGACCAGGGCCGTGGCCGCGACGACGGTGGCGCAACGGCGTGCGGGCATGCGGAAGTTGTTGCCGTTCACGGTGGTGGGACCCCCAGGGAGAACAATCTCGGGACCTCGAAAGGATGTCGCCCCATCGGTCGTTCGACAGCGATCCCACCGGAGTTCACCCCATCGTGGCGCATCCGCGCACGCTTTCGAGTCGCCGTTCAGCGTCCGGAGACCGTCCCGTCCCCGCGGCTCACCCCACGACCCGCCCGTTCACCACCACCCGTGAGGGGGCCCCCAGTACGCGTACGTCCGTGCGGGGGTCCCGTTCGTACACCACCAGGTCCGCCGCCGCGCCCTCGTCCAGGCCGGGGCGGCCCAGCCACGCGCGGGCCGACCAGGTCGTCGCCGACAGGGCGTCCACCGGGGGGATCCCCGCCGTCACGAGTTCCGCGACCTCCTCCGCCACCAGGCCGTGCGGCAGGGTGCCGCCCGCGTCCGTGCCGACGTACACCGGGATGCCGGCGTCGTAGGCGTTGCGGACGGTGTCGTAACGGCGGGCGTGGAGGCGGCGCATGTGGGTGGACCAGCGGGGGTACTTGGACTCGCCGCCGGCGGCCAGCTTCGGGAAGGTGGCGATGTTCACCAGGGTGGGGACGATCGCCACGCCGCGCGAGGCGAACAGCGGGATCAGGTCGTCCGTCAGCCCCGTCGCGTGTTCGATGCAGTCGATGCCCGACTCCACCAGGTCCTGGAGGGAGTCCTCGGAGAAGCAGTGGGCGGTGACCCGCGCGCCCAGGCGGTGGGCCTCCGTGATCGCCGCCTCGACGGCGTCCCGGGGCCAGCAGGCCGACAGGTCGCCCGCCTCACGGTCGATCCAGTCGCCGACCAGCTTGACCCAGCCGTCGCCGCGCCGGGCCTCCCGGGCGACGTGGGCGACCAGGTCCTCCGGCTCGATCTCGTGCGCGTAGCCGCGGATGTAGCGGCGGGTGCGGGCGATGTGCCGGCCCGCCCGGATGATCTTCGGGAGGTCCTCGCGGTCGTCGATCCAGCGGGTGTCGGAGGGCGAACCCGCGTCGCGGATCAGCAGTGTCCCGGCGTCCCGGTCCGACAGGGCCTGCTTCTCCGCCTCGTCCCTGTCGACCGGGCCGTGCGCGCCCAGGCCGACGTGACAGTGGGCGTCGACCAGACCGGGCAGCGCCCAGCCCTCCACCGTGCGCACGTCACGCGCGGCGGCGGGACGGTCGTAGGTGATCCTGCCGTCGACGATCCACAGGTCGTCGCGGACGTCCTCCGGGCCCACCAGGACCCGGCCCTTCACGTGCAGCACCGGCTCATCGCTCATGTACCGCACCTTAGAGCCCCGAGCAAAAGGGGCCCGGCTCGCGGCGTCCGGCACACACGCTCGCCGCGTTGCCGGAAGGCCCTGGTAGCTCCGCTGCGAGGGCCTTCCGGCGCCTTGCGATCGCACGCACCGGACGCCGCGAGCTGATCGGACTCCCCTTTTGTCCGGAGCTCTCGGTCAGGCGCCGCCGCCCACCTGGTCGGACCTCTCCTCCTCCACCTCCGCCATCGCCGGGTCGAGCAGCCTCGACAGGAAGTGGCGGGTGCGTTCGTGCCGGGGGTCGCCGATGACCTGCTCGGGGGTGCCGTCCTCGACGATCACGCCGCCGTCCATGAAGACGACCCGGTCGGCGACCTCGCGCGCGAAGGTCATCTCGTGGGTGACGACCATCATCGTCATGCCGTCCCGGGCGAGCATGCGCATGACCGCGAGGACGTCGCCCACCAGTTCCGGGTCCAGTGCCGACGTCGGCTCGTCGAACAGCATCACCTCGGGACCCATCGCGAGGGCGCGGGCGATGGCGACCCGCTGCTGCTGGCCGCCGGAGAGGGAGGACGGGTAGGCGTCCGCCTTCTCGGACAGGCCGACGCGTTCCAGGTTCTCGGCGGCCACCCTCGCGGCCCGCGCCTTGTCCCGCCGGAGCACCCGGCGCTGCGGCAGGGTCAGGTTCTCGGTCACCGTCAGGTGCGGGAAGAGGTTGAACTGCTGGAAGACCATGCCGATCCGGCGCCGTACGGCGTCGATGTCGACGTCGGGGTCGGTGAGCTCGGTGCCGCCCACGAAGACCTGGCCCCTGGTCGGCTCCTCGAGGAGGTTCACGCAGCGGAGCAGCGTCGACTTGCCCGAGCCCGAGGGGCCGATGACGCAGACGACCTCGCCCTGGCCGATCTCCAGGTCGATGCCGCGCAGGACCTCGTTCTCCCCGAAGGACTTGTGCAGGCCGCGTACGGCGATCTCCGGTCGGCTCATTTCACGGCCTCCTGGGCCTTCGCCTCCATACGGCGCACGACGAAGCCGAGCGGGATCGTGACCAGCAGGTAGCACAGGCCGGCGACGAGGATCGGCGTGGAGTTGGCGGTCGTACTGGCCAGGTCACGGCCGTACTTGGACAGTTCGCGCTCCTCCAGGGTGACACCGAGGAACAGCACCAGGGAGGAGTCCTTGAACAGCAGCACCAGCTCGTTGGTGAGCGGCGGGAGGATGATGCGGAAGGCCTGCGGGATGATGATCGAGACCATCGCGCGGGCCGGGGAGAAGCCCAGGGAGCGGGCCGCCTCCATCTGGCCCTTCGGGACCGCCTGGATGCCCGCGCGGATCGTCTCCGCCATGTAGGCCGCCGCCACCAGGCCGAGCGCGAGGGCGACCTTTCCGTAGGTGCCGCCGACGATCTCGGTCCCCGGGAACGCCAGCGGCACGGCCACGCCGATGAAGATGAAGATCAGCAGGGCGGGCAGACCGCGGAAGATCTCGATGTAGACGCCGGCGAGCCAGCGGTAGGGCCCCACGGACGACAGCCGCATCAGCGCGATGACCATGCCGAGGGCCAGCCCGACGGCGAAGCCGGACAGCGTGTAGAGCACGGTGTTCTTCAGCGCCAGCGTGATGACGTCCGGGAACATCTGCTCGGCGATGTCGGCCTGCGCGAACTGGTTCTGCAGCCGGTCCCAGTCCGCCGAGACCGCGAAGGCGATCACGGCGGCGACGAAGACGGCGTACTGGACGCCGCGCGAGACGCCGCGCTTCTGGCGGCGGGTCAGCCCCTTGCGGCGGGGTGGTGTCCCGAGCTTCGTGTCCTCACTCATGAGGCGGACGGAGAGGCCGCGGACGCGTCGTAGGGGCCGATCCACTGCTCGTACAGCTTCTTGTACGTGCCGTCGGCCTTGGCGTCGGCGATCGCCTTGTTGATGGCGGAGACGAGCTCGGTGTTGCCCTTCTTCACGGTGAAGCCGTACTGCTCACCGGTGTTGAGGTTGTCGACGACCTCGAAGGCGCCGGCGTTGGCCTTGTCCTTCAGCCAGCCCTGGACGACCGGGTAGTCGATGACGACGGCCTTGACCTGGCCGGTGCGCAGGCCGTTGAGGACGGCGTCGGAGGACTCGAAGGAGACCGGGTCGAAGCCCTGCTTCGTCACGTAGTCCTCGCCGGTGGTCTGGGCCTGGGCGCCGAGCTTGACCTTCTTGGACTTCACGTCGGCGAGGGAGGTCACGCCGGCCTTCTTGTCGACCAGGACGGCCTGGGTGGCGTCGAAGTACGGGTCGGAGAAGTCGACGTTCTTCTTGCGCTCCTCGGTGATGGTCATGCCGGCGGCGGCCAGGTCGCACTCGCCGGAGTTGAGGAAGGCGCCCGTCTTGAAGTTCTCGAAGGGGGTGTCGAGGATCTCCTGCTTCACGCCCAGGTCCTCGGCGACCAGGTCGACGAGGGCGACGTCGAAGCCCTGGACCTTGCCGTCGATCTCCGACTGGAAGGGCGGGTACGGCAGGTGGGTGCAGGTGGTGAGCTGCCCGGCCTTGACGAGCTCGACACCACCGGCCGCGGTCTTGGAGCCGCTGCCGCCGTCGTCGCTGGACGTGCAGGCAGCCACGAGCAGCAGCCCGGCCGTCGCGGTGGTGGCGGCCAGGATGCGGGTCCGGCGCCCGGGGAGCGTGTTCACGGCGGGCCTTCCTGTAAGAGAACTGTGGGTTCCGATTATAAGGAGAGGTTTGAGTCTCTCAAACCAAACCGATGGTTCGGGAGCCCTTCGACCTACGAAGTCGCCGTCGGAGCAAGGAGACACATCCCGGTTACTCTCGTCACCTCTACCCCGTGAGTGAAGAGAGCACCGCCGTGACACACCCGTTCCTGGACCTGACTCCGCTGAGTGCCGCCCACTTCGCGTCGATCGAGGACCGCGTGGCGCGCCTGCTGAGCACCGAACAGAACGTCGTGATCATGCAGGGCGAGGCGCTGCTGCCGCTGGAGGGCGCGATCCGGGCGACGGCCGGTCCCGGCACCACGGCGCTGAACGTCATCACCGGTCCGTACGGGCAGACCTTCGGCGACTGGCTGCGGGACTGCGGCGCCACGGTGATCGACCTGGCGGTGCCCTTCCACACGGCGGTCGGCGCCGGGCAGATCCACCAGGCCTTCGCCGAGCACCCGGAGATCGACTTCGTGTCCCTGGTGCACGCGGAGGCGGCCACCGGCAACACCAACCCCGTCGCCGAGATCGGCGAGGCGGTGAAGGAGCACGGCGCGCTGTTCTACCTGGACGCGGTCGCCTCCGTGGGGGCCGAGCCGGTGCTGCCGGACGCGTGGGGCGTGGACCTGTGCGTGATCGGCGCGCAGAAGGCGATGGGCGGCCCGGCAGGCGTGTCGGCGGTGTCGGTGAGCGAGCGCGCGTGGGCCCGGATGGCCGCGAACCCGGGCGCGCCGCGCCGCTCGTACCTCTCCCTCCTCGACTGGAAGGAGCGGTGGGTCGACGGCGGCCGCAGGACGCTGCTGCACGCGCCGGCGCAGCTGGAGATGCTGGCGCTGGAGGCGTGCCTGGAGCGCATCGAGGCGGAGGGCCTGGAGAAGGTGATGGCCCGGCACGCGTCCGCCGCCGCGGCGACCCGCGCGGGCGCGACGGCGCTGGGGGGCGGTCTGGAGCCGTACGTGTACGACGCGGCCGAGGCGGCTCCGGTCGCCACGACCCTGCGCTCCCCGTCGGGTGCCGTGGCCTCGGAGCTGGTGGCGCGGGCCCTGGCGAGCGACCCCGCGCTGCCGCTCTCGGCGGGCGGGGGCGCGCTGGCCAAGGAGATGATCCGGGTCAACCACTACGGCGCCGACGCGACGCCGGGCGCGGTCCGCGGCAGCCTGACGGCCCTGGGCGCGGCCCTCGCGGAGCAGGGGCTGGACGTGGACCTGGCGGGCGCGCTGCGGGCCGCGGACGCGGCCTGGGGGTAGACGCCCCGGCAGGTCTTCGGTGAGCGGCGCCGGGTCGGCGAACCCGGCGCCGCCGCCGTGTCACCTCCGCGACGGCACCGCCGGCGGCGGGTCCGGTCCGGCGGCCCGCGCCGTTGTCAGGGGGTGGTGCGGATACATCTCATCGAGAAGTACGCGCGGCACAACGGTCATGCGGACATTCTTCGGGAGCGTATCTACGGGGTTACCGAAGCCTGAATTCACGGCAATACACGAGCAATTCGAGCGGGTGGATTTCCGTTACTCTTCTGCCCGCTTTCCCCGGCGCTAAACGCAAAGATTTCGCGAACGTCGAGAGGCGCGATTCGCGCAGATCTCGTGAGGGTTTCAACCATGTGACACGTTCCACAGCGCGCCCGTTTTGCGACTTTCCTGGCGGATAAATCATCCCATAGCACCCGACCGTCACCTCCACCTCACGCTCGCGCGAATAACACAGGAACAGCCTTCACGTAACCCCCTCCCCCCATGCATTTTTTAATTTCCCTCGGTAAATTCAATCCGCATGACTGCCACACAAGCAGACCTGCAGATCGACCGCCCTTCGGTGGCGGACGGGGCCGCTCTCTGGCGTATCGCCAAGGAATCCGGGAAGCTCGACCTGAACTCGTCCTACAGCTATCTGCTGTGGTGCCGTGACTTCGCCGGCACCTCGGCGGTGGCGCGCGCGGAGGACGGCGAGCCCGTCGGGTTCGTCACCGGCTACGTCCGCCCGGAGGCCCCGGACACCCTGCTGGTCTGGCAGGTGGCGGTCGACTCCGCGTACCGCGGCCGTGGCCTGGCCGCGGCCCTGCTCGACGGACTGACCGCGCGGCTCACCGCCGAGCGCCCGATCACCACCGTCGAGACCACGATCACGCCGGGCAACACCGCCTCCGAGCGGCTGTTCACCTCCTACGCCGCCCGGCACGGGGCGGACGTCACCCGTGAGGTGCTGTTCGGCGCGAGCCTCTTCCCGGACGGCCCGCACGACCCCGAAGTGCTGTACCGCATCGGCCCGTTGACCTCTGCCTGACCCCCACCCTCCCCACCGTCGCTTTGAGGAGCGTTTCGCCGTGACCATCACCCAGCCCGATCTCAGCGTCTTCGAGACCGTCGAGTCCGAGGTGCGCAGTTACTGCCGCGGCTGGCCCGTCGTCTTCGACCGCGCCCGGGGCAGCCGTATGCACGACGAGGACGGCCACCAGTACCTCGACTTCTTCGCCGGCGCCGGGTCACTCAACTACGGTCACAACAACCCCGTTCTCAAACGGGCGTTGCTCGACTATCTGATGCGGGACGGCGTCACCCACGGGCTCGACATGTCCACCGTCGCCAAGCGGTCCTTCCTGCAGACCTTCCAGAACCTGGTGCTGCGGCCGCGCGACCTGCCGTACAAGGTCATGTTCCCGGGGCCGACCGGCACCAACGCCGTGGAGTCCGCGCTGAAGCTGGCGCGGAAGGTGAAGGGCCGCGAGGCGATCGTGTCGTTCACCAACGCCTTCCACGGGATGTCGCTCGGCTCCCTCGCCGTCACCGGCAACGCCTTCAAGCGGGCCGGGGCGGGCATCCCCCTCGTGCACGGCACGCCGATGCCGTTCGACAACTACTTCGACGGCACCGTTCCCGACTTCCTCTGGTTCGAGCGGCTGCTCGAGGACCAGGGGTCCGGGCTGAACAAGCCCGCCGCCGTGATCGTCGAGACCGTGCAGGGCGAGGGCGGCATCAACGTCGCCCGCCCGGAGTGGCTGCGGGCGCTGGCCGGACTGTGCGAGCGCCAGGACATGCTGCTGATCGTCGACGACATCCAGATGGGCTGCGGCCGCACCGGGGCCTTCTTCTCCTTCGAGGAGGCCGGGATCGTCCCGGACATCGTCACCGTGTCCAAGTCCATCAGCGGCTACGGCCTGCCCATGTCGCTGTGCCTGTTCAAGCCGGAGCTCGACGTGTGGGAGCCGGGCGAGCACAACGGCACCTTCCGCGGCAACAACCCGGCCTTCGTCACCGCCACCGCCGCGCTGGAGACGTACTGGGCCGACGGCTCCGCCATGGAGAAGCAGACCCGCGAGCGCGGTGAGCAGGTCGAGCGGGCGCTGATCTCGATCACCGAGGAGAACCTCGCCGACATCAAGGAGTACCGGGGCCGCGGCCTGGTGTGGGGCCTGGAGTTCCACGACAAGGCGCGGGCCGGACGGGTGGCGCGGCGCGCCTTCGAACTCGGGCTGCTGGTCGAGACGTCCGGGCCGGAGAGCGAGGTCGTCAAGCTGCTGCCCGCTCTCACCATCACCCCGGAGGAGCTGGACGAGGGCCTGAGCGTCCTCGCCCGCGCCATCCGGGAAACCGTCTAGTCAGGAGGAAGTACACCACTGTGATCGTCCGTTCGTTCAAGGACATCGAAGGCACCGACCGGCATGTGAAGGCGGCGTCCGGCACCTGGGAGAGCAAACGCATCGTCCTCGCCCGGGAGAGGGTCGGCTTCTCCCTCCACGAGACGGTCCTCTACGCGGGCACCGAGACGTCGATGTGGTACGCGAACCACGTCGAGGCCGTCGTCTGCGTCGAGGGCGAGGCCGACCTGACCGACCACGAGACCGGGCGGACGTACACCATCACGCCCGGGACCATGTACCTCCTCGACGGACACGAGCGGCACACGCTGCGCGTCAAGGAGGACTTCCGCTGCCTCTGCGTGTTCAACCCGCCCGTGACGGGACGCGAGGACCACGACGAGAACGGCGTCTACCCGCTGCTCACCGAGCCCGAGGAGGTGTGAGATCCCCATGACCACTCACCTGACCACCGCGACCGCCGCCCCCGCCGCGACCGCCTTCCCCGACCTCTACCCCAGCCGCGGCGCCACCGAGGTGACCGTCCCGCGCCAGGACCCGGTCGTCTGGGGCGCCCCCGACGCGCCCGGCCCGTTCGAGCCGCTCGACCTGCATTCCTTCGAGCGTGACGGCTTCGTCGCCGTCGACCAGCTCCTCACCGACGACGAGGTCGCCGTCTACCGGCAGGAGCTGGACCGCCTGGTGGCCGACCCGGCGATCCGGGCCGACGAGCGGTCCATCGTCGAGCCGAAGTCCCAGGAGATCCGGTCCGTCTTCGAGGTGCACCGGATCAGCGAGGTCTTCGCGAGGCTCGTGCGCGACGAGCGGGTCGTCGGCCGGGCCCGGCAGATCCTGGGCTCGGACGTGTACGTCCACCAGTCGCGGATCAACGTCAAGCCGGGCTTCGGCGCCTCCGGGTTCTACTGGCACTCCGACTTCGAGACCTGGCACGCCGAGGACGGGCTGCCCCGGATGCGGACGGTGTCCGTCTCGATCGCGCTGACCGAGAACCACGACACCAACGGCGGCCTGATGATCATGCCGGGCTCGCACAAGACGTTCCTCGGCTGTGCCGGCGCCACGCCGAAGGACAACTACAAGAAGTCGCTGCAGATGCAGGACGCGGGCACGCCCTCCGACGAGGCGCTGACCGCGATGGCCTCCGAGTACGGCATCAAGCTGTTCACCGGCCGGGCCGGTTCGGCGACCTGGTTCGACTGCAACTGCATGCACGGGTCGGGCGACAACATCACGCCGTTCCCGCGCAGCAACGTCTTCATCGTGTTCAACAGCGTGGAGAACGCGGCGGTCGAGCCGTTCGCGGCGCCCGTGCGCAGGCCCGAGTTCATCGGCGCCAGGGACTTCACCCCGGTGCGGTAGCGCCCGGCCGGGCAGCCGCCCCCGACCGCCGGGCCGGGGCCTCCCCTTGCGGGACGGGAGGCCCCGGCCCGGTCGTGCGTCAGCCCGACAGCACGTCCAGCAGGCGGTCCACGTCCGCGGTCGTGTTGTACAGGTGGAAGGCCGCGCGCAGGTTGCCGGCGCGGTCGGAGACCTCGATGTCCGCCCGGCCCAGCTCGGGCTGGCGGTGACCGAGTCCGGGCACGGAGACGATCGCCGAGCCGGGGGCGGGCACGGGCTCGTGGCCCAGGGCCGCGAGCCCGGCCCGGAACCGGTCGGCGAGGGCCAGGTCGTGGGCGTGGACGGCGTCGACGCCGAGTTCCTCGATCAGGTCGAGGGAGCGGCGCAGGCCCGCCAGGGTGAACAGGGCGTGGGTCACGTCGAACCGCCGTGCGGAGTGGGCGAGTTCGGCCACCGGCCCGTAGCAGCTGTCCCACGGCCTCTCCGCCGCGACCCAGCCCGCGAGCAGCGGTGTCAGTCCCCCGAAGTCCTCCGGGACCACGAGGAAGGCCGTGCCGTGCGGTCCGAGCAGCCACTTGAAGGAGACCGAGGCGGTGAAGTCGTGGGCGCCGGCGTCCATCGGCAGCCAGCCGGCGGCCTGGGAGAAATCGACGTACGTGCGCGCCCCGTGGGCGCGGGCCGCCTCGCGCAGGGCGGGCAGGTCGGCGATCCGCCCGTCCGCGGACTGGGCGGCGCTGACCGCGACGAGCGCCGTGCCGGGGCGGACGGACTCGGCGATCCGCTCCAGCGGGACCGTGCGGACCTTGAGGTCGCCGCGGACGTGGAAGGGGTTGAGGACGGAGGTGAAGTCGTCCTCGGCGGTGAGCACCTCGGCGCCCGCGGGCAACGAGGCGGCGATGACCCCGGTGTGCGCGGCGACCGAGGCGCCGACCGCCACCCGGGAGGCCGGGACGCCGGCGAGCCGGGCGTACGCGGCCCGGCAGGCCTCCACGTCCTCGTACAGCGCGGTCAGCGGCCTGCCCTCGGCCCGCAGCAGCGCCGCCTCGTGCAGGGCGGCGACGGTACGGGCCGGGAGCAGGCCATTGCTCGCCGTGTTGAGGTAGGTGGTCTTCGGGGCGAACTCGGCGCGGACGAGGGTCTCGAAGGTCTCCGTGCGTCCCGTGCTCTCCGTGGTCTCCATGGATCCACTGTGCGGCCCGGAGAAGTAGAAGTCCATTGCGGATTCTTACGTGATTCCCCTAAGGAACGCTTATATGTGGGCGCCGCCGCCCGCGCTCCCGCCCGCGCCGCAGGCCCGCGCCGGGGCGCTCAGTGCTGCGGGACCGCGCACCCGTCCGGCCCGCAGGCCTCCGCGTCCCGCTGCTCGACCGGCTTCAGCGGCGAGCGCTCGCCCCACGCCTGGGTCAGCGCCTGCGCGAAGACCTCGGCGGGCTGGGCACCGGAGACGCCGTACGTGCGGTCGAGGACGAAGAACGGCACGCCGTTGGCGCCGAGCCGGGCGGCCTCCCGCTCGTCGGCGCGGACCTCGTCGGCGTAGGCGGCCGGGTCGGCGAGCACCCGGCGGACGGCGTCGGCGTCGAGACCGGCCTCGACGGCCAGCTCCACCAACCGCTCGTCGCCCTCGCTGAAGACGGACCGCTCCTCGGCGAAGTTCGCCCGGTACAGGATCTGGATCAGCGCGTCCTGCCGGCCCCGCTCCTTGGCGAAGTGCAGCAGCCGGTGCATGTCGAAGGTGTTGCCGTGGTCCCGGCCCCGGGTGCGGTAGGCGAGGCCCTCGGCGGCCGCCTGCGCGCCGAGGTTCTCCTCACCGGCCTGGGCCTGGGCCTCGCTCATGCCGTACTTCCTGGTCAGCATGGTGATCACGGGCTGGACGTCGTCCTTGGCGCGCCCCGGGTCCAGCTCGAAGGAGCGGTGCACCACCTCGACCTCGTCCCGGTGCGGGAAGGCCTCGAGCGCCTTCTCGAAGCGGGCCTTGCCCACGTAGCACCAGGGGCAGGCGATGTCGCTCCAGATCTCGACGCGCATGTCTCGGCTCTCTCCAGGTCGTACGGCTGCGGAGGCGTCCGGGGACGCGACCTGCGGGGTACGCGTCCGTCCGACGGACGCGACCCGTCCGGGGACACGACCGTCCGGGGACGGCGACGCCCTCCGCGCGGAGGCTCTCTCCGCCGGGTGCGTGAACGTTCAAGCAGCTCGGTTCATTCCCCGGCGCCGGGATCACCCGGTCCGCGGTCGCCCGGCCGGCCGCCACCCGGCCGGACGCACGTCACTCCGCGCTCGCGGTGACGCCCGCCTCAGCTTCCGTCGCGCAGGTCGTCCGGCCAGCTCGGGCGGAACTCCAGGTGGTCGTACGTGACCACGCACCCCTCCCCCATCGGCGCCTGCGCCATGAAGCCGACCAGGGCCGCGCCCGTCTCCTTCTCCTCGCCCAGCGTGAACAGCCGCACGAAGGTCCAGCGCTCGCCGTCCCGGGAGGCGTGGAAGGCGAACGCCCGCCCGGTCCTGCTCACCCGCAGCCAGACCGAACTGCCGTCCACCGGGAAGGAGTTGGCGTCGTCGGAGTGTCCCCGGGTGACCACCGTGCAGACGGTGGGCACGTTCGGGGAGTACTCCAGGCAGAGCTTGGCCCACGCCCGCTCGCCGACGTGGACGTACAGCACCCCCGCGTCGAAGGCGCCGTTGAACCCCACGGTGACCCGCGCGATGAGCTGGAAGTCCCCCTCGGGGGCCCCGAGCAGCCGGGGCGCGTCGGAGGCGGGCTCCAGCGCCTCCCCGGTGGGCGGCACGAACCGGTCCTGCCGGGGCCCGGCCCATCCGGTGAGGACACCGCCCTCGTAGGACCAGTTGCCGTCGGGGCCGTAGGTGCGCAGCGGGAAAGGGAGTTCGGGAAGTTCCATGTCCATGCTCAGAGTTTCCCAGCTCCCTTTCTCCCTACGGGCAGGGGGTGTTCAGCGTTCGAGGTGGTTGTTGAAGCGCCGGGGCAGGCCGAGCGGGTTGTCGTCGCGCAGCTCGGGCGGCAGCAGCGCCTCGGGGGCGTTCTGGTACACCACCGGCCGCAGCCACCGCTCGATGGCGGTCCCGCCCACGGAGGTGGACGTGGAGGTGGTCGCCGGGTACGGACCGCCGTGGTGCTGGGCCGGAGCGACGGCGACGCCCGTCGGCCACCCGTTCACCAGGACGCGTCCGGCGAGCGGCGTGAGGTCCGCGAGGATCTCCGCGCCCCGCCCCTGCCCGGCCGCCTCCTCCTCGGACAGCTGGACCGTCGCCGTCAGGTTGCCCGGCAGCCGGGACAGCACGCCCTTGACCTCGTCCTCGGAGTCGTAGCGGGCCACGACGGTGACCGGGCCGAAGCACTCCTCCAGCAGCAGGTCGTACTCGCCCTCCTCCGCCAGCCGGGCCGCCGGCACGGTCAGGAACCCGGCGCTGACGGTGTGCTCCCCGCCCGCGCCCGGCGTCACCGGCGACTCCACCTCGGGCAGCTGCGTCCGCTCGGCGACCCCCGCGATGAAGTTGTCCCGCATGCGGTGGTCGAGCAGCACGCCCGCGTCGGTGTCGCTGACGGCGTCCGTCAGCGACTTGACCAGCCCGTCGCCGGCGGCGCCGGACGGCACCAGCACGAGTCCGGGCTTCACGCAGAACTGCCCGACCCCGAGGGTCATGGACCCGGCGAGCCCCGTGCCGATCGTCTCGGCACGCTCGGCGGCGGCCGCCTCGGTCACCACCACGGGGTTCAGCGAGCCCAGCTCGCCGTGGAAGGGGATCGGCACCGGCCGGGCCGCCGCCGCGTCGAACAGCGCGCGGCCGCCCCGGATGGACCCGGTGAAGCCCGCTGCGGCGACCAGCGGGTGCTTGATCAGCTCGACGCCCGCTTCGAAGCCGTGGACGAGACCCACGACGGCCTGGTCGATGCCGTGCTCGGCGGCGGCCGACCGCAGGACGTGGGCGACCAGCTCGGACAGGCCGGGGTGGTCGGGGTGGGCCTTGACCACGACCGGGCAGCCGGCGGCCAGCGCGCTCGCGGTGTCGCCGCCGGCGACGGAGAAGGCGAAGGGGAAATTGGAGGCCGAGTAGACGGCGACGACACCCAGGGGCACCTTGTAGCGGCGCAGGTCCGGGACGGGCGGGGTGGCCGTGTCGTCCGGGTGGTTGATGACGACGTCGAGGAAGGCGCCCTCGTCGACGATGTCGGCGAAGGCCCGCAGCTGGTAGCAGGTGCGGGCGAGCTCGCCGGTCAGCCGGACCGGGCCGAGCGCGGTCTCGGCGTCCGCGACCTCGACCAGGTGGTCCCTGGACGCCTCGAGGCGGTCGGCGGCGGTGCGCAGGAAGGCCGCGCGGACGGTACGGTCGACGAGCGCCTCGCGCGTGGCGTGCGCGGCGCGGACGACGGAGTCCACCTCCTGGGCCGTGGCCTCCACCGCAACCTGTTCACGCTGCTTCCCGGTACGGGGGTCGACACTCCAGACTGGTGCTGCTGCCACCGCGGGTCCCTCCACGTTTGTTGCCGCATGCCGCATTTCCATGCCGCGCAGTACTTACGTCACCACCAGGGGCGTTCGATATACTGAACGCCGTCTGTGATGGTGAATATGCTGTTGGAGACTATTTCCCGTCGAACGAAGGGGTCAAGGGCGATGTCGGCTGGCGAGACGGGGGGCGGGGCGCAGGTCAAGTCCGCCGTGCGGACGGTTGAACTGCTCGAGTACTTCGCCGGCCGCCCCGGCATGCACTCCCTCGCGTCGGTCCAGGAGGCCGTCGGGTATCCCAAGTCCAGCCTCTACATGCTGCTGCGCACGCTGGTGGAGCTGGGCTGGGTGGAGACGGACGCGACCGGCACGCGCTACGGCATCGGCGTACGGGCCCTGCTGGTCGGCACCTCCTACATCGACGGCGACGAGGTGGTCGCGGCCGCCCGCCCGACGCTGGACCGCCTCTCGGACGACACCACCGAGACCATCCACCTGGCCCGCCTGGACGGCACCAACGTCGTCTACCTCGCGACCCGTCAGTCACAGCACTACCTGCGCCCCTTCACACGGGTCGGCCGCCGGCTCCCGGCCCACTCGACCTCCCTCGGCAAGGCGCTGCTGAGCACCTACACCGACGAGCAGGTCCGCAAGATGCTCCCGGAGACGCTGCCCGCCCTCACCGAGCACACCATCACGGACCGCGAGAAGCTCATCGAGGAGCTGCACCAGGTCCGCGAGCAGGGCTTCGCCGTGGACCGCGAGGAGAACACGCTCGGCCTGCGCTGTTTCGGCGTGGCGATCCCGTACCGTACCCCCGCGCGCGACGCGATCAGCTGCTCGGTGCCGGTGGCCAGACTCACCCCCGCGCACGAGCAGATGGTGAAGGACGCGCTGTTCGACGCGCGCGACCGGCTGACCCTGGCGACCCGGAGGCTCTGAACGGTGCAGGTGGTACTCCGCGAGGTGCACGACAGCGACCTGCCGGTCTTCTTCCGGCAGCTCAACGATCCCGAGGCGCTGCGCATGGCCGCCTTCACCCCGCAGGACCCGGCCGACCGGGACGCATTCGACGCCCACTGGCGCCGTATACGGTCCACCGCCCTGGTCCGCACGATCCTCGCCGACGGCGACGTGGTCGGCAACGCGGCTGTGTACGGGGAGCCCGGCGAGCGAGAGGTCACGTACTGGGTGGACCGCGCCTACTGGGGGCGGGGCGTGGCGACGGCCGCGCTGCGTGGACTGCTGGCCGAGGTGCCGGAGCGACCGCTGTACGCGCGGGCCGCGGCGGACAACGCCGGCTCGCTGCGCGTGCTGGAGAAGTGCGGGTTCCGGGCGACGACCCTGGCCACGGGGTACGCGCCAGCGCGCGGGGAGGAGATCGACGAGGTGGTCCTCCTCCTGGAGGCGTGAAGCGGCCGTAGATGAACGGACGATGAGAAAACCGGGCGGACGGGAACGATTCCCCTCCGCCCGCTCGTCTCCCGGACGTCATGAACAAGACGATCAGGCGCGCCTCGGTCTTCGCGCTGCTGCTGGTGTTCGCCCTGCTGGTGCGGGCGACCTGGGTGCAGTTCTACGAGGGCCGGGCGCTGGCGGACGACAAGGACAACCGGCGCACCGCGATCGAGACGTACGCGGAGCCGCTCGGGAACATCATCGTGGCCGGCGAGGCCGTCACCGGTTCGGCGGCCACGACGGACGGCGACCTCAGGTACAGACGCACGTACACGGACGGCGCGCTGTACGCGGCGGTCACCGGCTACGCCTCGCAGAGCTACGCCCCCACACAGCTGGAGGGCATCTACGCGGACCTGCTGAACGGCACGGACACCCGGCTGAAGACCGTGATGGACACGGTCACCGACGAGCGGGCCGACCCGGGCAACGTGATCACGACGATCGATCCGGCCGTGCAGAAGGCGGCCTACGACGCGCTGGGCGACACCAAGGGCGCGGCCGTCGCGATCGATCCGACGACCGGCCGGATCCTCGCGGTCGTGTCGACGCCGTCGTACGACCCGTCCTCGCTCACCGACGCCAACACCGCCGGGGCGGCCTGGAAGAAGCTCACCGCGGATCCGGACAAGCCGCTCACCAACCGCGCGCTGCGGCAGCCGCTGCCGCCGGGTTCGACGTTCAAGCTGGTGGTGGCGGCGGCCGCGCTGGAGGACGGGCTGTACACGTCGGTGGACGAGAAGACGGACAGCCCGGACCCCTACACGCTGCCGGGCACCACGACCGTCCTGCGCAACGAGAACACGTCCGCGCCCTGCGAGAACGCCTCGATCCGGGTCGCGCTGCAGTACTCCTGCAACAACGTCTTCGCCCACATGGCCGTGCAGCTCGGGCAGGACAGGGTGAAGGCGATGGCGGAGAGGTTCGGCTTCAACGACACGACGCAGGACGTGCCGGTCCGGGCCTACCCGAGTGTGTACCCGTCCGGCATGGACGAGTCGTCGACCGCGCTGACCGGCATCGGCCAGTTCGACGTGACCGCGACCCCGCTCCAGATGGCCATGGTCTCCGCGGCGATCGCCAACGGCGGCGAACTGGTCTCGCCGCACATGGTCGCGCGGATCACCGACAGCGGCGGCGACGTGCTGACCGACTACGACGGCGAGGCCTCGACCACGCGGGTCGTCGGCTCCGACACGGCCGAGCAGTTGCAGTCGGCGATGCGGACGGTCGTCGAGAAGGGCACGGGGACCAACGCGCTGATCGACGGGGTCACCGTCGGCGGCAAGACCGGTACCGCCCAGCACGGCGAGAACAACAGCAGGACGCCGTACGCCTGGTTCACGTCCTACGGCAAGGCCGACGGCAAGGAGGTCGCCGTGGCGGTGGTGGTGGAGCAGTCGGACGCGGCCCGGTCGGAGGTCAGCGGGAACGGCCTGGCGGCGCCTGTGGCCAGGGCGATGATGGAGGCGGCGCTGACCTGACCCGGCGAGGGGCGCGGGGCTGTGCCGGTCCGCGGCTCCGCCGCGTGGGCGCGATCGGCCGCGGACGTCCCGCGGCCGATCGCGCGGCGCACCTCACTTCGCGCCGAGAAGCTGCTCGATCGGGTCGATCGCGAAGTACACCACGAACAGCGCCGAGGCCCCCCACAGCAGCCAGTGGACCTCCTTCGCCCTGCCCAGCACGGTCTTGATCACCACGTAGGCGAGGAAGCCCGCGCCGATGCCGTTGGTGATGGAGTAGGTGAACGGCATGACGGCGATCGTCAGGAACGCGGGGATGGCGATCTCGTACCGGTCCCAGTCGATGCTCTTGACCTGAGTCATCATCAGGAAACCGACCGCCACCAGCGCGGGTGCCGCCGCCTGCAGCGGGACGATGGTGAGCAGCGGGGTCAGGAACAGGGCGAGGGCGAACAGGCCGCCGGTGACCAGGTTGGAGAAGCCGGTGCGCGCGCCCTCGCCGACGCCGGCCGCCGACTCGATGTAGGAGGTGGCGGAGGAGGACGAGGCCGCGCCGCCCGCCACCGCCGCCGCGCCGTCGATGAGCAGCACGCGGCCGAGGTGGGGCACCTTGCCCTCGTCGTCCAGCAGGTTCGCCTCGGCGCTGATGCCGACGACCGTGCCCATGGTGTCGAAGAAGTCGGACAGGATCAGCGTGAAGACGAGCAGGACGACCGTGATGGCGGTGGTCTCGCCGAACGCGCCGAACAGGCTGAAGTGACCGATCAGCCCGAAGTCCGGGGTGTCGACGATCCTGTCGGGCCACTGGGGCGTGGTCAGGCCCCAGGACTCGATGTCGGCCAGCGAGTCGATGACGATCGCGACGAGCGTCATCGTGACGATGCTGATGAGGATGGCGCCCTTGACCTTGCGGGCGAGCAGTCCGATGGTCAGCAGCACACCGAGGCAGAAGACGAGGATCGGCCACCCGGTGAGGGTGCCGGAGCCGCCGAGCTGGACGGGCACGGTGGTGTTGGCGGCGTCGGGGATGCGGCTGACGAAACCGGCGTCGACGAAGCCGATGAACGCGATGAACAGGCCGATGCCGACACTGATGGCCTGCTTGAGCGGCTGCGGGATGGCGTGCATGACGGCCTCGCGCAGACCGGTGACCACGAGCACGCAGATGAGCAGGCCCTCCAGCACGATCAGGCCCATCGCGTCGTCCCAGCTCATCAGCGGGGCGATCTGGAAGGCGACGACGGCGTTGAGCCCGAGGCCCGCGGCGAGCGCGAGGGGCAGGTTGCCGGCGACGCCCATGATGATCGTCATGACGGCGGCCACCAGGGCGGTGGCGGTGGTGAGTTGGACGGGGTCCAGGGACTCGCCGAACTTGTCCTTGGCGCTGCCCAGGATGATGGGATTCAGGACAAGGATGTAGGCCATCGTGAAGAACGTGGCGAAGCCGCCGCGTATCTCCCGGCCGAAGGTCGACCCCCGTTCGGAGATCCTGAAGAACCGGTCGACGCTGTTCGCCGCCGTGGGCGGGGGACTTGGCCGGTCGGTCGCCTTCTGCGTTTCGGACATGGCGGACACTCCTCGTGGCCTGCTTGATCAGTGTGCGGATGCTGGCTGGATTGTTCCCCCGTCGAACCCCGTTCAGGTTTTCACCGTGTTACGGAATCAGGGTTCGCACTACGTTCGAGCTTCCATACGACGTTCGAACCCCCGTACCGAACCAGGCAGTAGATCACTGCTACGCTTCCGGATCTCGTCCCGACCCCTCCTCGGGACATCCCCATGTCATTTACATGACACGCACAGCAGGCGCCCCCCGCCGGGCGCCGGAAGTCACCGAGAAGAGGTCACCCGTGGGCACAGTCGTCGACGACGCCGCCTCCGTGGAGTTCCATGCCTTCTTCGAACGCCACTACGCCGAACTGTCGCGCCTGGCCCACCTGTTGACCGGAGAGGCGGACGCGGCCGACGATCTGGCGGCGGACGCGCTGCTGGCGCTGTGGAACCGCTGGGACCGGGTGCGCGCGGCCGACCATCCGGTGGCGTACGCGCGCGGCGTCGTCGCGAACCTGGCCCGCACCCGGATCCGCAGCGCCGTGCGCGAGCGCCGCAGGATCAACCTGTTCTGGTCGCAGCGTGAGGAGAAGACGGAGAATCCCGATGTAGCGGGCGTGGTGGACGTGCAGTCGGCGCTGCGTAGACTCCCCTTCCGCAAGCGGGCCTGCGTGGTGCTCCGGCACGCCTTCGACCTCTCGGAGAAGGACACCGCGCTCGCCCTGGGGGTCTCGGTGGGTACGGTGAAGAGCCAGACCTCGAAGGGAATGGCCGAGTTGCAGAAGCTGCTCGGCGGCACAGCAGCTCCGCAGAAGGTGCACGCCGTGATGGCGGCCCGCACCGGTGAGTCCGGAGGAAGGGACCGATGACGATGCAGCGGGACGTGCACGACGAGCTGCGCGCCCGGCTGCACGAGGCGGCCGAGGCGCACGAGCCGAACCGCGAGCGGATCCTCGCCCGGATCGAGCGCGGCATGGCGGGACAGGAACGGACCGATCACCGGGCGACGCGTCCGCCGCTGTGGGGCTGGGCGCGGATCGTCGGCGCCACGGCCGCGGTCGCGGGCATGCTCGCGGCCGGCGGTTACGCGGTGGCGTCCGCGGTGAAGGACGACACACGGCAGCAGCAGACGGTCGCGGTCTCGCCGACTCCGGTGGAGTCCCCGGACGCCACGAGCCGTCCGCCGGTCTCCCCGAAGGCGACGCCGAGCTCCGGCGGCGGGGCGCAGGACCCGGTCGAGCCGAGCGGCCCCCCGTCGAGCCCCGAGAAGTCGACGCCCTCCGCGCCGGCCACCGTCGAGCTGCTGCCGGCCACGGACGACGACGATGACGGGCCGCTGTGGTCGGACGGCTCCGTCGACCCGCACAGCAACGACTTCTGGGCGCAGAGCAATGTCACGGTGAAGGCGAAGCAGGAGGTCACCGCGCTCACCGTGCAGCTGAGGATCGCCCAGACCGGCGGGGTCTCCTCGACCGGCGCCTGGCGCTCGCTGCCGGAGGACGACTTCACCCTCACGGTCACCGAGCAGGACGACTTCCTCGTCTACACCTGGGTGCTCAAGGAGGGCCGTACGCTCGCCGCGGGCGAATGGGTGTTCGCCGGGCAGTACGACCACGACCGCGGGGGCCGCGACGCCAAGGACGACAGCTACGTGATCGCGGGCGTGTCCGACGGCGAGGACCGTTCGCTGGGCGGCGGCTTCGCCGCCCAGGACGACGGGGACGACTCGTAGGGAGCGCGCGAGGGACTCGCGGGCGGCTCGCAGGAAGCTGCGCGAGGAGCTCGCGGGCGGCTCGTGAAAGACTTCTGCGGACGGCGGCAACCTTCCTCCCACCGGTGGCGACCACACAGCGCAAGAGTCACCACCCACTTGAGGAATCGGTACATGACTGCACCAGCAGAACCGCGCGTCCGGCACCGCCGCAGGGTCACCAAGCGGCGGGCGCTGATCGCCGGCTCCGCCGCTCTCGCCCTCTCCGGCGCGGCGGTCGTCACCACGACGATGCTCTCGTCCGCGGGCGCCGCCTCCACCTGGCCGACGGCCAGCGGAAGCAAGGCCGTCTCCTCGACGATCAAGGTGTCGGGTACGTACGACGGCAAGCTGAAGAAGTTCTACGGCTCCGGTGAGCTGGGCGGCAGCGGCCAGGAGGAGGGCCAGGACCCGGTCTTCGAGCTGGCCGACGGTGCCGTCCTGAAGAACGTGATCATCGGGACTCCGGCCGCGGACGGCGTCCACTGCAAGGGCTCCTGCACGCTGGAGAACGTGTGGTGGCTGGACGTCGGCGAGGACGCCGCCAGCTTCAAGGGCACGTCGTCGTCGGCCGTCTACAAGGTCGTCGGCGGCGGCGCGAAGAACGGCGCCGACAAGGTCCTGCAGTTCAACGGCGCCGGCAAGCTGGTCGTGACCGGCTTCCGGGTCGAGAACTCCGGCAAGCTGGTCCGCTCCTGCGGGAACTGCAAGAAGCAGTACAAGCGCACCGTCGTGCTGAGCGACATCGACGTGGTCGCGCCGCTGAAGGCGATCGTCGGGGTGAACGCCAACTACGGCGACACCGCCACGCTGTCGAAGATCCGCATCCAGGGCGACAGCAAGAAGAAGACCAAGACGTGCGTCCGCTTCCAGGGCAACAACACCGGCAAGGAGCCGACGGAGCTCGGCACCGGGGCCGACGGAACGACCTGCAAGTTCTCGTCGTCGGACATCACGTACAAGTAGGCACGCACGCGTCGGCCCTCCGCCCGGGTCCCGCCCGGGCGGAGGGTGGCCGCAAAAGCGCCCCGCCGGTGGTCACCGGCGGGGCGCTTCCACTGCCACCGTCAGTTCATCGTCGATCCGATCGTGGTGGACCCGGTGGTCAGGAACGTCGTCGCCGGAAGCGAGCCGTCGGCCTTCCGGGCGCCGTACGCGGTGGTCGCGTCCGTCGACCGGAAGGCCGGCGTCGACACCCCGCTGTCCCAGTTGTTCGCGGCCGACACGGTGGCAGAACCCAGCTTCGCCGGACCGCCCTTGTTGCCGACGGCGAGGTTGCGGGCCGGCCGGGCCTTCCCCGTCGCGAAGTAGAAGCCCGCCTGCGCGTTGACGTACGCGGTGTTGCGGTTCAGGGCGATCGCCCCGGTGTTGGAGTTCTCGGTGAACCCGTTCGCCATGTTGTCCCAGGCCGCGTTGTCGTTGACGACATGGGCGACCGCGACACCCCCGCCGCCCAGCTTGAACCCGTTGCCGTTGCCCTCGAACGCGGCGTCGTTCCAGCGGTTCTCGCCGTTGCCGAAGGCCCACGAGTGCTCGATGGTGACCGGCGTGGAGAACTGCCACAGGTCCAGCCCGTCGTCGGCGTTGTTGTAGAGACGGGCGCCCGTGATCCTGTTGCCGCTCCCCGAGCCGAACTTGACGGCGATCCCGTCCGCGTTCTGGCCGTGGCCGGCGGCGTCGTAGTTGCCGTGACTGTCCAGGTTCTGCACGAGGTTGCCGACGGTGTTGTCGCCGCGCAGGGTGAACCCGGAGTCGCCGTTGTCGGCGGTGACCAGGTTCCTGAAGACGCCTCCGGTGGAGGAGGTGACGACGAGGCCCTGGGCCGGCGCCTTCTGGAAGGTCAGGTTCTGCACGGTCCAGTAGCTGCCGTAGATCCCGGCGAGCCAGGAGCCGGCGGGCAGCCTGGAGCCGTCGATCTTCACCTTCTCGCCGCCGTGGGCCTGGAGGGTGATCCGGTTCGACGCGGTGCCGCCGGTCGTCGACTTGAGGGTGGCCGTCGGGTAGTAGGTGCCGCCGCGCACCTGGATGACGGTGCCGGCGGTCGCGTTGCGCACGGCCGACTCCAGTTGCGCGGTGGTGGAGACGGTGACCGTCGTCGACGCGGCCTGCGCACCGTCGTTCGTCAGGCCGAGGTAGACCCCGCCCGCCCCCGCGGTGAGGGCCACCGAGGCGGCGATCGACAGGGTGCGCGTCCTGCGGTGGCGTCCGGTGCTCAAGCGCACGGGGCGTTCCTTTCCTGGAGGGAGTCGGAGGAAACGGGCCGCAGGGGCCGCTCCGGCCCGTTTCCGCACAGCAGTCGCCGCCATGGCCGGAACGGGTTGCCGGGTCCGGCGAAAAAGATCGAAAGTTTCGCTCCCCTCGCGCCCCGCCTCCACCGATTGACGCCCCCGACCCCCGCTGGTGAGACTCCCAGAGCACCCCCGACCCAACAGAATCCCCCACACTCCCACAGGATGTGTCATGCGTTCCCACTCCGCCCGCACGCTCCTGGCCGTCCTCCTCGCCCTCCTGCCGGCCCTCCTGATCTCACCTCCCAGTACCGCGACCCCCGGAGCACCCCCCGTGACACATCCGCAGTACGCCGGCTACCTCTTCGCCTACTTCACCGGTGAGGGCACCGCGGACGGCGAGCAGATCCGCTACGCGCTCAGCCGGGGCAACGATCCGCTGCACTGGCGGGAGCTGAACGCCGGTGAGCCGGTTCTCACCTCGACGATCGGCGAGAAGGGTCTGCGCGACCCGTTCGTGATCCGCTCCCCCGAAGGCGACCGGTTCTACCTGATCGCCACCGACCTGCGGATGTACCGCAACAGCAGCGGCAGCTGGGACCAGGTCCAGCGGCACGGCAGCAAGTCGATCATGATCTGGGAGTCCACCGACCTGGTCCACTGGACCGACCAGCGCCTGGTGCGGGTCGCCCCCGACAACGCGGGCAACACCTGGGCGCCGGAGGCCTACTGGGACGACTCGCTGGGCGCGTACGTCGTCTTCTGGGCGTCGAAGCTGTACGCCGACGACGACCCCGGCCACACCGGGTCGACGTACAACAAGATGCTGTACGCGACCACGAAGGACTTCCGCGCCTTCAGCGAGCCCAAGGTCTGGAACGACCCCGGCCACTCGGTCATCGACTCGACGGTGGTGCGGCACAAGGACACCTACTACCGCTACACCAAGGACGAGCGGGACCCGGCCTCCGGCTCACCCTGCGCCAAGTTCATCACCGGGGAGAAGTCGACGAGTCTGACGTCGACCGCGTACGACCTCGTCGCGGACTGCATCGGCAGCGGGGCGATGGAGCGCGGTGAGGGCCCGACGGTGTTCAGGTCGAACACCGAGGAGAAGTGGTACCTGTTCATCGACGAGTACGGCGGCCGCGGCTACGTGCCCTTCGAGACCACCGACCTCGACTCGGGCAGGTGGACCCCGTCCACGGGCTACCAGCTGCCCGCCAGTCCCCGGCACGGCACGGTCCTGCCGGTGACCCGGGCGGAGTACGACCGGCTGCTGGCCGCGTATCCGACGTCGCCCACCTCCGTCGTGGACGCCACGGCGAAGGACCAGAAGGGGTACGCCGTCGTCACCGAGAGCGCCTCGAAGGTCGTCCTGCCGATGGACCCCGACGCCGACCTCTCACGGCTGGCGCCGAGGCTGTGGGTCGGTGAGGGGGCGTCCGTGAGCCCCCGGTCCGGTACCCGCCGCGACTTCCGCACACCGCAGACGTACACCGTGACGGCCGCGGACGGGACGCGGCGGACCTGGACGGTCGAGGCGGTCCGCACCCGCAGCCCGCTCCTGCCCGGCCTCAACGCCGACCCGGACGTGCACCGGCTGAACGGCGAGTACTGGATCTACCCGACGACGGACGGCTTCCAGGGCTGGAGCGGCACGCGGTTCACGGCGTACTCGTCGAAGGACCTGGTCCACTGGAAGGACCACGGGGTGGTCCTGGACCTGGGGCCGGACGTCAGCTGGGCGGACAGGTACGCGTGGGCCCCGGCGATCGCCGAGCGGAACGGCAGGTACTACCTCTACTTCTGCGCCGAGCAGCAGATCGGCGTGGCGGTGGCCGACTCCCCCGCCGGCCCGTTCCGGGACGCCCTCGGCAAGCCCCTGATCGCCAAAAACGGCGCGTTCAGCGGTCAGATGATCGACCCGGCGGTCTTCACGGACGACGACGGAACGTCGTACCTGTACTGGGGCAACGGCCACGGGTACGTCGTCCCGCTCAACGACGACATGGTGTCGTTCGACGCGTCGGAGGTCCGGGACATCACCCCGGACAACTTCCGCGAGGGGTCCTTCGTGATCAAGCGCGGGGGCACGTACTACTTCATGTGGTCCGAGGACGACACCCGCAGCGAGGACTACCACGTGGCGTACGCGACGGGACCGTCCCCGCTCGGCCCGTGGACCGAGCGCGGGACGATCCTGTCCAAGCGTCCGGAGTACGGCATCCTCGCCACGGGCCACCACTCCGTGGTGAACGTGCCCGGCACCGACGACTGGTACGTCGTCTACCACCGGTTCGCCCTGAACGGCCCCGGGAAGCCGGGCGGTGACGGCACGCACCGGGAGACCACCGTCGACCGCCTGGAGTTCGCGGCCGACGGCACGATCGAGCCGGTGGTGCCGACGCTGGAGTCGATCAGGCCCGTGCGGCGGTAGCTCCCGCTCAGTCCATCGTCGCGCCGATGGTGGTGCTGCCCGTGGTCAGGAACGTGGTCACGGGCAGCGCGCCGCCCGTCTGGCGGGCGTTGTACGTCGTCGAGGCGTCCGTCGACCTGAAGGCCGGCGTGGAGACCCCGGAGTCCCAGTTGTTCCCGGCGGACACCACCGAGGCGCCCTTGGTGACCGGGCCGCTGCCGTTGCTCACGGCGAGGTTCTTGCCGAGCCGGGCCGCGCCGGTGGCGAAGTAGTAGCCCCACTTGGCGTTGGCGTACGCCGTCGTCCGGTTGATGACGACGGCGCCCTTGTTGCTGTTCTCGGTGAAGCCGTTGCCCGCGTTGTCCCAGGCGGCCGAGTTGTTCACGACGTGCGCGACGACCTCTCCGTCGCCGCCCAGCTTGTAGCCGTTGCCGTCGCCCGCGAAGGCGGAGTCGCCCCAGCGGTTCTTGCCGTTGCCGAAGGCCCAGGTGTGCTCGATGGTGACCGGCGAGGAGAAGGACCAGAAGTCGAGGCCGTCGTCGGCGTTGTTGTAGAGCCTGGCGCCGGTGATGAGGTTGCCCGTGCCCGAGCCGAACTTCACGGCGATGCCGTCCGCGTTCTCGCCGTGGGTGGCGGCGTCGTAGTGCCCGTAGCTGTCGATGTTCCTCACGGTGTTGCCGACCGTGCCGTCCCCGGTGAGGGTGAAGCCGGAGTCGCCGCCGTTGATGGTCTTGATGTTGTTCCAGTTGGTGCCGGTGCAGGACTGGCAGACGACGGCGCTGTCCGGGGAGTTCTGGAAGGTGATGTTCGAGACGTTCCAGTAGTCGGCGGTCAGCTTGAGGATCCAGGAACCGGAGGGCAGCGACGATCCGTCGATCTTCACGGTCTCCGAGCCGTACGCGGTGAGGGTGACCGGCGCGGACGAGGTGCCGTTGGCGGTGGACTGGAGGGTGGCCGTCGGGTAGTAGGTGCCGCCGCGGACCTGGATGACGGTGCCGGCGGTGGCGTTCTTGATCGCGGCGGACAGGTCGGTGGAGTTGCTGACGACGACGGTGGCGGCCTGCGCCTGGGTGGGGAGGGCGGCGAGGCCGGCGCCCAGGGTGAGGGCCGCGAGGGCGCTGAGAGCGGTACGACGAGACATGGAGTGCGGGGTCCTTGGCGTCGGGGGGAGGGGTGGGGGGATCACAGGACGCGGTCGAGCCAGGTGAAGACCTCGTCCTGCATGCGGTCGACGAAGACATGGCCGAGGTCGGGCCAGGACTTCAGGTGCAACCGCTCCTCGGCGTGGCGGGAACGCCAGACGGCGCGCAGCTTGTCGTGGGCCACGCGGACGCCGTCGGCGGGGAACAGCGGATCGAGGCCGCCGTCGAAGAAGAGCATCGGCCTGGGTGCGGCGATGCTCGCCACGTCGGGGAAGTCGAGATGGCGGGGCAGCCCGGGGTGGAGCATGTAGTACGACGACTGCCCGCGCAGGGTGTTGTTGCCGGGCACCATCATCTCCTTGAGGCCGGTCATCCAGCAGACGGCGGCCGCGGCGGCGACGTCGTCGCTGAGCGCCGCCGTCTGCCAGGCGCGGAAGGCGCCCATGGAGAAGCCGACGGCGGCGATCCGCCGCCGGTCCACCCGGTCGAGCCGGGCGAGGAACCCGGCGGCACGGGCGTCCTCGCGGGCCATGAGACCGGCCAGGGAGGAGCCCAGATGGAAGAAGGTGGAGGCCAGGGCCTGCTGCTGGTCGTAGGCGAGGGATCCGCGGTCGCCCCAGCCGAGGGCGTCGGCGGCCAGCACCACGTATCCCCGCCGGGCCAGCTCGTCGCCGACGAAGCGCCCGCTGAAGTACTTCTCCGTCCACGCCTGGGCGGAGGCGAGCCGGGTGGCGTCGTACCAGGGCCGGACCAGTTTCTCCTTGCCGATGTCGAACTTCGCCCCGTGGTCGTGCAGGAGCAGCACGGCCGGGAAGGGGCCGGGTCCGTGCGGGGTGAGGAGGGCGGCGCGGACGCGTTCGTGGCGGGTGAGGGAGAGGGTCACCACCTCCCTCGTGTAGCCGTCGTGTTCGGAGCGATCGGCGAACTCGGGCGCGTACGGTGTCCGGTCCTCCCGGTCGACGATCAACGCCTCCTCGACCTGGGCGCGGGCCGCCCGGCGCCAGGCGCCGAAGTCGCGGATCGGGGAGTTCCCCCAGGCCAGCGGGAAGGTCAGCGCGTCCTTCAGCGCGGGGTGGAAGTCGGGCAGCGGCCCGTCCACCACGGCCGCCTCCGCCCCGGTCGCCGCCGCCCCGGCCAGCAGCGCCGCGCCCGTCCCGACCACGAACGCGCGCCGGCCCACCGCGTCACGGCCGCTCATCCGGCCTCCAGTCGCCGAGGTAGGTCCGCCGGGTGTGCCCGGCCGCCTCGGCCGCCGTCAGCTGCGGCCGGTTCTCCGGCCGGGTGATCACGGCCCCGGGACCGGAGTTGGCGTACTCACGGAAGCGCATGGACTGCCAGGGGTAGGCGTCCCGCATGTTGGTGTACGGGGCGGCCGGGTCGACACCGGGACCGATCCAGGTGTCCCGCACGACCAACGAGGGCCAGGCGGTCGTCTCGTACGACGGCACCCAGGGCCGGGCCAGCTTGTACGCCCCGTCCTCGGCGCCGGAGGTGATCCGCCCGCGGACGACGAGGAAGCCGTAGGGGTTGGCGCGGGCGGTGGCGGGGGCGAAGACCATGCCCTTGGGGGTGAAGGTCACGTCCCGCTGGAGGGTGTGGAAGTGGCAGGCGTCGAAGACGGCCCGCGCCCGGCCGAAGACGAAGTCGACGTCGCCCTCGACGAAGCAGCGGCGGTAGTACTGCCGGTCGAAGGCGTCCAGGGCGGTGGTGTCCGCGAAGAGGGTGTCCTGGTGGCCCAGGAAGCGGACGTTGTCGAAGTGGGAGCGGTCGCCGGTGACGTACGCCGCCACCGCCTGCGTGCCGGTGATGTCGGGGTGGTCGGCGCGCAGCCAGTCGTTGGCGAGGGTGAGGTCGCGGACGGTGAGGCCGGGGGCCGCGGAGGTGAAGGTGGCCGAGCCGGCCGTGCCGTAGGTGGTGCCGTCGGGCTTCTTCGTGCCGTTGGCGTTGTCGTACACGAGGACGGCGGCCCGCGGGTCGCGTGAGGCACCGCGCAGGGTCAGCCGTCCTTTCTCCGCCGGGACGTTCACGACCTCGCGGTAGGTGCCGGGGTGGACGACGATCGTCCAGCCGGGTCCGTCGACGGCGTCCACGGCGGCCTGGACGGAGTCGCCGGGCCGGACGTGCAGGACGCGGCGGGAGTGCGCGTGGGCGGGGGCCGCGACCGTCAGGGTCCCGGCGGCGAGGCCCGTGAGGAGAGTGCGCCTGCGCATGTCAGCAGGCCTCCTTCCAGGGTGTCCAGTCGCCGAGGTGGGCGGCGCGGGTCGCGGACGCGGCCTGCTCGGGGGTGAGCTGGGGCCGGTTCTCGGGGACCGTGATCCGGGCGCCCGGCCCGGTGTTGCGGTACTCGGCGAACCGCTGGTTCTGCCACGGGTGGGAGGCCGACATGTTGGTGTACGGGGCGACCGCGTCGATGCCGGGGCCGAGGTGGGTGTCGCGGACGGTGAGCATGGGGCGGGCGGTGGTGTCGGAGCTGGGCACCCAGGGGCGGGCCAGCTTGTAGAAGGCATCGGGGGCCTCGCTCGTGACGCGGCTCCCGGTCACCAGGTAGCCGCGCGGGTTGGCGCCCGCCGTGGAGGGCGCGAAGACGAAGCCGTAGGGGGCGGACGCCAGGTCGGTGCGGTTCAGGGCGTGGAAGTGGCAGTGCTCGAAGACGGCGGTCGCCCGGCCGAAGACGAAGTCGACGTCCCCTTCGGCGTAGCAGTGGGAGAAGTACTGGCGGGCGAAGGTGCCGAGGGCGATCGAGTCGGCGTACAGGGTGTCCTGGTGGCCCAGGAAGCGGCAGTGGTGGAAGGCGGAGCGGTCGCCCTGGACCTTGAGGGCGACGGCCTGGGTGCCGGTGATGTCGGGGTGGTCGGCGCGCAGCCAGTCGTTGGCGAAGGTGATCCAGCGTGCGGTGAAGCCGTCGGCCTGCACGGTGGTGGTGGCCGATCCGGTGGTCCCGTAGGTGCCGCCGCCGGGCTTGGGGGTGCCGGCCGCGTTGTCGAAGACGATCACCACGTCCCGCGGGTCCTCCGAGGCGCCGATCCAGGTCGCCTCCGTGCGGGTGACGTCGACGGCGACCGTCTCGCGGTAGGTGCCGGGTGCGATGACGAGGGTCCGGCCGGTGCCGGCGGCTGCGGTCACGGCGGCCCGGACGGAGGTGTGGTCGCCGCGTCCTTGCGGGTCGACGTACAGGGTCTGCGGGGTGAGACGGGCGGACGGTGAGCCGTAACGGCCGAACGGCCGGCGGGTGCCCGCGCGGGCGGGGGTGGCCAGGAGGCCGAGCGCGGCGCCCGCGCCGGCGCTCGCCGTCAGAAAGCCCCGTCGGGACAGGGGGAGTCGGGAGTGGGGCGAGGACATGCGGGTGCTCCTAAGCGGTGCGGCTCGTCAGGCGGGGTACCTCGGGGTGTGGGGGGTGCGGGCCGGGGCGAGGCCCCGGCCCGGTCGGTGGTGGGGACGTCAGCAGATCTTTCCGGCGCCGGCGCGGGCGCCGACGATGCCGGGGACGGCCTTGGCCGGGTCGACCTTGGTGCGCAGGGTCGGCGTCCAGCCCGCGCCGGACTGGAGGGTCTCGGCGGGGATCTCCGCGTTGTGCACGGCGATCAGGTCGACGGGCTTGCCGTTGACGTAGTTGCCGTCGGCGGTGACCGGCGCCTCGTTCCACTTCTTCAGCGTCTTGGCGGCGCTGACCCCGGCCGGCAGCGTGAACGCGTTGTGCTGGGCGACGAGCTGGGACTCCTTGCCGATGCCGAAGGTGTAGGCGTAGGAGTCGTCCGCGACGAAGTGGTTGTTGTAGGAGTCGACCTGCCCGAAGCGGACCCGGGGCGCGCGCTCGACCAGCTTCGAGAAGAGGTTGTGGTGGAAGGTGACCTTCAGCTTGCCCCGGTCCCCCACCGCGGTGGACTCGCTGTCGCTGTTGCCGATCAGGATCGTCTTGTCGTGCTCGGTGAAGACGTTCCAGGACGCGGTGACGTAGTTCGAGCCCCGGACGATGTCCAGCTCACCGTCGTGCTGCTGGTAGAGCATCCCGAAGTAGGTGGGCGCCGCGCTGTCGGGGTGGCTGCCGTCGGTGAAGGTGTTGTGGTCCAGCCAGACGTGGGTGGAGCCGTAGACGACGGCGGTGTCGTACTCGGAGTTCCAGTTGCCCTGGGAGCCGTCGGTGGGGTCCCACTGCGGGAAGCAGTCGACGGGGCTCTCGAAGGCGAGGTTGCGGATGATGACGTTGTCGACGGCGCGGATCTGCAGGCTCGCGCCCTTGAACCCCGCGTTCTTGCCGACGCCGATGATGGTGGTGTTGGCGGGGATGCTCGCCTTGATGGCCTTGTCCTGGTTGGCGGCGGAGACCCGGCGCAGCCCTTCGGGGCTGTCGGCGGGCTCACCGCTCAGGTCGGTGTCGAGCCCCCAGGTCTGCGGCGCGTACGCGGCCAGGTAGGCGTCGAAGTCGTAGCCGGGGGCGGCGAAGGCGTCGCACCCCTCGGAGACCGCGTCGATCGTGCCCTTGACCTTGATGATCTTCGGCGCGCTGCCGCCGGCGGCGAGGGCGGCCTTGAACTCGGCCCAGGTGGTGACGGTGTAGACGTGCTCGGCGTCGGCGGCGGCCCCGCCGGTGGTCCCGGTGCCGTACGACGCCCAGCCGTCGTTCGCCGGGAGGGTCTGCCGGGCGGCGTCCCGCGGCTGCGCCTGGGCGGTGGTGCCGGTGACGGTCAGGGCGAGGGCGGTGCAGCCGACCACGGCGGCGCTTGTGACATGCCCATGCCATCTCTGTGCGTTCATTGTGCGGCTCTCTCGTTCGGCGGAAGGGGGGTTACGCGGTGGCCGGGGGCCAGGTGATCCAGGACTCCGGGATCTCCGTGTCGAGCCGGCGCACGTCCCGGGGTTCCAGCACCCGGCGGCGCAGCAGCTCGGCGGCGACGAGCCGGGCCACGGCGATCGCGCCCGGCGGATTGAAGTGCGTGTTGTCCTGCTCGGTCTCGGTCCAGTTGAAGTACGTCTTCGTCCCCTCCACCCCGAGCTCCTGCCACAGCGCGAGGGACCGCGCCTGGATGTCGAGCAGCGCGACGCCCTCCTCCTCGGCCAGCGCACGCATCGCCGCCGGGTAGTCGCCGTGACTGGGCACGGCGTTGCCCGCCGCGTCGAACCTGCGCCGCTCGACGGGAGTCAGCAGCACGGGCCGCGCCCCACGGGCCCGGGCACCGTCGACGTACAGCCGCAGGTAGTCCTGGTACGTCGTCCAGGGCTCGGTGTAACGGGCCGGGTCGGTGGTCTTCTCGTCGTTGTGCGCGAACTGGATGAGCAGGAGGTCCCCCGGCCGGATGGAGGCGAGAACGGCCTCGAGCCGCCCCTCGTCGACGAAGCTCTTCGAACTCCGCCCGTTCACGGCGTGATTGGCGACGGGCCGGTCCTTGTGGAGGAAGAAGGGCAACGCCATGCCCCACCCGGTCTCGGGCGCGGCGTCGGCGAACTTCTGGGCGGCGGTGGAGTCACCGGCGATGTAGAGGGTGCGGGGGCGGTGGGAGGAGGCGCGGGCGTCAGTGGTGGCCGCGGCGCCGAGCGGAAGGGCGGCAACGGCCGCGGAAGTGACCTGTCTGCGGGTGAGGGACACGATCGTGCGCCTTTCAACAGGGGGATGTGACATGCACTCGAGGGGCGGGGGCCGTGCCGGCACGCGGCGTGCGCCGCGTGGCCGCGCCCGGCCGGGGACGGCCCGCGGCCCGCGGCGAAACGGACCGTCCCCCGGCGAGACCCGGCACCGTCAGCCGGTCTGCTGCTTCCACTCGGCCTGAGCCTCGTTCAGCTGGTCGGCGAGCGTGTCCAGGAACTGCTTGGCGCTCATCTTCCCGAGCAGCACCTTCTGGAAGTTGGGCTCGTTGTCCGCCTTGGAAATGGTGTTCCAGTCCGGCAGGTAGTACGGCAGCTGCACGATCGTCGTGGAACCGTCCGTCAGTGCCTGCGCCGCCAGCTTCGTCGGCTCGGCCTTCTGGATCCACGCGTCCGAGGACGCCTCGGTGTTGGCGGGCACCTGCCCGGCCGACTCGTTGAACTTCGAGTTCTCCGCCTTGGAGAGGGCGAACTCGATGAACTTCCAGGCGGCCTCCTTGTTCTTCGAGCTCTTGAACAGGCCGAGCCCGTCGACCGGGTTGGACACCTGGACCCGCTTGCCGCCGGGACCCGTCGGCTGCGGAATGCCACGGAACTTGTCGGCGCCGAACGCCTTCACGTGGTCCTGGTAGGAGCCGAGGTTGTGGTTGAGCATGCCGATGGTGCCGGAGTCCCACTGGGCGACCATCTTGGTGAAGTCGTTGTTGAGGTCGGCCGCCGGGGTGACCGTCTTGTAGAGGCCGGCGTACTTCTCCAGCGCCGCGACGTTCTTCGGGTCGTTGACCGTGGTCTTGTCACCGTTCCAGAACGAGGTGATCCCGCTCTGCCCGTACATCGCGTCCAGCGCCTGCGCGATGGAACCGGCGCCACCGCGGATGGTGTAGCCGAACTCGTTCTTCTTGGAGTCCGTGAGCTTCTCCGCCGCCGTGTAGAACTTGTCCCAGGTCGTCGGCTCCTCCAGGCCCGCGGCCTGGAACAGGTCGGTGCGGTAGTACAGCACACCGTTGTTGGCGGAGGTCGGGATCGAGTACAGGGTGCCGTCGCCACCGCCGGCCGCCTTCAGCGACTTGACCATGTCCTCGTTGAGCTTGCCGTTGAGGGAGGACTTGCCGAGCCGGCCGTCGAGCGGCTCGAGCGCGCCCTGCGCGGCGAACCCCGCGAGCATGGCGGCGCCCACACCGCCGACGTCCGGCAGGCCGCCGCCCTGGATGGCCGTGTCGACCTTGGACTGGTACTCGGTGGAGGCGATGCCGACGTACTCGACGTCGATGTCCGGGTTCGCCTTCTCGAAGTCGGCGATGATCTCCTTCCAGATGTCGGTGCGGACACCGCCGTTGTTGTCCCAGAAGACGATCTTGCCTTTGCCGCTGCCCTCGGAACCCTTGTCGCCGCCGGCGCCGCTGCCGTCGTCACCGCAGGCGGTGGCGGTCAGGGTGAGCACGGCGCCCAGGGCGACGGCCGTGGCGGCGCGCCTGCTTCTGCGGATGCTGATCTTCATTGGTCGGCTCTCTTCTTCTGGATCCAACTGGCTGTGACGTTGTGGGGGTCAGTGGCGGGCGTACGGAGCCCAGTCGTCCGTGCCCCGGAGGTAGTGCGCGACGGTGTGGGTCCGCGCCTGCGCGTCACTCATCTGCGGCCGGTCGGCGGTCACGGCCGCCCCGGGCCCGTGATTGCGGTACTCGGCGAACCGCGCGTCCTTCCACGAGAACCCGCTCATGTCGGTCCACGGGGCGGACTTCACCGCGGCGGGCAGCTCGGTGTCCCGGATCAGCACCTGGGCGACCGCCGCGGGTTCCCCGCCCGGGTGCCAGGGCCGTCCGAGGTGGAAGGTCCCGTCGGGTGCGTCGCTCACGATCCTCGACCGGGTGATCAGGAACCCGTACGGGTTGCCCGTCCAGGTCGAGGCGGCCGTGATGTAGCCGTTGTTGGTGGCGGACCCGCGGCTCAGCGCCCGGATCACGGAGCGCTCGATGACGGTCGTCGCCCGCCCGTAGACGAAGTCGACGTCGCCCTCGATGTAGGAGTCGCGGATGTAGACCCGGCTGACGACGTCCAGCTTGGGGCTGTCGGTCATCAGGGTGTCCTGGTTGCCCAGGAAGGCGGTGTCCTCGAAGACGATCCGGTCACCGGTCGTCTTCATCGCCAGCGCCTGCTCGCCGTTCAGCTCGTGCGCGGCCTCGTCGAAGTCGTTGCTGAAGGTGAGGTTGCGGGCGGTGACGTCGTTCGCGGCGATCCGCACGGTCGCGCTGCCGGTGGAGCCGCCGTACGCCGCGGGCGTGTCGTAGACGATGACGGTGTCCGAGCGGTCCTGTCCAGTCCCCTGCAGCGAGATGTTCGGCCTGCTCGCCGGGATGAGGACCTTCTCGCGGTAGGTGCCCGGCGCGACGGCGACGGTCACCGGGACGGAGTTGCCCTCGGGTACGGCGTCCACGGCGGCCTGGACGGTCGGGTAGTGCGCCGGGACGTGCAGGGTCACCGCGTCGCCGATCCGCTTCTGCGGGCCGGAGAAGCGGGTCACCAGCGCGGGCACGGCCGCCGCCGGGTCCAGCCGGTAGGTGTAGAAGTCCCGCGGGTCGAAGGCGGCGCCCCACTCGTCGTGCCGCCCCGTCGTGTTCCTCAGGATCGATCCGCGTTCCACCAGCTCCGCGGTGGCGTCGGCCTGGTAGGGGTGCTGGACGTCCTCGTAGTAGCTGTTCTCGATGACCATCCTCGTCCGGCCGCGCGACCAGTTCCCGTACGTCCACACCGGGTCGCCCGGGTCCGCCTGCGCCGTCAGGTAGTTGTTGTAGAGGTGCGCGTAGGCGGCGTTGTCGACGGACGGGTTGCGCTGCTTGGTGCGTGCGAACAGGTTGTGGTCGACGGTGATCTGCGTCCTGACATCGGTGGTCCAGCCCAGGCCGAAGGTCTTGTTGTTGTTCTCGAACCGGTTGTAGGAGACGGTGACGTACTCGCTGTCCTTGCGGACGTCGAGCTGGCCGTCGCAGATGTCCGAGAAGCGGTTGTGGTCCACCCACACGTGGTGGACGGTGTCCATCTGGATGCCGTCGAAGTCGGTGTCCTTGCAGTCCCAGTTGCCCTCGACCGCCGAGTCGCGGATCGTCAGGTTGCGGATGACCACGTTGTGGGTGCCGGGGTTCAGGTGCAGTTCCCCGTGCACGATCTCACCGGTGTCGCCGACACCGATGACGGTCTTGTCCGAGGCCACGACGATCTCCGCGCCGAAGGGCTGCACGGCGATCGAGCCGGCGACCCGGATGACGTACGGCTCCTCGGCGGCCGCGTACCTCGCCAGCGAGGCCTGGTCGGTGACGGTGACGACCTTGCCGCCGGCGCCTCCGGTGGTGCCGCCGGCCAGGGAGGCGAAGCCGTGCGCCCGGTCCGTCCAGCGGGAGGCGGCGGCCGGCTCGGCCCTGGTGCCGGCCGGTCCGGCCCCGGCGCCGGCCGCCTTCGCCTCGCCGACCACGCCGAGGCCGAGCGCGGCGACGAGACCGGCCACGACGGCCAGCACGACACCGCGCCTCGGCAAGCGCTTGCTCTGGAAGTGCGTCATTGCGGCTCCCAACAGGCGTACAACTACGGGGGATTACAGGGGTCTGATCCGGAATTCCGTGAACGTGGCCGCCCCGGCGTCGCCCGCTCCCTCGGGGGCGAGGGCGAACAGGCCGAGCAGGGCGCCGACCCAGCGCCAGGGGGTGGCGGCGAAGACGGGACCGGAGTACCGCAGGCCGTCGCCGACGTCGTAGGCGAAGCGGCAGCGGGCGCCGGTGCCGATCTCCACGCGCAGCCGGGCGCGTCCGCGCGGGGCGGGCCGCGGGTGGCCGGCGTCCCGTTCCCGCTCGGCGACGGCTTCCGCGAACCGGTGCACGAGGTGGACCGTCCCGTCCGCCCCGCGTTGCAGCCCGATCCAGGCGAAGGCGTCCCCGAGGACCGAGAGGCCGGCCCGGGCGCCCGGTTCCCCACCGCGCAGTTCCAGCTCCACCTCCACCGCCGAGGGCGTGCCGGGCAGCCGCTGGGTGAGCAGGTTGGGCAGTCTGCGCAGGTCGTGCGCGTCGGCCGTGCGGACGCAGCTCAGCCGCAGTCCGTCCCCGGAGTGCTGGGTGGCCCAGCCGTCCTGCGGGTTGGCCGTCCACGACCACTGGCGGCCGAAGCGTCCGCCGGGGAAGTCGTCGTCGGTGGCGGGCGCCGCGGACGGCTGCGGCGGCAGGTCGGGGCGCCGGTGGACGGTGACGGGGGCCCCGTCGTCACCGAGGACCGGCCAGCCGTCCGCACCCCACCGCATCGGCTGGAGGTGGACGACCCTGCCGTACGCGCCGCGCTGCTGGAAGTGCAGGAACCAGTCCTCGCCGGACGGGGTGCGCACCCAGCCGCCCTGATGGGGGCCGTTGACGTCGGTGTCCTTCTGCTCCAGGACGATTCTCTGCTCATAGGGGCCGAAGAAGTCCCGGGCGCGGAAGGCGCCCTGCCAGCCGGTCTCCACTCCCCCGGCGGGCGCCAGGATCCAGAACCAGCCGTCGTGCCGGTAGAGCTTGGGGCCCTCGAGGGTGAACCAGCCGGGGATGCGGTCGCCGTCGACGATCAGCTTGCCCTCGTCGAGCAACGACGTGCCGTCGGGGTGCATACGGTGGCCGGTGAGGCGGTTCTTGACGCCGGAGCGGGACTTGGCCCAGGCGTGGACCAGGTAGACCTCGCCGGTCTCGTCGTCCCACAGCGGGCAGGGGTCGATCAGGCCCTTGCCCTCCTTCACCAGGTGCGGTCGGCTCCAGGGGCCCCTGATCCGCGGGGCGTTGACCTGGAAGATGCCCCGGTCGGGGTCGCCCCAGAAGATCCAGAAGCGGTCGTCGTGGTGCCGGAGCGAGGGGGCCCACACACCGCAGTCGTGCCGGGGCCCGCTGAACTCGTCGGCGGGTTCCAGGCGTTCGAGGGCGTGGCCGACCAGGGTCCAGTTGACCAGGTCGCGCGAGTGCAGCAGCGGCAGGCCGGGGGCGCGGCCGAAGCTGGAGGCGGTGAGGTAGAAGTCGTCGCCGACCCGCACGACGTCCGGGTCGGACCAGTCGGCGTTCAGGACGGGGTTCTCGTACGTCTCGTTCCGTACCGGGTTCTCGTACGTCTCGCGTGTCATTGGCTGACCGCCTTCCGTGCCAGGGCCGCCGCCTCGTCCCGGGCAAGACGGCCGTCGGCGACGACGGTGACGACGCGGCGGACGGCGGTGTCGCCGGGCGCGATCGCGAGCCGCTCGGCGGAGGCGAGGGAGGAGCCGACGCCCGGGTACTCGGCGGTGCGGACGAACCAGGGGTCGCGGCGGGTGGCGTCGGTGGCGCCCGCGAAGACGAGCGTCCAGCCGGCGCCGGCCAGGGCGAGCCAGTCGGCGCGGGTGCCGTGGACCTCGGCCTCGCCCTCGGCGCCGGCGGTGAAGACGTCGGGGGCCGTGTCCTCCTTGCGGGCCCGCCAGAAGAAGCCGCCGTAGGCCGCGCCGGGGCGCCCGTTGGTGGCGGGGCTGCCGATCGTCACCGGGTCCGGGGTGACGTTGGTGAGGGAGAAGGTGAAGTCCAGTGCCCAGGCGGAGTCGGTCAGTCCGGTGGCCGCGACGGTACGGCGCTCGCGCAGCAGCTCGGCTCCGGCGGCCACCCAGCGCAGCTCCTCCACGAAGCCGTCGGGGTCGCGGAGCTGGAAGCCGATGTGGCGCTGGGCGCCGTGGTTGTCGAGCTCGGTCGGGCCCTGGTCACGGACGAAGGTGCGCCCGCCCCAGAAGTTGTGCCCCTCGACGTCGGGAACGGCGACACCGACGCCGAGGTGGTGGGTGTGGTCGACCGGGCTCAGTTCGGTGACCGCCGTGCCGGCCAGGGTGGTGACGGGGTGCACGTAGGGGCGCGGGGAGAGCCGCGCGGGCAGCTCGGGCCGGGTGACGTAGCGGCCGACGGGGCGGCCCGCGACGCGCAGGACGACCGGTGCGTCGGGTGCCGTCATCAGGTGCTCACCTCTTTCGGATGCGCGGTCGGGGACGCCCAGGCGGCGCCCAGTTCGGAGTAGAGGGCGAGGGTGTCGGCGGCGGCCGCGACGAGCCCGTCGATGCCGGGGACCACCCGGCGGTCCTCGTCGGGCAGCAGGTGCCAGGTGCCTTCGGGGAGCCGCACGGGGTCGGGGGCGACCCGGATCGCCTCGACGACCCGCATGAACGCCTCGGTCACGGCCGGCGGGACCAGCAGCTCGGCCCCGTCGGTGAGGTGGTCGACGAGGTTCTCCAGCAGGTCGGTGCGGCCGTACTCGAACTCCTCGGGGCCGTGGTCGGCGCGCTGGAGCAGGACGCGGTCCTGCTTGTACCAGAAGGTGATCCGGCCACGGCTGCCGTGGACGAGCACGTAGGGGTCGTCGGGGTCCTCGGCGCACAGGGTGGCCGCGACGACGACCGGGCGGCCGTCGGCGGTGGTGACCCGCACGCAGGAGGTGTCGTCGGACTCGATCGCGTTGGCGTGCGCCAGCTCGGTCTCGATGCCGGTGACGTCCTCGGCGCGGGTGGCTCCGGCGAGCGCGAGGGCGGTGGCGACGGCGTGCGCGAGCGGGTTGGTGAGGGCGCCGTCGATCACGTCGACGCCGTTCAGCCGCCGCTTGCCCGCCCAGGGCGCCCGCCGGAAGTACGACTCCGCGCGGGCCCAGGCGCCGGCCCCGCCGATCCCGGCCACCTCGCCGATCACCCCGTCGGTGATCAGCTCGCGGATGGCGGGCAGGGCGTGCGAGCCCAGCGACTGGAAGCCGATCTGGCAGACGACGCCCGCCTCGGCGACCCCGTCCGCCATCCGGCGGAACTCCGCGTACGAGGGGGCCGGCGGCTTCTCCAGCAGCAGGTGCACGCCCTTGCGGGCCGCGGTCAGCGCCAGGTCGGTGTGGGTGGGGATCGGGGTGCAGACGACGGCGATCCGGGCGCCGGTGGAGTCGAGCAGCGCGCCGAAGTCGGCGGACTGCTCGGGCGTGCCCAGCCCTTCCGGGATCTCGTCCGGGGCGAGCGGGGTCAGCTCGCAGACACCCGCGAGGCGGACGATGCCCTTGTCCTGGAGGCGGCGGATGTTGTCCAGGTGCCAGCGGCCGTGACCGCGCGCACCCGCGAGGACGATGGGTACGGTCATGGGATCCTCCCTGCGCCCGCGCCGCGTGCCACCTCTCGGTCGGCCGTCCCGGCGCTGTCGATCTTCGTGTGCAGGGTGGGCGTCCAGCCGGCGTCCGCCGTCAGATCACGCTCGCTGCCGCTGTTGTAGGCGTTGTATATGGCGAGCAGGTCGACCGGATAGCCGTTGAACAGGGTGCCGCTCTGGTGCAGGGCGGTGCCGTTCCAGCTCTTGACCAGGTCGGCGGCCTCCACGTGTCCGGGGGTGTGGAAGGCGTTGTTCTCGGCGTACAGGGCGGACTCGGTGGAGACACCCAGGGAGTAGCGGTAGTCGGCGTCGTCCTCGTGGACCACGTACCGGTTGTTGTAGAGGTGCACCTGTCCGAAGCGGACGCGCGGCGCGCGCTGGACGACCGACTCGAAGGTGTTGTGGTGCAGGGTGACCCGCAGCCTGCCGCGGTCGCCGGTCGCCGTGTCCCCGTTGCCGATGAGGATCGCCTTGTCGTGGTCGGCGAACCGGCTCCAGGAGACGGTGACCAGGTCGGAGCCGTTGGTGATGTCCAGCAGGCCGTCGTGGCGGAGGTAGTTGCGGGCGAAGTAGGTGGGTTCGGCCGCGTCGGGGTGGCCCTTGTCGGAGGCGGTGACGTGGTCGACCCACACGTGCGTCGCGCCGGCCAGCCAGACGTTGTCGTACGCCGTCTTCCAGTCGCCGAGGCCGCCGGTGTTGGGCTGCCAGACGGGGAAGCAGTCGTGGGCGTCGCGCAGGTCGAGGTTGCGGAGGATGACGTTGTCCGCGTTCCTGACCTGGAGGCTGGCGCCCTTGAGGACGGCGCCCTTGCCCAGCCCGACGATGGTGGTGTTGGAGCCGACGGGCAGGACGACCCGTTCGGCCTGCCGGGCGGCGGAGGCCTGGCGGGCCTCCTCCTGCGGGCCGCTCGGCTTGGCCGGACCCCAGGTGCGGGGGTCGTAGGCGGCCAGGTACTTCTTCAGGTCGTAGCCGTCGGTGGCGTAGTCGGCGCAGTCCAGGTGGTCGCCGTCGTCGTCGGTGTTGGCGTCGATCGTCCCCGCGATCCTGATGATCTTCGGGGTGTCGCTGCCGTGGTCGAGGGCGCGGACCAGGCCGGCGCGGTCGGTGACCGTGTACACGTGGGCGTCGTCGGCGGCCGCGCCGCCCGTGGTGCCGCCCGCGGCGGAGGCCCAGCCGTCGTTCGGGGCGAGGGTGTCGCGGCTGATGTCACGGGCCTCGGCGTGGGCCGGGACGCACAGCAGCCCCAGCGTCCCCGCCACGACGGCGATGTGACGTGCTCTCATCCCTTGACCGCCCCCGCGCTGAAGCCCGTGATCAGCCACTTCTGGATGAAGGCGAAGACGATCACGACGGGGACGGCCGCGATGATGCCGCCCGCGGCGAGCGCGCCGAGGTCGACGCTGTCCGCGCTCATCAGGGTGTTGAGGCCGACCGGGATCGTCTGCTTGTCCTGGTTGTTCAGGAACATCAGGGCGAACAGGAAGTGGTTCCAGGAGTGGACGAAGGCGAAGGAGCCGACGGCGATCAGTCCGGGGCGCAGCAGCGGCAGGACGACGATCCGGAAGGCCGTCATGCGGTTGCAGCCGTCGACCCAGGCCGCCTCCTCCAGCGAGTACGGCACGTTCTTGATGAAGTTGCTGATCAGGATCATCGACAGCGGCAGCTGGAAGACGGTCTCCGCGAGGATGACGCTGCCCAGCGAGTTGATCATCTGGAGCTCGGCGAAGATCTCGAACAGCGGGACCAGCAGCAGCGCGCCCGGCACGAACTGGGAGCAGAGCAGGGCCAGCATGAAGGCCTGCTTGATCTTGAAGTCGAAGCGGGCGAGGGCGTAGCCGCCGGCCAGCGCTACCACGGTCGTCATCACCAGGGTGGCGACACCGACGAGCAGGCTGTTCTGGAAATAGGTGCCGAAGCTGCGGTCCGTCCAGACCTTGTCGAAGTGGTCGAAGGTGACCGGCCAGGGCACGAGCGAGGTGGAGCCGGCCGGGCGCAGCGCGAAGAGCAGGATCCAGTAGAAGGGGATGAGGGTGAAGACGAGGTAGATGGACAGGGGCAGGTAGATCTGCCAGCGCGGGGCCTCGTCCCAGGCGCGGTGCTTCCGGCGCGGCCGTCGCTCGGTCTCGGTGGGGACGCTCACGGGCGTGGGCGCCACCTCGGTGGCCTCCTTGGTGATCACTTGGCCTCCCTTCCGAACTTGCTCAGCCGCAGGTAGACCATCGAGCAGAAGAGCAGGATCACGAACGCGACCGTGGTCAGGGCGGACGCGTAACCGAAGTTGTGGGCGTCGACGGAGGTGTTGGCGATGTAGAGCGGGAGAGTCGTGGTCTCGCCCGCCGGACCGCCCCCGGTCAGGGTGTAGAGCAGGTCGACGTTGTTGAACTCCCACACCGCGCGCAGCAGCGTGGACAGGACGATGGCGTCCTTCAGGTGCGGCAGCGTGATGTGCCAGAACTGCTTGATCTTGCTCGCCCCGTCGACCTCGGCGGCCTCGTACAGGTCCTTCGAGACGGACTGGAGGTCGGCGAGGATGAGGATGGCGAAGAAGGGGACACCGCGCCACAGGTCGGCGACGACCGCCGCCGGGAACACGGTGGAGGTGTCCGACAGCCAGCTGGTGCCGTAGGTGCCGATGCCCATGTCCGCGAGGTAACGGGTGATGCCGGTCTGGGAGTTGTAGAGCAGCACCCAGATCGCGGAGGTGAGCACGCCGGAGACGGCCCACGGGGAGAAGACCAGGGCGCGTCCCAGCGCCCGGCCCACGAAGGTCTGGTTGACGATGAGCGCCAGCGCCAGACCGAACAGCAGTTGCAGCCCCACCTCAACGAAGACCCACTTGGCGCTGAAGGTCAGCGTGTCCCAGAAGACCGGGTCGTCGGTGAAGGCGTGGACGAAGTTGTCGAAGCCCGCGTAGCCGTTTCGCCACGGCTTGGTGGGGTTGTAGTTCTGCAGGCTGTAGTAGAAGACGCTGATCACCGGGTAGGCGATGAAGCCCAGCATGAGCAGGGCCGCCGGGGCGATCAGCAGGTACGGCAGCCTGCGCGGCGTGGCGGAGGCACGGCGCCGCCGGGGTGGCGCGGGCGGTTTCGCCACGGCTGCGGCTTGGGCCATGACTGTTCTCCGTTTCTCGTACTTCGTGCGTGCGTCGTGCGTGCGTCGTGCGTGGAAGCGCTTTCTCCGGTGGCGCGGTCGGGTTCTGGCCGAGCGGGGGTGGCGGTGGTCAGCCCGCGTACGGGTCCTGCACCTTGCCCGGCCGGGCCAGGAACTCGAAGTCGCAGCCGGTGTCGGCCTGGGTGATCTGTTCGTTGTAGAGCGCGCCGTAGCCGCGCTCGTACCGGGTGGGCGGCGGCGTCCACTGCGCCCGGCGCCGCTCCAGCTCCTCGTCGTCCACGTTGAGCTGCAGGGAGCGGGCCTCGACGTCGAGGGTGATCGAGTCCCCCGTGCGCACCAGGGCGAGGGGGCCGCCGATGTACGACTCGGGTGCCACGTGCAGCACGCACGCGCCGTAACTCGTGCCGCTCATACGGGCGTCGGAGATACGGACCATGTCCCGCACGCCCTGCTTGAGCAGGTGGTCGGGGATGGGCAGCATGCCGTACTCGGGCATGCCCGGGCCGCCCTTGGGGCCGGCGTTGCGCAGCACCAGGACGCTGTCGGCGGTGATGCCGAGCGAGGGGTCGTTGATGGTCCGCTGCATCGTCCGGTAGTCGTCGAAGACGACCGCGGGACCGGTGTGCTTGAGCAGGTGCTGCTCGGCGGCGATGTGCTTGATGACCGCGCCGTCCGGGCAGAGGTTGCCGCGCAGCACGGCCACCCCGCCCTCGCTCGCGACCGGGTTGTCCCGGGGCCGGATCACGTCGTCGTTGTGCACCTGCGCGCCGGCGATCTGCTCGCGCAGGGTGTCGTGCGAGACCGTCGGCCGGTCGAGGTGGAGCAGGTCCCGGATCCGGGAGAGGAAGCCGGGCAGGCCGCCGGCGAAGTGGAAGTCCTCCATGAGGTACTTCTGGCCGCCGGGACGGACGTTGGCGAGGACGGGGACCGTGCGGGCGACGCGGTCGAAGTCGTCGAGGGTGAGCTTCACGCCGGCCCGGCCCGCCATGGCGATCAGGTGGATCACGGCGTTGGTGGAGCCGCCGAGGCCGAGGACGGTGGTGACGGCGTCCTCGAAGGCGTCACGGGTGAGGATGTCGTTCAGCGTCCGGCCCCTGTGGACCAGTTCGACGATGCGCAGTCCCGCCGCGGCGGCCATGCGGTCGTGTCCGGAGTCGACGGCCGGGATGCTGGACGCGCCCGGGACGGTGACGCCGAGGGCCTCCGCCGCGGCGGTCAGCGTGGACGCGGTCCCCATCGTCATGCAGTGGCCGGGCGAGCGGGCGAGGCCGTTCTCCAGCTCGGCCATCTCGCAGTCGCCGATGAGACCGGCGCGCTTGTCGTCCCAGTACTTCCACATGTCGGTGCCGGAGCCGAGGACCTCGTTGCGCCAGTGGCCCGGCAGCATGGGGCCGGCGGGCACGAAGACGGTCGGCAGGTCGACGCTCGCCGCGCCCATCAGCAGGGCGGGGGTCGTCTTGTCGCAGCCGCCCATCAGGACGGCGCCGTCGACCGGGTACGACCGCAGCAGCTCCTCGGTCTCCATCGCGAGCATGTTGCGGTAGAGCATCGGGGTCGGCTTCTGGAAGGTCTCGCTGAGGGTGGAGACCGGGAACTCCAGGGGGAAACCGCCCGCCTGCCACACCCCGCGCTTCACGGCCTGGGCGCGGTCGCGCAGGTGAACGTGGCAGGGGTTGATGTCCGACCAGGTGTTCAGGATCGCGATGACGGGCTTGCCGAGGTGTTCCTCGGGGAGGTAGCCGAGCTGGCGGGTACGGGCGCGGTGGCTGAAGGACCGCAGGCCCTCGGTGCCGTACCACTGGTGGCTGCGCAGTTCCTCGGGGCGCTTCCCGACGGGCTCGGTCATATGGACCATCCGGCGGCGATGGCGGCGACCTCGGCGCGCTCGTCCTCGGGCAGCGGCCGGCTCGGCGGGCGGACCTCACGGCGGCACAGTCCGAGGGAGGCCAGGGCCTCCTTGACGACGGTGACGTTGTTGGCGGAGCCGTTGGCGGCGCGCAGTTCCTCGAAGCGGCGGATCTGCTCCCAGACCTTCATGGCGGCCGGGTAGTCGCCGGACCGGAGCGCCTCGATCATGTTCAGCGAGACGGCCGGGGCGACGTTGACGAGGCCGGAGGTGAAGCCGGTGGCGCCCGCGGAGAAGTAGGAGGGGGCGTAGGGCTCGGCGAGGCCGGCCACCCAGACGAACCGTTCCAGCCCGGCGTCGCGGGCGAAGGCGGCGAAGCGGGCGGCGTCCGGGACGGCGTACTTCACGCCGATCACGTTGGGGCAGGCGTCGGCCAGTTCGGCGAGGCGGCCGCCGGCGAGCTGCGCGTTGCGGATGTAGGGGACGACCCCCAGCTCGGGCACGGCCTCGGCGATGGCGCGGTGGTAGTCGACCCAGCCGCTCTGCGAGACGTACGGGTGGACGGGCTGGTGGACCATCACCATCTGCGCGCCGAGCTCGCGGGCGTGGCGGGCGGAGGCGACGGCGGTGGGGACGTCGTGTCCGACACCGACCAGGATCACGGCGCGGTCGCCGGCCTCGTCGACCGTCAGCTCGGTGACCGTCCGGCGCTCCTCGGGGGTGAGGGCGTAGAACTCGCCGGTGTTGCCGTTCGGCGTGAGGGTGGTGATCCCGCCGTCGAGCAGACGGCGCAACAGGGCCCGGTGGGCGTCCTGGTCGACGGAGCCGTCCTCGGCGAAGGGGGTCACCGGGATGGCCACGACATCGGCCAGGGCCGCACGTTGGGTCTCGAACGCCACGCTGCTCATTCCTGACCTTCCTGTCCCGGCGCCGTCTCCCCTGCTTCGGGGAAGGCGCGCTGCACGAACGACGCGATGTGGGCGTGGAGAGCGCGTGCCGCACCGTCCGCGTCGCCCTCCAGGGCGAGCCGCAGGATCTCGCGGTGCTCGCAGGCCTCCCGCTCCCAGGAGGGCGAGGCCGCCCACGCCACGGCGGAGACCAGGGCGGCCTGGTCGCGGACCTCGTCGAGCATCCGGCCGAGCAGCGGGTTGCCGCACGGCAGGTAGAGGGCGCGGTGGAACTCGCGGTTGGCCAGGGACCGTTCGGCGGTGTCCGTCGCCTGGTCGGCCATGGTCAGCGCGGAACGGGCGGCCTCCAGGGAGGCACCGCGCCGAACGGCGCGCCTGAGCGCCTCGGGCTCCAGCAGCAGCCGCACGTCGTAGACCTCGCGCGCCATGTCCGCGTCCACCATGCGCACCGTGACGCCCTTGTACTGGCTCATGACGACCAGCCCGGTGCCGGCGAGCGTCTTGAGCGCTTCGCGCACCGGGGTCTTGGACACTCCGAACTGCGCGGCGAGCTCGGTCTCGACCAGCGCCTGGCCCGGCGTCAACTGCCCGGTGAGGATGCGGCGTTTGATCTCCTCCAGCACGTACTGCGTGCGGGAGGGGATCGGCGTGGGCACAGAGGTCATGCGCGCCTCTCGGATGTCGCGTATCTGATCTCGCGTATCGCGTCTCATATATGACGTACGAAGTACGACGCGTTGAACGTAGGAGGGGCCCTGTGTTTCGTCAATGCTTCTGACAGAGGAAGTTGGTGTTGCGCTGAAAAAGGTTCAGAGCGAGAGGGTGACGCCCTCGACCGCGGCACGGGTCGGGCCGCCGAACGCGACGCCGGCCCGCGCGGTCGCGCAATCCCTGGTCAGCGTGGGACCGACGTGGGTGACGACCAGCTCGCGCACCCCGGCCTTGCGGGCGGCGTCACCGGCGTCCTCCGGTGTCAGGTGCACCTGTTCGCCATCGCGATGCCGGTCGATGTCGGCCTCGCACAGGAACAGGTCGGCGCCGGAGGCGAGCGAGGTGAGCGCGTCGCACGGCCCGCTGTCCCCGGAGTACGCGAGGACACTGCCCTGGCACTCGGCGCGCAGCCCGTACGCCTCGGTGTCGTGGACCACCGCGCGGGAGGTGAGCCGCAGGTTCCAGTGCCGGACGGCATGCCCGTCGTACAGCGGCCGGAAGTCGAGAACCCCGCTCATGGAGCGGGCGTCCGGCCGCCCGAGGAAGGCGGCGAGCCGCTGGGCGCAGCCCGCCGGGGCGTACACCGGCACGGGGGCCGGCGGGGTGAGGCCGCCGTAGGCCAGCGCGTAGAAGGCGGCGAGGAGGTCGGCGCTGTGGTCGGCGTGCAGATGGGAGATCCAGATCGCGGTGAGCCGCCGCGGATCCGTGTGCCGTTGCAACTCGGCGAACGTGCCCGTCCCCGCGTCCACCCACACCTCGGCACCCCCGCCGCGCAGCAGGTACCCGGAGCAGGGACGGTCGGGCCCCGGATGCGGGGAGGCGGTGCCGAGGACGGTGAGGCTGAGGGGCATGGTGGGGAGCGTACGGTCCCCTCCCGTCGCATGCGCCCCGATCGCGTCCGTCTACGCCGTGCTCATCGCGTCGGCTACGGCGTCCAGCCCGGATCACGCCCGCTCAGCCCGACGGCCCGGTCGAGCAGCGGGGCGTCCTCGGGGACGGGGACGACGGGACCGAAGATCCCGTCCCCGCCGCCGGTCTCCTCGGCGCTCTCCCGCAGGAACGCGTAGGACGCCCGCAGCGCCGCCGGGTCGGGCACGTACTCCTGCCCGGTGGCCCGCGCCAGGTCCCACCCGTGGATCACCAGTTCGTCGGCGGCCACGGCGCCCGCGACCGCGCCGGGCAGGTCGATGCCGCCCGCCCGGGTCGCGCCCGTCCAGGCGGCGGGGTCCCTCCAGGCGTCGGCGAGTTCGTCGAGCGCCTTGGGCAGGTCCTCGCGCCAGCCGGGGCCGATGTCCGGTACGGCGGTGTCCGGGGCGGTGTCCGTCGTGGGGCCCAGGTTCTTGCGGGCGGCGTCGCGGAAGGCGACGGCGAGCCCGGTCAGGTGCCCGAGGAGGGCACGCACGGCGTATCCGGGGCAGGGCGTACCGTCCGCGAGCCGGTCGTCCCGCACCCCCTCCGCGAGGCGCGCCACGATCCGGGCCTGCGGTCCGAGGTCGAGAGGGATGGTCGTGTGGGTCATCTGCCACTCCTTCGCACGCGTGGTGGTGGCTCAGGAGGTGGACCGGCGGCGGCCCGGAAACTCATCGCCGCCTAGGGATTCCGACCGATGCCGGCCCGACCTCCTTAGATCCACGATGGCCAGGCATGAGGAAGACGACGACCTGGTCCGTGGTGCGCGTGGTGCGCGACCGCGACGCGGCGCTCCATCTGGCCGCTCTCGTGCTCTCCGGTTTCGGCACGTCCGCGCTGTGGCTGGCGTCCGGTGTGTGGGTCAAGGACCTCACCGGTTCGGACGGACTGTCCGCGCTGTGCGCGTTCGCCCTGTGGCTGCCGACCGCCGCCGGTCCCGCGCTGGGCCCGCTCGCCGACCGCACCCGCCGCAAACCCCTGCTGATCGCGCTCAACCTGCTGCTCGCGGCCGTGCTGCCGGTCCTCCTCGCCGTCGGCTCCCCGGGTGACCTGTGGCTGCTCTTCACGGTCCTGCTGGTGTACGGCACGGCGTCCGTCGTCCACGAGGCCGCGAAGTCCGCGCTGGTCGCCTCCGCCGTCGCCCCCGGCCTGCTGGGCGACTTCAACGGCCTGCGCACCACGGCCCTGGAGGGCATGAAGCTGCTGGCCCCACTGGCCGGCGCGGGCGTGTACACGGCCTGGGGCGGCCCGGGCGTGGCGCTCCTGGACGCGGCGACCTTCCTGGGCGCGGCCCTGCTGTATGCCTGCGTCCGGGTGCGGGAGGACAGGCCGCAGCCGCCGGCGACGGGCCGGTGGGAGCGGACGGCGCAGGGTGCCCGGCACCTGTGGCGGGACCGGCGGCTGCGGCCCCTGGTCCTGGCCGGCGGTACGACGATGCTGTTCGCGGGGGTCAACGGCGCGCTGGTCTACGCCGTCGTCGAGGGCCTCGGCCACTCCCCCGCGTACACCGGCGTGCTCTACGCCGTCCAGGGCGCCGGGTCGGTCGCGGTCGGGCTGGTCGCGGGGCCCGCCCTGCGCCGGCTGGGCGAGCGGGGGTTCGCGGCGGCCGGCATCGCGCTGACCGGCGTGGCGGTGGCGCTGCGGGCGGTGCCGTCCGACGCGGTGGTCCTGGCGTGCGGCGCGGCGATCGGGGCGGGTCTGCCCTGTGTGCTGATCGCCGCGCTCACCGCCGTGCAGCGCGAGACGCCGGACCGGCTGCTGGGGCGGGTCACCGCCACCGCGAACACGCTGATGTTCGCGCCGAACGCGGTCGGGCTGGCGGTGGGCGCGGCCCTGGTCGAACTGGTCGACCACCGGCTGCTGCTGGTCGTCCTGGGCGCGGCACAGCTGGCGGCGCTCGCTCAGAGCGCGCTGAGCCCCTCGCGCACGGCCGCCAGGTCGCCGTCCGACGCCAACCCGGCGTGATAGAGGCGGATCTCCGTGGCCCCCAGCTCCCGCGCGCGGGCCGCGTCGGCGGCGAGCGTGCCGGGGCTGCCGCCCATACCGGAGACGACGGTGAGGTTGGCGGCGACGACGGCGCCGTCACGGCCCTGCTCGGCGAAGGGCGTGAGCAGACCGGGGCCGCCCGCGCAGGGCACGACGACCCCGTCCGCGACGGACAGGATGTGCGCGGGGTCGACGCCCGGGTTGGCGCCGACGTGGTGGGTCACGGGGTCGGCGTGCAGCAGGACCTGGAAGCCCTCCGGTGCCGCCGAGCGGACCGCCGTGACGGCCGCCTCCTGGAGGGTCCGGGCGGTTTCGTCGCGCCACGCGCGCGTGGCCGCCGCCGTCCCCTCCCCGAGGAGCTTCTCGACGCCCGTCCAACTCCCCTCGTCGGGCGCGCCCTGCCACAGCGGCTCCAGCGCGGTCCGAACGGCCGCCGCCAGCTCGTCCGCGTCCAGGCCCTGCGCGCCGTAGCCCTCCCGGCAGGCCGGGCAGAAGCAGAGCGCCATGAGGTACTGGCCGGCTTCCCCGAGACCGACCCCGCCGGTCTTGTCGTGGGCGTGCAGGTGCTGGAGGCCGTACCAGCCGAGGGACTCCAGCTCGGTGCCGGCCGCGCCGGGCCGTACGGCGGCCTCGGCGGCCAGGTCGACGAGGTACGCGCGGGTGGCGGGCTGCGCGATGCACGGGGCCCACGGGTAGCGGTCGCCGTAGGCGTTGACGACCGAGGTGTCCGGGTGTTCGGCGCCCAGGCGGGAGTTGTGCGCGAGGACCACCCAGGTGTGCACCTCCAGACCGGCCTCGGTGAGGGCGGCGGCGGCCTCGCCCCAGGCGTCGCCGGGAGCCCAGTCGCCGGCCGGGTAGGGGCGCAGGGTGCGGCCCTCCCAGCGCTCGTCCGTCGGGTACAGCACGGCCGCGTGCTCGGCGGTGACGATGCGGTGACGCGGGTGGCGCGGGGTGAGGGCGCGGGTGGAGTGGTAGGCGGCGGCGAGCGTCACCTGCGGCACGCCGAGCGCGGCGATGCGGCCCGGTGCCTCCGGGTCCCCGTTGACGTCCCACGGGTAGACGAATGTCGACGCCTTCACTGGTCCTCCGTCGTGTCCTCTTCGAGCAGCGCGTATCCGCGCTCGATCACCTGGGCGAGCTGCTTGACATGATCCTCGCCCGGCTCGTGCAGCGGGGGCCGGACCCGGCCGACGTCCAGCCCGCGCAGCCGTACGCCGGCCTTGACCAGGGAGACGGCGTAGCCGCGGCCCTGGGCGCGCAGTTCGACGAACGGGCGGTAGAAGCCGTCCAGCAGGCGGTGCGCGGTGGTCTCGTCGCCGGTGGTGAGGGCCCGGTGGAAGGCGAGGGCGATCTCGGGGGCGAAGCAGAAGACGGCCGACGAGTAGAGGGTGACGCCGATGCCGTGGTAGGCGAGCTGGGTCTGTTCGGCGGTCGGCAGTCCGTTGAAGTAGAGGAAGTCGCCGGGCGCCTCGGTGCGGACGGCGCTGACGATCCGCTGCATGAGGTCGAGGTCGCCGAGCCCGTCCTTGAGGCCGATGACGCCCTGGGTGCGGGCCAGTTCGACGACGGTCTCCGGGGTGAAGACGGCGTTGTCGCGCTGGTAGACGATGACCGGGAGTTCTGTCGCGGCGGCCACCTCACGGTAGTGGCGCAGCAGTCCCTCCTGGCCGGCGACGACGAGGTAGGGCGGCATCGCGAGCAGGCCGTCCGCCCCGGCCGCGTGCGCGAGGCGCGCGTAGCGCACCGCGAGCGCGGTGCCGTAGCCGGCGCCCGCCACGACCGGCACCCGCCCGCCGGTCTCCTCCACCGCCGCCCGCACGCACCGCTCGAACTCCTCCGGGGTGAGCGCGTGGAACTCCCCGGTGCCGCAGCAGGCGAAGACGGCCGCCGCGCCGGCCTCGACCCCTCGGCGGACGTGGGCCCGGAAGGAGTCGAGGTCGACGGAGCCGTCGGGGCCGAAGGCGGTGACGGGGAAGAACAGCGGTCCGCTGGGGACGCGCAGGCGTGCGGCGAGCGGGGCTGACGTCACGGGCTCTCCCTGGACTGGGGCGGACTGGCGCGGCCGGCACGCCCAACACTCAAGAATCTGATCAGCGTCCATATTTCTGAACACGGTCACCCTAAGGACGCCTCCGACTGCCGGTCAAGCTCCACAAACCGCCCCCCACAGGCGGATTCACCGAATCGGCACACCCCTTGACGGCGAGTGTCGACGATCCCTAGCGTGTCCACGCATGTGAATATCGTCCATGCATGCGGCTCTGTGCCTGCGTCGAACCAAGGAGACCCGAGGATGCCCGCTCCCCGCACCGTCCTGCTCACCGGCGCCGCCGGTGGCCTCGGCACCCTGATGCGGGACCTGCTCCCCGCCCACGGCTACGAGCTGCGGCTGCTGGACCTGCGTCCGATCGAGGGCGAGCCGGACGCCGTCGTCGCGGACCTCGCCGACAAGGACGCCGTCCGGGAGGCCGTACGGGGCGTCGACGCGATCATCCACCTCGCGGGCATCTCCCTGGAAGCCCCCTTCGAGAAGATCCTCAAGGCGAACATCGAGGGCACGTACCACCTGTACGAGGCCGCCCGTGAGGAGGGCGTCGGCCGGATCGTCTTCGCCTCATCCAACCACGCGGTCGGCTTCACCCCCCGTCCCCAGGGCGACGACCCCCTGATCCCGGTCGACACCCCGCGCCGCCCGGACACCTTCTACGGCCTGTCCAAGTGCTTCGGCGAGGACCTCGCCCAGTTCTACTGGGACAAGCACGGCCTGGAGACCGTGTCGGTGCGCATCGGCTCCTGCTTCCCCGAGCCGACCAGCGTGCGCATGCTGTCGGTGTGGATGAGCCCGGACGACGGCGCCCGCCTCTTCCACGCGGCCCTGACCGCCGAGAACGTCGGCCACACCGTCGTTTACGGCTCCTCCGCCAACACCCGGCTGTGGTGGGACCTCAGCAGCGCGCGGGCGCTCGGCTACGAGCCCCAGGACGACTCCGAGCCGTACGCCGAGAAGCTGATCGCCGAGCAGGGCGAGCTGGACCCCGACAACATCGAGCACGCCTACCTGGGCGGCCACTTCGTCAGCAACCCGCCGATCTGGCCGTACTGACCGGAACACGACGTCGAAGCGGCGGGCGGGCACCGAACGGGCCCGTCCGCCGCCGCATTCGGGCACGACCGCTGCCCGCTCCCACTCGGCCCACCACAATCACGCAGGTCCGCGACGGGCCCGCGCGATCGCGAAACGGGCCCACACGGGCAGCATCGGGCCCGCAAGAGGCCTGGTCAGCGCCCGCAGACCCGCTGTAGAACTTCCCCCATGGGCCCCACCGGGCCCGAACGGGCAGACCAGCGGAGGACAGGTGACGGCCGTGAATCCGAGGACGGCGGAAGAACGCCAGCGGGCGATCGTGCGGGCCGCACGCGCCGCCGGCTCCGTCGACGTCACCGCGCTCGCGGCCGAGCTGGGCGTGGCCAAGGAGACCGTGCGACGGGATCTGCGCGCCCTGGAGGACCACGGACTGCTGCGCCGCACCCATGGCGGCGCCTATCCCGTGGAGAGCGCCGGCTTCGAGACGACCCTCGCCTTCCGCGCCACCAGCCACGTGCCCGAGAAGCGCCGGATCGCCGCCGCCGCGGCCGGGCTCCTCGGGGACGCCGAGACCGTCTTCGTCGACGAAGGCTTCACCCCGCAGCTCATCGCCGAGGCGCTCCCCAGGGACCGGCCGCTGACCGTGGTCACCGCGTCCCTGCCGGTCGCCGGCGCGCTGGCGGAGTACGACAACGTCTCGGTCCTGCTGCTGGGCGGCCGGGTCCGTGCCGGCACCCTGGCGACCGTCGACCACTGGACGACGAGGATGCTGGCCGGCTTCGTCGTCGACCTCGCCTACATCGGCGCCAACGGCATCACCCGTGAGCACGGTCTGACCACCCCCGACCCGGCCGTCAGCGAGGTCAAGGCGCAGGCCGTGCGGGCGGCGCGGCGCACCGTCTTCGTCGGCGTGCACACCAAGTTCGGCGCGGTCAGCTTCTGCCGGTTCGCGGAGGTCGGCGCGCTGGAGGCGATCGTGACGAGCACCCTGCTGCCGGCCTCCGAGGCCCACCGCTACGCGTTGCTGGGGCCGCAGGTCATCCGCGTCTGATCTTCCCGTCCACCCCCTCCAGGGCACTCCCCTGCCCGCAAGGCGCCCCTCATCTCCCCATACGTCCCCCTTTCCTGCCACCACGTTCAACTCCCCACACGTCCAGGAGCGATCCATGCGAACCCAGAGCCGACGACGGCCACCGCGAGCCCCGCTCGCCCTGGCCGTCGCAGGGACGCTGCTCGCCCCGCTGCTCTCCGGCTGCTGGGCCGGGGCGGGCGGGGCCGGATCGGGCGGAAACTCGATCAACGTCCTGATGGTCAACAACCCCCAGATGACAACGCTGCAGAAGCTCACCGCCGCGCACTTCACCAAGGACACCGGCATCAAGGTGAACTTCACCGTCCTGCCCGAGAACGACGTCCGCGACAAGATCAGTCAGGACTTCGCCAACCAGGCCGGCCAGTACGACGTGGCGACCCTCTCCAACTACGAAATACCGATCTACGCCCGCAACGGCTGGCTCCACGAGATGGACTCCTACGTCGCCGAGGACCCCGCCTACGACGAGCAGGACGTCCTCGAGCCGATGCGCGAGTCCCTCACCGGCGACGACGGCAAGCTCTACGGCCAGCCCTTCTACGGCGAGTCGTCCTTCCTGATGTACCGCAAGGACGTCTTCGCCCGGCAGGGCCTGACGATGCCCGCGCACCCCACCTGGACCCAGGTGGCCGACCTCGCGGCGAAGACCGACGGCGCCGAGCCCGGCATGAAGGGCATCTGCCTGCGCGGACTCCCGGGCTGGGGCGAGGTCATGGCACCGCTCACCACCGTCGTGAACACCTTCGGCGGCACCTGGTTCGACAAGGACTGGAAGGCCCGGCTCGACTCCCCCGAGTTCGAGGAGGCCACGAGGTTCTACGTCGACCTCGTCCGCGAGCACGGCGAGTCCGGCGCCGCCCAGTCCGGCTTCGCCGAGTGCCTGAACAACATGACCCAGGGCAAGGTCGCCATGTGGTACGACGCCACCTCCGCCGCCGGTTCCCTGGAAGCGGCGAACTCCCCGGTCAAGGGCAAGGTGGGCTACGCCCCCGCCCCCGTCGAGAGGACCGGCTCCTCCGGCTGGCTCTACACCTGGGCCTGGGGCGTGCAGAAGGCCTCCCGCAACCCCGACAAGGCCTGGAAGTTCGTCTCCTGGGCGTCGAGCAGGGAGTACGAGGAGCTGGTCGGCGAGGAGGTCGGCTGGGCCGACGTCCCCGCGGGCAAGCGCGCGTCGACGTACGAGAACGCGGCCTACCGCGCGGAGGCCGCCGCCTTCCAGGAGATGACCAGGGAGGCCATCGAGGCCGCCCGCCCGAACGATCCCGGCGTGCAGCCGCGGCCCGCGCCCGGCATCCAGTTCGTCGGCATCCCCGAGTTCACCGACCTCGGCACCAAGGTCTCCCAGGAGATCAGCGCGGCCATCGCCGGACGCCAGTCCGTCGCGTCGGCCCTGAAGAAGTCCCAGCAGCTCGCCGAGCGGATCTCCAAGGAGTACGAGGGACGATGACCGCCACCACGGCCCCCGTGGCCACCACCCCCGTCCCCGCCGCGCGGCAGCCCTCCGCCCGCCTGCGCGCCTGGGCCACCCGCGCCCCGCTGCTCCCCGCCCTCGTCTTCATGATCGCCGTGACCCAGCTCCCGTTCGTGGCCACGCTGGTGATCTCCTTCTTCGACTGGAACGCCCTCTATCCCGACGCCCGCCGCTTCACCGGACTCGACAACTACCGTCAGGTCCTGACCGACGCGGACCTGCGCCACTCGGTGTGGACGACCGTGCTGCTGACGGTGGCGGTGGTGCTGGCCAGTCTGGTCCTGGGCCTGCTGCTGGCCCTGCTGCTGGACCGCAGGTTCCGCGGCCGGGGCGTCGTCCGCACCCTGCTGATCGCCCCGTTCCTGGTGGTGCCGGTGGCGGCGGCGCTGCTGTGGAAGCACGTGCTCTACAACCCCGAGTACGGCCTGCTGAACGGCCTGCTGCACTACGTCGGCGGCCCGCAGCCCGACTGGATCTCCAGCACCCCGCTGCTGGCGGTCGAGGCCTCACTGGTGTGGCAGTGGACGCCGTTCATGATGCTCATCCTGCTGGCCGGCCTGCAGAGCCGCGACCAGCAGCAGATCGAGGCCGCCCGGGTGGACGGCGCGAGCGACTGGCAGATCTTCCGCCACCTCACGCTCCCGCACCTGCGCCGCTACCTGGAGCTGGGCGCCCTGCTGGGGTCGATCTACATCGTGCAGAACTTCGACGCCGTGTTCACGATCACCTCCGGCGGCCTGGGCACGGCCAACCTCCCCTACACCGTCTACCAGAGCTTCTACCAGGCCCACGAGAACGGCCTCGCCTCCGCCGCGGGCGTCCTGGTGGTCATCGGCTCGCTCGTCATCGCGACCTTCGCCCTGCGGGTCGTCTCGTCCCTGTTCCGCGAGGAGGTGTCCCGCGCATGAGCACACGCACCGCGCCCGTCCGCCGCAAGGCCACCGGTCTGGGCCTGCTGGCCTGGCTGGCGGGAATCGTCTTCTTCCTGCCCATCGCGTGGATGGCGCTGACGTCCTTCCACTCGGAGGAGGACGCGGCGACCAACCCGCCGTCCTTCACGGCGGCCCTGACCCTGGACGGCTACCGCGAGTTCTTCGGCACGGGCGGCGGCGCGAGCCCCTGGCCGGCGCTGATCAACTCCACGGTGGCGTCGGTCGCCTCGACCCTGCTGGTCCTGCTGCTGGCGCTGCCCGCCGCGTACGCGCTGTCGATCCGCCCGGTCCGGAAGTGGACGGACGTGCTGTTCTTCTTCCTGTCGACGAAGATGCTGCCGGCCGTGGCGGGCCTGCTGCCGGTCTACCTGTTCGCGAAGAACGCGGGCCTGCTCGACAACATCTGGCTGCTGGTCGTCCTCTACACCTCCATGAACCTGCCGATCGCGGTGTGGATGATGCAGTCCTTCCTCGCCGAGGTCCCGGTCGCGGTCATCGAGGCGGCCCGGGTGGACGGCGCCCGCCTGCCGACGGTCCTCGCGCGCGTGGTGGCCCCCATCGCGCTGCCCGGCATCGCGGCGACCGCGCTGATCTGCTTCATCTTCAGCTGGAACGAGCTGCTGTTCGCCCGGGTGCTGACCGGCGTGGTCGCCGAGACCGCCCCCGTCTTCCTGACCGGCTTCATCACCAGCCAGGGCCTGTTCCTGGCCAAGGTGTGCGCCGCGTCGCTCGTCATCTCCCTGCCGGTGCTCGCCGCGGGGTTCGCCGCCCAGGACAAGCTGGTCCAGGGCCTGTCGTTGGGAGCCGTGAAATGAAGGCCGCCGTCATCGAGTCCGTGGGCCGGGCCGTCGTCGCCGAGGTCCCGGACCCGACGCCCGGGCCGCGCGAGGTCGTCGTCGAGGTCGCCGCCTGCGGCCTGTGCGGCACCGACCTGCACATCCTCCAGGGGGAGTTCGCACCCAAGCTGCCGATCGTGCCCGGACACGAGTTCGCGGGCGAGGTGGTCGGGGTCGGCACCCAGGTCACGGAGGTGTCGGTGGGCGACCGCGTCGCGGTCGACCCGTCGCTGTACTGCCACGAGTGCCGCTACTGCCGTACCGGCCACAACAACCTCTGCGAGCGATGGGCGGCGATCGGCGTGACGACGGCCGGAGGCGCCGCCCGGTACGCGGTGGCACCGGTGGCGAACTGCGTGAAGCTGCCCGAGCACGTGCGCACCCAGGACGCGGCCCTGATCGAGCCCCTGTCGTGCGCGGTACGGGGCTACGACGTCCTGCGGTCGCGCCTCGGCGCCCACGTCCTGGTCTACGGCTCCGGGACGATGGGCCTGATGATGCTGGAGCTGGCCAAACGCACGGGCGCGGCGAGCGTGGACGTGGTCGACGTGAACCCCTCCCGCCTGGAGACGGCCCGCCGGCTGGGCGTGTCGGGGTCGGCGGCCACCGCGGACGAGCTGGACCGCCCCGAGGGCTGGGACGTGGTCGTGGACGCGACGGGCAACGCGGCGGCGATCCAGGACGGGCTGGAGCGGGTGGCGAAGGCGGGGACGTTCCTGCAGTTCGGCGTGGCCGACTACGCGACGCGGGTCACGATCGACCCGTACCGCGTCTACAACCAGGAGATCACCATCACCGGCTCCATGGCCGTCCTGCACAGCTTCGAACGCGCGGCGGAGCTGTTCGCGAACGGGGTGCTCGATCCGGATGTCTTCATCAGCGACCGGGTGCCGCTGGAGCAGTATCCGCAGGCGCTGGAGCAGTTCGCGGCGGGGGTGGGGCGCAAGATCGTGGTGGTGCCGTAGGCGGGTCCGTCACCGCGCGCACGCCGGTTCGCAGGCGCGGGGCCGACGGGGCGCAGACACCCCGCCGGCCCCGTCTCCCACTGATTGGGGACGGTAAGGGAACGGCAAAAAGCCCCCGCTCGTTCATCCGGCATGACAGCTATGACCCCCGGCTCGAACATTGCTCTCCCCGCCGTCCGCGTGACGGTGGACGTCGCCGCCCCGGTGCGGCTCGACGTTTCGGGCCTGCTGCTCACCGCCGACGGCAAGGTGCGCTCCGACGACGACTTCATCTTCTACAACCAGCCGAGCGGCCCCGGCGTGACGTACCGTTCCGGCGGCGGCACCGCCCCCGACGCGATCACGGTCGACACCTCCGCCCTCCCCCCGGGCATCGAGAAGATCGTCGTCACCGCGAGCCCGGACGCCGCCGGCCAGACCTTCCAGGGCGTCGAACCGACGGCCACGATCCGCAACGCGGACGACAACAGCGTCCTGGCCACGTTCACGCCCCCGCAGCTCGGCACCGAGACCGCGCTGGTGATCGTGGAGATCTATCTGCGCAACGGCGCCTGGAAGGCCCGCGCGGTCGGCCAGGGCTACGCCAACGGCCTGGCCGGCATCGCCACCGACTTCGGCGTCACGGTGGAGGAGCCCGCGCCGGCCCCGGCCCAGCCGGTCGCCCCGCCCACGCCCGCCCCGCAGCCGCCGGCCCCGCGGACCGCGCCGGCCGCTCCCCCGGCCCCGCCCGCGCCGCCCGCCGCGCCCGCCCCCGGCGCCGGGAAGATCAACCTCGACAAGGGCCGCGTCAGCCTGCAGAAGAACCAGACCGTCTCCCTCGTCAAGGGCGGCCGTCCGCTGCTCTCGCAGGTCAAGATGGGCCTCGGCTGGGAGCCGGCGTACCGCGGCAGGGACATCGACCTGGACGCCTCGGTCATCGCCTACGGCCCCCAGCGCAACCACGTCGACAGCTGCTACTTCGGCAAGCTGCAGATCGTCAACGGCGCGATCAAGCACTCCGGCGACAACCTCACCGGCGAGGGCGGCGGCGACGACGAGGTGATCTCCGTCGACCTCGGCCGCCTCCCCCAGGAGGTCACGGGGCTGGTCTTCACCGTCAACTCCTTCTCCGGCCAGAAGTTCACGGAGGTGGCCAAGGCCTACTGCCGTCTGCTGGACGGCACGACCGGCGAGGAGCTCGTCCGCTTCGACCTCACCAGCGCCGAGCCGCAGACGGGCGTGATGATGGCCAAGCTGATCCGCCAGTTCTCCGGCGAGTGGGAGATGACGGCCATGGGCGAGTTCGTGAAGGCCCGGACGGTACGCAACATGGTGAAGCCGGCGGCCCAGGCCCTCTGACGGCACCCCGGCGGACACCATCCGACGGCGGGGCGGCACCACGCCGACCTCCCCGGCACCGTGGCGGGCACCCCGGCGGCGAGGCGGGCACCCCAGCGGCGGCCGGGGGTGCCCGCCGCCGGGACGCCCGCCGCCCTCCGCCGTCGCTCACCGTGCCGCCCGCAACCCCTCCGTCAGCAGGGACACGTACCGCCGGATGCTGTCGCCGTCCCCGTTCGCCAGCTCCGCCGCCGTCGACACGCCGTGCGCCAGCCGCAGCACGTCGACGGGCTCGACGTCCGCCCGCAGGGTCCCCTCCCGCTGCGCCGCCTCGACGAGCCGGGTCGCCGCGTCCCGCACCCGCGTGCCGCAGGCCGTGACCGCGGCGATGTCGCCGTCCGTGACGGCCGACCCGAGCAGGGCCTTCATCCCGCGTACCTGGATGGATCCCACGCACAGCTCGTTCAGCCAGGCCACCAGCGCCTCGCCCGGCGGCAGCTCCTCGCCCAGTTCGCCGGCGCGCACGGCGAGCGCCTCGATGCGGTCGACGTACGCCGCCTCCAGCAGCGCCCGACGTGTCGGGAAGTGCCGGTACAGCGTGCCGGAGCCGACCCCCGCCCGCTTGGCGATGTCGTCGAGGGACGCGCCTTCCCCATGCTCGGCGAAGGCCTCCGCCGCCGCCTTCAGCAACCGCTCGTAGTTGCGGCGAGCGTCCGCGCGCATGGGCTTGACCTGCGTCATCCAGTTACTCCTAGCCAACTTCGGGCACGTCGTGCTGTCCGCATGGTCCACCACTTCGCCTGGGCGCACCAGACGGGCGACGCCCGGCGGCGCCGCTCTCAGAACAGGGCGCTGTACGCGTTCAGCGCCGGCTGCCCGCCCAGGTGGGCGTAGAGCACGGTGGAGTCGCGGCCGATCTCGCCGCGTGCGACCAGGTCGATCATCCCGGCCATCGACTTCCCCTCGTAGACGGGGTCGGTGACCATGCCCTCGGTCCGCGCGGCGAGCTTCATCGCCTCCAGGGTGACCTCGTCGGGGACGCCGTAGACACCGGCGTGGTACCGCTCGTCCAGCTCGACGTCCGCCTCGGTCAGCTCCCGTTCGACGCCGATGAGCCGGCCGGTGCGGTGGGCGATGCGGGCGATCTGCGCCCGGGTCTCGGCCGGCTGGGCGGAGGCGTCGACGCCGATCACGCGCCGGGGGCGTCCGCCCGCCTCCTCGAGGGCCGCGAACCCGGCGACCATGCCCGCCTGCGTCGACCCGGTCACCGAGCAGACGACCACGGTGTCGAAGAAGACGCCCAGCTCCCGCTCCTGCTCGGCCACTTCGTAGGCCCAGCCGGCGAAGCCGAGACCGCCGAGCGGATGGTCGGAGGCCCCGGCCGGGATGGCGTACGGCTTGCCGCCCGCCTCCTCGACATCGCGCAGCGCCTGCTCCCAGCTCTCCTTGAAGCCGATCCCGAACCCGGCCCGCACCAGCCGCACGTCGGCCCCGGCGAGCCTGCTGATCAGGATGTTGCCGACCTTGTCGTACACGGAGTCGGGCCATTCCACCCAGCTCTCCTGCACCAGCACGCACTTCAGCCCGGCCCGGGCGGCGACCGCCGCGACCTGCCGGGTGTGGTTGGACTGCACCCCGCCGATCGACACGAGGGTGTCGCAGCCCTGCGCGAGCGCGTCGGCGACCAGGTACTCCAGCTTGCGCGTCTTGTTCCCGCCGTAGGCGACACCGGAGTTGCAGTCCTCCCGCTTGGCCCACAGCGAGGCACCGCCGAGGTGTTCCGTCAGCCGGTGCAGCGGGTGCACCGGCGAGGGGCCGAACAGCAACGGGTGACGCTCGTACGCGGGAAACGGCGTGGCACGGGACATCGGGGTCTCCCTCAGCAGGGTCAGGGGCGGGTCAGTCGCCGGATTCGGCCAGGTCGGCCAGGGTGCGCCAGATCTCCGCCGTGACCCGGACCGCCTCGTCCACGTCACCGTCGGCGCACGCCTCGATCAGCCGGTCGTGCAGCCCGGCCGAACGGCAGGTGCCGCCCTCGCCGAAGCGCCGTCGCTCCAGCCGCCGGATCAGGGGGGTGTAGCGGGCCACGGTGGCGGCGGCCGCGCGGTTGCCGCTGACCCGGACGAGGACGTCGTGCAGGTCGTCGTCCGCGCGCAGGGCGCCGTCCACGTCACCGGCGCCGACGGCGGCGGTGAACCGCTCGTTGGCGGCGCGCATCGCCTCGACGTCCGCCGCGAAGAGCCGGGGCACCGCGGTCCGGGCGACCAGCTCGTGCATCGCCCCGACCACGGCCGCCGCGTCCCGTACGTCGGCGGCGACGACCGGGGTGACCCGGGTGTAGCTCTGCGGCTTGCTCTCCAGCAGCCCCTCGTCCACGAGCCGCGAGAAGGCCTGGCGCACCGGCGCCCGGGACAGCCCGAGCCGCTCGGCGAGGTCGGCGTCCCGCACCACCGCGCCCGGCTCGATCTCGCCGGTGACGATGGCATCCCGGAGGGCGGCGTACGCGCGCTCCCTGAGGAGGGTGCGGGGCACGGGTCGTAGGGGCTCCACGACTGAAATGTTAGATGTCAACGCTGTGCGAGGAAAGGGGCCCGCACCAGAAGTGAGTGCGGGCCCCGGGCGCCGGGACGGTCAGGCCCTCCACGGCCAGTCGGCGTCCCGGGCCGCTTCGAGCAGGGGCACCATCCGGAAAGCCGCGTCCGACAGGCCTCCGAAGGTGTGCCGGTTCCCCTCCCCCGACGGGCCGTGGCCCGCGCGGTACCCGGCGAGGTTCCAGGTGTGCACCGGCACCGTGGCCGGGACCTGCTCGGTCGGTGAGCCGTGCCGGCTGAACGCGTACTGCTCGTCGGTGACGATCAGCACCCGGTCGTGCCCGCGGTAGTGCGCGCGCACCGCCCCGGTCGTGTCGGTGCCGCCCAGTTCGCCGAAGCGCTCCAGGACCTTCAGCACCGACTCGCCCGTGCGGAACGGCACGCGGTTGCTGCCGGTCCCGAACTCGACCAGGTCCGCGTCCGCCGCCCGCAGCGCGAGCGCCGTACCGAAGACCGCCGCCGCGTCGGCGCGGTTGAGGTCGGAGCGGTCCGACAGCCGCGAGAAGGACATCGAGCCCGAGCGGTCGACGAGCACCAGCGTGCGGCCGGGCAGCGCGGGCACGTGGGCCAGCGAGTGGCCGAGCGCCTGTTCCAGCGGGTACGCCCAGCGCAGCGACGGCGCGTGCTGGTACGCGGCGAGGTACCGGAAGGGGAACTGCCGCGAACGCGCGACCTCCGCCGGGTCGCTGATCCGGGCCGCGACCCGCGCCGCGACCTCGTCGCGGACTCCGGCCTCGTCGACATTGCGCAGGTTGCGCACGAGCGCCATCGGACCCATGGACGGGATGAAGGCCTCCCAGGCCGCCTTGTCCATCGGCCCCTGCAACCAGCCCGCCAGCGCCTCCCACGTCATCCCGGCCGCGGCGAGCCGCTCGGCACCGCCCTCGGAGGTGACGACCGCGCGCCGCTCCTCGACCGGCAGCGCCATCAGCTCGCGGTGGGCGGTCAGGACCCGGCTGGAGGCGGGCGGTACGGCGGTGTCCGGGTGGTGCCGGCGGTCCAGGGCGTACCGGAAGAGCTCGCCCTGCCACGGCTTGTCCGGGTCCGGCGCCGCGTGCACGAGGTTCAGGACGTCGCCGAAGCGGTAGCCGCGGGACGCGGTGTCGTACTTCAGCAGCGACGTGCCGCCGTAGAGGCGCCGTACGGCGTCGGCGATGCCGCGCTTGACGGGCTTGGGGACGGTGCGGCCGTAGGTCGCGGTCCAGTACGCGAGCAGTTCTCCGGGCTCGTCCGGGCGCTGGAGCACCGAGTCGACGACCCGCCGGTTGGAGGGACCGTCGGTCGCGCCCGCCGCGAGGCGCGCCCTGACGTACTCGGTGGCGCCCACGACGGCGGCCGTGCGCAGGTTGCCCTCGCCGCGCAGCCAGCCGAGCAGGCCGGCCGTCCACGTCGGGTCACGGACGGCGAGCTCGCGCACGAGGCGGGCGAACCGGTCGTCGCGGTCGGCGCCGTTCTCGTGGAAGGTCCGCTGCGTCACGAAGTGGGACACCGCGAGCAGGAAGAGCTCGGAGCGTGCGTCCCGTTCGTGGCCCCGGCCGCCCTCATGCGTGCGCAGGACGCGGCCCGTGATCCGCACCCCGGAAGTGGGCTGCGCCTTGGCGGCCCGGATGTTGAAGCGCGCCATGCCGAATTCCCCCCGAATTCCCTCGCATGCCGTGCGTTCGCCAGAGAGGCGCAGCAAAGGGAGGGTGCCCGAGATCAGAAGTCGGCGACGGACTCAGCCAGATGCTCTACCCATTGAGCTACATCGACCCGAAGTCGATGACGGGACTCGAACCCGCAACTCTCCGATCCAAAGGAAGTAACCGTTGCCTGCGCTCCGGGCACCCACCGCATGCTGCGCCTCCCGAGATCAGGTCGGCTGCGGTCGGGATTCTTCGGACAGAGGAAGTAACCGCTGCCATCGCACCGGGAGGTGCGCTGTCGTGATCTCACTGTAGGCAGCGCGGGCCGCGAACGAATAATCTCCGGCCCGTGCCGATCGGAGCGGAACGGAGAATCACCGCGGGGGCCCGCCTGCGTGAACCGCGCGGACCCCCTCCCCGCAGGGGGTAACGCCTCTCACCCGCCCTGCTGCGAGCGCGCCTTGAAGGCGGCCTTGCGTGCCTCCTTGGCGATCCTCTTGTCGGGGTGGAGCCGCCCCATCGCCTCCAGGACGTCGGCCGTGGCCGGATGCTCCACCCGCCAGGCCGCCGCGAAGAAACCGCTGTGCTGCTGGGCGAGCCCCTCGACGAGTCCCTGGAGCTCCTCCGAGTTGCCCTCGGCGGCCAGTTGGGCGGCCACGGTGTCGATGGTGAGCCAGAAGACGAGGTCCTCGGAGGGGGCCGGTACGTCGGCGGCGCCCAGCTCGCTCAGCCAGACCCGGGCGAGGCCGCCGAGCTCGGGGTCGTCGAGCACCTCCCGTACCGCCGGTTCGGCCTGCCCGCCGACGAGGGAGAGGGCCTGCTGGCAGCGGAGCCGGCGCAGCGGCGCGCCCTCGTCCGCGCCGCGCGCGGCGGCGAGCAACTCCCGTGCGGCGGCGACCGGTTCGCGGCGGGCCAGCCACTGCTCGGTCTCGGCGCGCGCGGCGCGCGGCCCGTAGGAGGCGCTGCCGTCGAGGAGGGCGTCGGCGCCCTTGTCGGCGAGTTCGCCGACGGCGGGCGCCTGGAAGCCGGCCTCCAGCAGCCGGGCCCGCAGGCCGTACACGCCGAGCGGGGTGAGGCGGACCATGCCGTAGCGGGAGACGTCGGTCTCGTCGACGGGGGAGGCGGGCTCCTCCTCGGGGTCGCCCATGAGGGCCTCGTCGACGGGCTGGTAGACGACGAGCCCGATCGGCTCCAGGAGCCGGAACTGGTCGTCGAGGCGCATCATCGCCTCGGAGACCTGCTCCAGTATGTCGTTGGTGGGCTCGCCCATGTCCCCGGGGACGATCATGGAGGCGGCGAGCGCGGGCAGCGGCACCGGGCCGTCGCCGGGGCCGTCCTCGTTGACGGTGAGCAGGTAGAGGTTGCCGAGCACGCCGTCGAGGAAGGCGGCCTCACGCTCGGGGTCCCAGTCGAGCCGGGAGAAGTCGACCTCGCCCCCCTCGTCCATGGCCTCGACCAGCTCGTCGAGGTCGGGCACGCTCGCGTCGGCGAGCACCGCCTCGAGGGCGGCGAGCCAGACCGCGAGCACGTCGTGCGGGGATCCCCCGGTCAGCCGGGCGAGGTCCTCGCCGGCGGTGACGGTGCCGGCCTCCTCGTCGGTGACCTCGACGAGTCCGGCGTCCACGGCGATCCGCCAGGCCTCGCTCGCGTGGGCGGCGGCCTCGTCGCCGGTCAGTCCGAGGACCTCGGCGGCGGCCGGCAGCTGCTCGTCGACCAGTCCGCCGCCGGCGTCGACGCGGGTGTCGGGTCCGGCCCAGCGGGCGAGGCGGACGGCACGGGAGAGCAACGGGGTCGACAGCGCGTCGCGCGCCAGCTCCGCTTCGGGGTGCAGCCGTACGGGCGGCAGGGGGGAGCTGTCTGACATCGGCTGGTTCTCCTCGGACGCGTCGTGCCACTCAACCGCTCAGCCTAGACGGATTTCCACCCATGCCGCCCGGTTCATCTCCCGGTCGGCTTCCGTACATGGCTGAAACCTTGACAAGTGGCCTGAGCAGGCAGGAGATTGACGCGCGTAGAAGTTGGGGGGACAGGTGTTCACTGTTTTCTACGCGCGTCCGCGCCCCACGCCTCACCCTCGTCCCGGCGCTCATGCACGTCCCCGGAGGGAACCCGTTGCCTAGCAGGTCTTCCGCGCGCCTCGCCGCGCTCACCGTCGCCGCCGTGTGCTCCGCGGCGTCCACCGTCGTCATCGCCGCGCCCGCGCACGCGGACTCCGTACGGATTCATGACATCCAGGGCACCACGCGCATCTCGCCGTACGCCGGCAAGCAGGTCACGGACGTGACCGGAATCGTCACCGGCGTGCGCACCTACGGCTCCTCCAGGGGCTTCTGGATCCAGGACCCGAACCCGGACGCCGACCCGGCGACCAGCGAGGGCGTCTTCGTCTTCACCAGCTCCACCCCGAAGGTCGCCGTCGGCGACGCGGTCACCGTCTCCGGCACGGTCTCGGAGTTCGTCCCGGGCGGCACCTCGTCCGGCAACCAGGCGGTGACGGAGATCGTCCGCCCCACGGTGACCGTGGTCTCCGGCGGCAACGCGGTCCCGGCCGCCACCGTCGTCGGCGCGACGTCGGTCCCGGCGGCGTACGCCCCGGCGGGCGACCCGGCCGCGAACAACTCGATCAACGCCCTCACCCTGCGGCCGGGCACGTACGCCCTGGACTACTACGAGTCGCTGGAGGGCATGAACATCCAGGTCGGCGACGTGCGGGTGGTCGGCGCGACCGACCCGTACACCGAGCTGTGGGTCACGGTGAAGCCGTGGGAGAACCGCAACCGCCGCGGCGGCACGGTCTACGGTTCCTACGACTCCCAGAACACCGGCCGGCTGATGATCCAGTCGCTCGGCAAGGTCGCCGACTTCCCGACGGCGAACGTCGGTGACACGCTCACCGGCACCACCGCGGGCCCGCTGGACTACAACCAGTTCGGCGGCTACACCCTCGTCGCCCACCAGATCGGCGCCCTGAAGAGCGCCGGCCTGGAGCGGGAGACGACGCGGAAGCAGAAGAACGGCGAGCTGGCGGTCGCGACGTACAACGTCGAGAACCTCGACCCGTCCGACGCCACGTTCGCCGAGCACGCCTCCGCGATCGTGAACAACCTCAAGTCGCCCGACATCGTGTCCCTGGAGGAGATCCAGGACAACAACGGCGCGACCAACGACGGCACCGTGGCCGCCGACCGGACGGTGACCAAGCTGATCGACGCGGTCGTCGCCGCGGGCGGCCCCCGGTACGACTGGCGCGCGGTCGACCCGGCGAACAACACCGACGGCGGCGAGCCGGGCGGCAACATCCGCCAGGTGTTCCTCTTCAACCCGGACCGCGTCTCCTTCACCGACCGCGCGGGCGGCGACGCCACGACCGCCGTCGGTGTCACCACGGAGCGCGGCAAGGCGGCCCTGACGGTCTCACCGGGCCGTATCGACCCGGCGAACGCGGCCTGGAACTCCAGCCGCAAGCCGCTGGTCGGCGAGTTCGCCTTCCGGGGCCGCACGGTCTTCGTGATCGCCAACCACTTCAACTCCAAGGGCGGCGACCAGGGGCTGACCGCGCAGTACCAGCCGGTGGCGCGCAGCTCCGAGACCCAGCGCCACCAGCAGGCGGCGCTCGTCAACGCCTTCGTCAAGGACATCCTCGACACCCAGAAGAACGCGGACGTCATAGCCCTCGGCGACATCAACGACTTCGAGTTCTCCGGCACCGCCGACATCCTCGAGGGTGACGGCGAGCTGTGGTCGGCGATCAAGTCGCTGCCCAGGAGCGAGCGTTACTCGTACGTCTACCAGGGCAACAGCCAGGTCCTCGACCAGATCCTGGTCAGCCCGTCGATCCGGCGCGGCTGCGACTTCGAGTACGACAGCGTGCACATCAACGCGGAGTTCAACGACCAGATCAGCGACCACGACCCGCAGGTGCTGCGCTTCAAGCCGTGACGCCGGCCGGAGCACGGCGCGGGGCCGCCCGGACACCCGTCCGGGCGGCCCCGCCGCACGTCCGCCGCACGTCCGCCGCACGTCCGCCGCACGTCCGCCGCACGTCCGCCGGGCGTCCGCCGGGCGTCCGCCGGGCGTCAGTCCGGCACGAGACCGACGGCGTGGGTGAAGCGGCTGCCGGTGAGGCCCTTCACCCCGGGGTACGTCCGCACCCGCTCCCACGACTCCTTCTCCGGCGCGGCCACGCTCTCGTCGTAGGCCCGCGCGCTCTCCCACTCGGCGTAGTTGAGGACGTGGGTGCCGTCGGTGCTGAGGTGGAAGTGGGCGGAGATCAGGCCGCGGTGGCCGTCGGGGTCGTCGGCGAGGGACTCCAGGACGAGGTCGGCCCAGTCGGCGCGGTACTCGGCGGCGCCCGGTTCGAAGTCGATCCGTACGGTGACGATCAGTCCCGGGACCCGGGTGTCGCCGGCGGCCCGCTCACGGCTGCGGTGGCGCCGGTAGCGGCCGAGCCACTGCCGCTCGATGCCGGGCACGGCGGTGTCGATCTCGTCGTTGCGCTCCTGCCGGTGGGTCCTGACGAAGGCCTCGTAGGCCTGCTCGCTCGTCCATCGGGAATGGTGCAGCAGGGTCGAGCCGTCGTGGCCGGTGTAGAGGTGGTAACCGAGCAGGCCGGCGGTGGGCCAGGGGCGCCGCTCCCAGGTGTGCGCGACGGCCTCGACCGACCTGGCCTGGCGTTCGGGTGTGCCGACGCGCCAGGTGCTGAAGAAGGGGGCGCCGACGCGCGGGTCGGTGACGTCGGGGTGGGTGTCGGTACGACGAGTCATGTCCACCACGTTCCGACCTCAACCATGATTCAGGTCAAGTCCGCGGTTCGCGGCCCGCTTTCGGGCAACCCGCCGGACATGGACGAAGACACGGACGACATGGACGGCAGGGACAGTCCCGGCCGATTGCCCGCACGGTCGTGGTGGGCGGTGGCGCGGCGCACGGCGAAGGAGCTGCTCGACGACGAACTCTCCGACCGTGCCGCCGCGTTGACGTACTACGGTGTGCTGTCGCTGTTCCCGGCGCTGCTGGTGATGGTGTCGCTGCTGGGCGTCGTGGGACAGCGGGCCACGGACCAGATCCTCGACAACACGGGTGAGTTGGCGCCGGGTCCCGCCCGGGACATCCTGCGGGACGCGGTGGTCCAGCTCGGCGACAGCGGCGGCACCGGGAGCGTGCTCGCGGTCGTCGGCCTGCTCGCCGCCCTGTGGTCGGCGTCCGGGTACGTCGCCGCGTTCATCCGGGCGTCCAACGCGGTGTACGACCTGCCGGAGGGCCGCCCGGTGTGGAAGCTGACCCCGCTGCGGCTGGCGCTGACCGTGACGCTGATGCTGATGCTGGCGGTGAGCGCGCTGATCGTCGTGTTCACCGGTCCGGTGGCGGAGCGGGCGGGCCGGCTGGTGGGCATCGGCGACGCGGTGATCGCGGTGTGGGACGTCGCCAAGTGGCCGGTGCTTTTCCTCCTGGTCACGCTGATGATCGGCCTGTTGTACTGGGCGGCCCCCAACGTCCGTGGCCGCGGCTTCCGCTGGATCTCCCCCGGCAGCGTCGTCGCCACGCTGATCTGGCTCTGCGCCTCCGCCGGCTTCGCGGTCTACGCGGCCAACTTCTCCCTGTACAACCGGACGTACGGCACGCTCGCCGGTGCCGTCGTCTTCCTGGTGTGGCTGTGGCTGAGCAACCTGGCGATCCTGCTGGGGCTGGAGTTCGACGCGGAGCTGGCCCACGAGCGGGCGGTGGTCCGGGGCGGACGGACGGCGGCGGAGCCGTACGTGGAACCCCGTGACGTCCGCAAGTGGCCGGCGCGGCTGCGGACGGCCTGGTGCGGGGCGCGCCGTGGGGGCGGCGTGTGGAAGGCCGCGCGCCGGTGAGGCAGAGGCGGGGACGAGGGAGCGGCGGCCGCGGGGGCAGGCGAAGGGCCCGGCACCCGCGGTGGGGGTGCCGGGCCCTTCCGGCCGTCGCCCGGTCGTCCGGTGACGCCCGGCCCGCGGCTCTCTAGTGACCGGCCCTGCGCCAGGTCAGCACGGCCGCCGCGGCGAGCGTCGCGCCCGCCGCCACCATCACCACCGGCCGCGGATGCCGCACCGCGAACTGCACCGGCACGCGCAGCGGCCCGGGAACACGGTGCTCGACGGGGTGGCGGGCGTGGGTGGTCCTGTCCTGGAGGGTGTGTCCGGTCTCCCTCGCCTTGTCCTGGAGGGTGTGACCGGTCTGCTTCGCCTTGTCCTGAAGGGTGTGACCGGCACCCTTGGCCCGGTCCTGGACGGCGTGGCCCGCGCCCTTCGCCTTGCCCTGGACGGTGTGGCTCGCCTGGGCGGCGGTGCTGCGGAGCTGGACCGTCATCGCGCCGGCGCGGTCGCGGAGGTCGGCCGCGCGGGCCCGTGCCCGGCCCCGGATGTCCGTCTTCGCGGCCAGCTCCTCCACCGTCTGACCCAGCTGGTGCCTGGTCTCCACGATCTGCCGACGCAGCTCCGCGGTGCCGCCGCTCCCGGTCGCCCTGCCGTCCGGCCCTGTCCTGTCCGTCATCGGTGCGCCCTTTCCCTGATCTCCTCGACGTCCGCCCTGACGCTGCCGAGGGCTTCCTCGGGGGTGGGAGGTGCGGCCCGGCGCAGCTGGCCGCGGCCGATCGCGGCCAGTACGGCGGCGATCACGAACAGCACCGCCGTCACGATGAGCGCCGCGGCCCAGACGGGCAGCGCCAGCGAGAGGGCGGCGACACCCGTGCCGGCGAGGGCGAGCAGGCCCGCGTAGGCGAACGCGCCCGCCGCTCCGAGCAGACCGCCGCCGCGGCCGGCACGACGGCCCTTCTCTGCGAGTTCCTCCTTGGCCAGGGCGATCTCCTGCCGTACGAGCCGGGAAAGCTGCTCGGTGGCCTGGCCGACGAGTTCGCCGACCGTGTGGTGCCCGTCCTGGACGGGCCGGGTGTGCATGGTCCCGGTCACGGTGTTCCGCCTCCTCTCGGTTTCGGAACACCCGGGTACCCCGGCGGGCCGCCACTACCCCTGCGCCGTCCCGCCGCAGCCGCGCTCGCCGGGCCTCGCGGACCGGCTCCTGACACCGTCGTGCCAGGAGACAACGGGGGTGGTGCCGAGGCCGGTTCGGCGCACCCGCCGCGTCGCGTACGGCACCGCCCGCTCTGTCGCCCCCAGGACAATGTCACAGCATCCCTTACTCATACCTCGTAGAAGATTTAAGTTGAGCTTCACGGTGACGCTGCCGACACTACTCCCATGACGACCGCACGCCCCCTCAGCGCACCCTTCGGCCGCGCCCTCTGCGCGATGATCACGCCCTTCACCGAGGCGGGCGCCCTCGACCTGGACGGCGCCCAGCGGCTGGCCGCGCGGCTGGTGGCGCGAGGCTGCGACGGGCTGGTGCTGTCCGGGACGACGGGTGAGTCGCCGACGACCACCGACGCCGAGAAGACCGAGCTGGTCCGGGCCGTCCGCGCGGCCGTCGGCGACCGGGTCCCCCTGGTGGCGGGCGTGGGAAGCGCCGACACCCGGCACACCGTCGCCCTCGCCCTCGCCGCCGAGAAGGCGGGCGCGGACGGAGTGCTGGTGGTCAGCCCGTACTACAGCCGCCCGCCGCAGGACGCTCTGGAGGCCCACTTCCTGGAGGTCGCGGACGCGTGCGGGCTGCCCGTCATGCTGTACGACATCCCCGGCCGCACCGGCACCCGCATCGAGCCGGAGACGATGGTCCGGCTCGCCGGGCATCCCCGGATCGTCGCCGTGAAGGACTGCGCCTACGACCTCCTCGGCACCCAGAAGGTGCTGTCCCGAACGGAGTTGGCGTACTACGCCGGCTGCGACGAACAGATCCTCGCGCTGTACGCGGTGGGTGCCGTGGGCTACGTCAGTACCGTCGCCAACGTCGTACCGGACCGACTCCGGGCCATCGTCGACGCGTTCGACGCGGGCGACACCGGCGGGGCCGCCCGTCTGCAGCGACAGGCCATGGAGCTCATCGAGTTGCTGATGGCCGCGGGTCTGCCGGGCACCGTCACCGCCAAGGCCCTGCTGGACGACCTGGGCCTGCCGGCCGGTCCGGTCCGGCCACCGCTGCGCCCCGCCGGACGCGGGACACGCGACGCGCTGCGGGCCGCTCACGACCGGCTCGTGTCCGCCTGAGAACGAGGCGCTGCTCCCCGGCGCCTCCCGGCTGCGCCATACCCGTGAGCGGATGAAGCGCCCTCTGCCGTCCTCGACGTCGACGGCCCCCTCGGCCCGTACGCCGCGCAGCCCGAGAGGCGGCCCGCCGGCTGCACGGCGATCAGGGCCTGCGTCCGGCCCGGCCGCCCCCTGCGGGCCTGGCTGAACCCCGGGTACGGGCCAGTCACCCGCCGAAGAGGCCCGCGTCGCCCGCCACCACCCCGCACCGGTCCTGCCGCACCGCGTCGGTCCACGGACCGGGCTCCGGGAACTGGACGTCGAGGCACCGAGGCGGTTCGCCGCCACGCCACGGGACTGACACGGCGCACTCCCGGTGGGGGAAGGCCGCACCCGGGGCCACCGTCCGCGGGCGGACACCGCGCGCCGCACTGAGTACGGCTACTCATGCCGGCCCGCGCCGGGCCGAGGACGATGGGCCGTGTCGACGTACGACGGAAGGCGGGGCATGGGCAGGTTCCTGGGGGCGCTGGTGGCCGTCGTGGCGGCGGCCGCGGCACTGGTCCTCGCCTGTGTGGCGGGGACACCGCCCGCGGTGGTGTTCGCCGTCGGGGCGGGCGTGCTGAGCCTTCTGTGGCTGCTGCTCCTGCTCACGCTGCCCTGGAACCTGTACTTCCGCGCGCATGCGGTGCTGGCCGAGATCGCGGTGAGCCGTGAGAAGGGCATGGAGGTCTCCACGGCCCGGGACGCCGAGGCCACGCGCATCGCCCGCACGATGCTCCGGGCGGCGGTCGCGGGCCACGTCCTGACGGCGGCGGTGGTCCTCGCGGTCACCTGGGCGACGGGCGCGTTCACGGGGTACTGGTTCGCCGCGTTCTTCCTGCTGAGCACCTTCTTCCGTCCGGCCGGCGCCTACTTCGGCCAGCTCCGGCGGCGCCTCGGCACCCTCCTCACCGACGTCACGTATCCGCGGGACGACGTCGTCGAGCTGCACGCCCGGCTGGACCGCGCCGAGGCCGGGACACGGGTCCTGGAGGAGAAGGCGGAGGAACAGTACCGAGCCCTCGCCGAACTGCGCCGCGCCGTGGACGCGCTGGCCGTGAGCACGTACGAGCGGACCGAGGAGACGGGCCGCAGGATCGCCGCGCTGGGCAGGGAGTTCGAGTCCACGGTGAACCGCCTCACCGACAACCAGGAGATCATCGCGGGCGTGAAGGCGTTCCTGCGCCTGCTGCGCTCCACCGACGCGGCCGACGGCGCCCCGGCCTCCGGGTGACCGGGGCCGACCCCGGTCGGCGCCCGCGAGGGGTCCCGTTCGCAGCAGCCGGCCGCGGGGACCGGGCGGCGGGACGGGGCGGCGGGACCGTGCGGCGGCGCGGGAGGCCACCGCACGCGCGAGCGCCCTCCCGGGCCGTCCTCCGGCCGTGGCAGGGCGCTCGGTGACGACCGGCGTCGACCGCCGCCGACGGACGGACGGCAGGTCAGGACGCTGATCGTGCACGGCGGCCGCAGGTCACGGCCGCCGCCGCTCAGTTGTGGCTGTGCAGGATCTCGTTCAGGCCGCCCCACACCGCGTTGTTCGGACGGGCCTCGACCGTGCCGGTGACCGAGTTGCGGCGGAAGAGGATGTTGGAGGCGCCGGAGAGTTCGCGGGCCTTGACGATCTGGCCGTCGGGCATCGTCACGCGGGTGCCCGCGGTGATGTAGAGGCCGGCCTCGACCACGCACTCGTCGCCGAGGGCGATGCCGACGCCCGCCTCGGCGCCGATGAGGCAGCGCTCGCCGATGGAGATGATCACGTTGCCGCCACCGGAGAGGGTGCCCATGGTGGAGGCGCCGCCGCCGATGTCCGAGCCGTCGCCGACGACCACGCCGGCCGAGATGCGGCCCTCGACCATCGACGTGCCGAGCGTGCCCGCGTTGAAGTTGACGAAGCCCTCGTGCATGACGGTCGTGCCCTCGGCGAGGTGCGCGCCGAGGCGGACGCGGTCGGCGTCGGCGATGCGGACGCCCTTGGGGGTCACGTAGTCCGTCATGCGCGGGAACTTGTCGATCGACGTCACCTGCAGGTGCAGGCCCTCGGCGCGCGCGTTGAGGCGGACCTTCTCGATGTCGTCGACCGCGACCGGGCCGAGGGAGGTCCAGGCGACGTTGGCGAGGAAGCCGAAGATGCCGTCGAGGCTCTGGCCGTGCGGCTTGACCAGGCGGTGGGAGAGAAGGTGCAGGCGCAGGTAGACGTCGTGCGCGTCGACCGGCTTCTCGTCCAGGGAGGAGATGACCGTACGGACCGCGACCACCTCGACGCCCCGGCGGGCGTCCGGGCCGGTCGCCGCGGTCGCGCCTCCGCCGAGCAGCTCCGCGGCACGCTCGGCGGACAGCCGCTCGGTGCCGGAGGGGCCGGGCTCCGCGACCAGCTCGGGCGCGGGGAACCAGGTGTCGAGGATCGTGCCGTCGGCGGCGATGGTGGCGAGCCCGGCGGCCGCGGCGCCGGTGGTGCGAGGAGCAGTGGTGTCGGTCATGAGGGAAACCTAACCGGCGGGGGGGCGGGGACGCTAACCAGCGGGGTGGTGTCTCAGGTGGCGGGCGGGAGCCCGCGGCTCACGCCCGCCGCCGGCCGCGGGCGGACCGTGCGGGACGCGCGGTGCCCGGTGCCGCAACGAGCCGGGCCGGCATGTCCCGGGCGTACTCCTCGTCGTACGGGGTGCCCGTCAGGGCACCTGGAGGCCGGTGCCGTCCGTCAGCGCCACCGGCGCGCGTGCCGTGACGGGGTCGGTGCGGCGGGCGAGCCGGTCGGTGACGTCCTCGGCCCACTCGGCGGCGACGGGACGCGGGGCGGCGCGGGGCGGTGGGACAGAGCTCGTACTCCAGCTCGACGCGTCAGTGCGCGCCCCCGAGGTGAGGGACCACCACTCCCCCGACGATCAGCAGGATCCCGCCACTCCTGGTGCAGGTGAGGGCCTCGTCGAAGAGGACGAGGCCGAGGACGGCGCCTCGCCGCGGTGCCGACGCCGGACCGGATCGCAAGGCCGTGCCGATCCCGACCGACTTCAGGGTCTGGGCGAGCAGGACGAGGGAGACGACGTATCCGAGCGCCGTCAGGGAGGGTGGGCCAGAACCTGGTGAAGCCCTGGCTTTACTTCATGGCGGTGGTCGGGGCCGCCTCGGCCGCGACGGCTCCGGCGGGGGTCGCATATCCCATGCGGACGAACGTACCCAACGGGGGACTTGAGGCTGACGGCCTCTCACGTCGTCGCGACGGGCGGTGAGAGAACGTTGTGGAAACCGCTCACTCAAACAGCTACTCGTGAGTCACACGTTCCACTACTGTTTCACCGTTCACATACCGGGCCATCGCAGCCGCGGCCGCCGTCAGGGGCGCCGCGAGAGGAACAGCGCATGCCAGACAACGAGTCCCGGCCTTCCCTGGACCACCCCTGGGAGAACGGTTGGGCCCCGGACACCTCCCGGGCACCCGGAACGCGACGGCTGTGGCTGGCCGGCGCGCTCGCCGTGGCCACCATCGTGGCCTGCGTGACGGCGATCGGCCTCAACGACCAGCCCGCTGACGGGACGTCAGCCGCCGGTCGGGGCCGGACGACGTCCGACAAGGAGACCTCCGCGGGGCTGATCTCCTTCGCCTCCCCCTCCGCGAGCGGATCCCCCACGCCGTCGGCAGGGAGCGGGAGCCCGTCGCCGTCCGCGTCGGCCTCGGTGTCCGCCTCGCCCCGGCCGCAGGGCAGTTCGTCACCGCGTACGTCCGCCCCCGCGTCCGCGCCGACGGCCTCGCCGACCAGGGGGACGTCCGGCTCCGAGCCGGCCGCCGTGCGGCGGTCCGTGCAGTCGGTCAACTACCCCGACCGGTACTGGCATCTGAGCGACGGCTCCGTACGGCTCGACGTGATCGGCTCCGGACGCGAGCAACGGGAGGACTCCACCTTCACGTTGGTCAAGGGCCTCGCCCACTCCTCCTGCCACTCCTTCCGCACCTCGGACGGCACCTATCTGCGCCACCGCAGCTTCGTCCTGGTCAAGGACCGCGACGACGGTTCGGCCCTCTTCCGGCAGGACGCCACCTTCTGCGCCCGCGCCACCTCCTCGGGCGTGATCGCGCTGGAGTCGGTGAACTACCCCGGCCACTTCCTGCGTCACGAGCGCTTCCAGCTGAAGCTGCAGCGCTACGAGCACAACGGCCAGTACGGCGCCGACTCGGCCTTCCGGCTGGTGGAGGGGCTTGCCTGAGCCCCGGTCCGCGACAAGGGGAAAGCGGCGGCACCCGGTGGGTGTCGCCGCTTTCCCGTGTCGGTGGACCTCAGACGTTGAAGCCGAGCGCCCGAAGCTGCTCGCGCCCGTCGTCCGTGATCTTGTCCGGGCCCCACGGCGGCATCCAGACCCAGTTGATGCGCAACTCGCTGACCAGACCGTCCGTGGCGGACTTGGCCTGGTCCTCGATGACGTCCGTCAGCGGGCAGGCCGCGGAGGTCAGGGTCATGTCGACGGTCGCCACATTGGAGTCGTCGATGTGGATGCCGTAGATCAGGCCGAGGTTGACGACGTCGATGCCCAGCTCGGGGTCGACGACGTCCATCAGGGCCTCGCGGAGTTCCTCCTCCGAGGCCGGCTTCATCTCCACGGTCTCGCTCATGCCGTCTTCCTTTCGGCGTCGGCGCCCAGCGCCTGGGCCGTCGCGTCCTTCCACGCCATCCAGCTCAGGAGGGCGCACTTGACCCGGGCCGGGTACTTGGAGACACCGGCGAACGCGACCGCGTCCTCCAGCACCTCCTCCATCGCGTCGTCCGGCTCGATCCGGCCCTTGGACTGCATCAGCTCCAGGAAGGTCTCCTGGATCCTCTGCGCGTCGGACAGGTCCTTGCCGACGAGGAGCTCGTTCAGCACGGACGCGCTCGCCTGGCTGATGGAGCAGCCCTGGCCCTCGTACGAGACGTCCTCGATCGTCGTGCCGTCGTACTTCACGCGCAGAGTGATCTCGTCGCCGCACGTGGGATTGACGTGGTGTACCTCGGCGTCGCCCTCCCGAAGACCACGCCCGTGCGGGTTCTTGTAGTGGTCCAGGATGACTTCCTGGTACATGGAGTCCAGCTTCACCTTGTCAGCACGCCCCTCAGCCGAAGAAGTTCCGTACGTGCTCCAGGCCCTCGACCAGCGCGTCGATCTCGGCAGGCGTGGAGTACAGATAGAACGACGCTCGCGTGGTCGCGGGAATTCCGTAGCGCAGGCAGACGGGTCGGGCGCAGTGGTGACCCACCCGGACAGCGATGCCCTGCTCGTCCAGCACCTGGCCCACGTCGTGCGGGTGGATGTCGCCCAGCGTGAAGGAGATCGCCGCACCCCGGTCCTCGGCCGTGGTCGGGCCGATGATCCTCAGGTCCGGGACCTCCGCCAGCCGCTTCACCGCGTACTCGGTGAGCGCGTGCTCATGGGCGAGGATCCGGTCCATGCCGATCGAGGTCAGGTAGTCGATCGCCGCGCCCAGGCCGACCGCCTGCGCGACCGGCGGCGTGCCCGCCTCGAACTTGTGGGGCGCCGGGGCGTACGTCGACGAGTGCATCGACACGGTCTCGATCATCTCGCCGCCGCCGAGGAACGGGGGCAGGTCCTCGAGGAGCTCCTGCCGGCCCCAGAGGACGCCGATGCCCGTCGGACCGCACATCTTGTGGCCGGTGAAGGCCACGAAGTCGGCCTGGAGGGCCTGGACGTCGAGGGGCATGTGCGGCGCCGCCTGCGAGGCGTCGATCAGGACCAGGGCCCCGACCTCCTGCGCACGGCGCACTATCGCCTCGACCGGGTTGACCGTGCCGAGGATGTTCGACACCAGGACGAAGGAGACGATCTTCGTCTTCTCCGTGATGACCTCGTCGATGTTCGACAGGTCGAGGCGGCCGTCGTCCGTGAGGCCGAACCACTTCAGCTTCGCGCCCGTGCGCTGCGACAGCAGCTGCCAGGGCACGATGTTGGAGTGGTGCTCCATCTCGGTGATGACGATCTCGGTCTCGGAGTCCACGCGGTAGGGCTCGTCGGCCCAGCCCAGCATGTTCGCCACGAGGTTCAGCGACTCGGAGGCGTTCTTGGTGAAGATCACCTCGTCGCGGCTGGGCGCGTTGATGAACTCCGCGACCTTGTCGCGCGCGCCCTCGTACAGCGCCGTGGCCTCCTCGGCGAGGACATGCACACCGCGGTGGACGTTGGCGTTGTACCGCTCGTAGTACTCGCTCAGGGCGTCCAGCACCTGGCGCGGCTTCTGCGAGGTCGCCGCGTTGTCCAGGTACACGAGCTTCCGGTCGTCGTGGACCAGTCGGTCCAGGATGGGGAAGTCCTTGCGGATCGCCTCGGTGTCGAGGAGGCCCGGCAGCTGTGTCACGCGGATGCGCCACCCTTCGTGTATGCCTCGTAGCCCTCGTTCTCCAGCTTGTCGGCGAGCTCCGCGCCGCCGGACTCGACGATGCGACCGCCGGAGAAGACGTGGACGTGGTCGGGCTTGATGTAGCGCAGGATGCGCGTGTAGTGCGTGATCAGCAGGGTGCCGACCTCGCCGGTCTCGCGGACGCGGTTGACGCCCTCGGAGACGACCCGGAGCGCGTCGACGTCGAGGCCGGAGTCGGTCTCGTCGAGGATCGCGACCTTCGGCCTGAGCAGTTCGAGCTGGAGGATCTCGTGGCGCTTCTTCTCACCGCCGGAGAAGCCCTCGTTGACGTTGCGCTCGGCGAAGGCGGGGTCCATGTGGAGACGCTCCATGGCCTCCTTGACCTCCTTCACCCAGGTGCGCAGCTTGGGAGCCTCGCCGCGGATGGCGGTGGCGGAGGTGCGCAGGAAGTTGGAGACCGAGACGCCGGGGACCTCGACCGGGTACTGCATCGCCAGGAAGAGGCCGGCGCGGGCGCGCTCGTCGACGGACATCTCCAGGACGTCCTCGCCGTCGAGGGTGACGGTGCCGCCGGTGATCGTGTACTTCGGGTGGCCCGCGAGGGAGTAGGCGAGGGTCGACTTGCCGGAGCCGTTGGGGCCCATGATGGCGTGCGTCTCGCCCTGCTTCACGGTGAGATCGACACCCTTGAGGATTTCCTTCGTGCCGTTCTCGACCTCGACGGTGACGTGCAGGTCTCGGATTTCAAGCGTTGCCATGGGTGCCTCAGGACTCCTGGGTGAGGGAGACGAGCACGTCGTCCCCTTCGATCTTTACGGGGTATACGGGGACGGGGCGCGTCGCGGGAAGGCCGGACGGCTTGCCGGTGCGGAGGTCGAACGCGGAGCCGTGCAGCCAGCACTCGATCTGGCAGTCCTCCACCTCGCCCTCGGAGAGCGAGACGTTCGCGTGGGAGCAGATGTCGTGGATGGCGAACACCTCCCCCTCGGTACGGACGACCGAGACCGGCGTGCCGTCGAGTTCCACCCGCTTCGGGGTGTCCTCCTCCAGCTCGCTCAGCCCACAGGCGCGTACGAACGACGTCATGCGACCGACGCCTCCAGCTCCTCTTCGATCTTGGCGATCAGGCGGTCCTCGATGTCCTGGACACCGATCTGCTGGACCAGCTCGGCGAAGAAGCCGCGGACCACGAGACGCCGGGCCTCGTGCTCCGGGATGCCGCGGGCCATCAGGTAGAAGAGCTGCTCGTCGTCGAAGCGGCCGGTGGCGGAGGCGTGGCCCGCGCCGACGATCTCGCCCGTCTCGATCTCGAGGTTGGGGACCGAGTCCACGCGCGCGCCGTCCGTGAGGACCAGGTTGCGGTTCATCTCGTAGGTGTCGGTGCCCTCGGCCTTGGCCTCGATGAGCACGTCGCCGATCCACACCGCGTGCGCCGCGTCGCCCTGGAGCGCGCCCTTGTAGACGACGTTCGACTTGCAGTGCGGGGTGTTGTGGGTGACCAGGAGGCGGTGCTCCTGGTGCTGCCCGGCGTCCGTGAAGTACAGGCCGAAGAGCTCGGCCTCGCCACCGGTGCCGGCGTACTCGACGCGCGGGTGCAGACGTACGACGTCGCCGCCGAAGGTGACGACCACGGACTTGAAGGAGGCGTCCCGGCCGACGAGGGCGTTGTGCTGGGCGACGTGGACGGCCTTGTCGTCCCAGTCCTGAACCGAGACGACGGTCAGCTTGGCGCCGTCGCCGAGGATGTAGTCGACGTTGGCGGCGAGCACGGCGTCACCGGTGTGGTCGATGACGACGACGGCCTCGGCGAAGGCGCCCAGCTCGATGACCTGGTGGCCGAAGGCGGTGCCGCCCTGGCCGTGGACGGCGATGCGGATCGGCTCGGTGAGCACCGTCTCCTTGGGGACGGTGACCACGCCGGCCTTCTCGAACGACGAGTAGGCCTGCGCCGCCACGCGGTCCACGGGGGTGCCCGCCCTGCCGAGCCGGGCGTCGTCACGGCCGACGGTCTCGACGACGACACCCGCGGGGGCGTCGACCTCGACCTTCACGCCGTCGCCGGACGCGACGGCGGTGCCGTCGTGCAGTCCGCGCAGGCGCTCCAGCGGGGTGAACCGCCACTCCTCCTCGCGGCCGTGCGGGACGGGGAAGTCCGCCACGTCGAAGGACGGGGGCGCGCTCATGCGCGAGACGACGGTCGACTCAGCGGCGACCGCGATCGAGCCCGCGGTGGTCGACCCCACGGGGATGTTCTGGGCCTCAGCCATGGCTGTCGTGTTGCTCTCTTTCCTACGTCAGTGGAGATCCTCGGCCCGCCCGGAGGGGGCGGGCCGGTGCTGCCGGACGGCGGCGGTCGTCAGCCGACCGCGCCCTCCATCTGCAGCTCGATCAGCCGGTTGAGCTCCAGCGCGTACTCCATCGGCAGCTCCTTCGCGATGGGCTCGACGAAGCCGCGCACGATCATCGCCATCGCCTCGTCCTCGCTCAGACCGCGGCTCATCAGGTAGAAGAGCTGGTCCTCGGAGACCTTGGAGACGGTCGCCTCGTGGCCCATGGACACGTCGTCCTCGCGGACGTCCACGTAGGGGTACGTGTCCGAGCGGGAGATGGTGTCGACGAGCAGCGCGTCGCACAGCACGTTGGACTTGGAGCCCGGGGCACCCTCGCCGATCTCGATGAGACCGCGGTAGGAGGTGCGGCCACCGCCACGCGCCACCGACTTGGAGACGATGTTGGAGGAGGTGTTGGGCGCCATGTGGACCATCTTGGCGCCGGCGTCCTGGTGCTGGCCCTCGCCCGCGAAGGCGATGGAGAGGGTCTCGCCCTTGGCGTGCTCGCCCATCAGGTAGACGGCCGGGTACTTCATCGTCACCTTGGAGCCGATGTTGCCGTCGATCCACTCCATGGTCGCGCCCTCGTAGGCGACGGCGCGCTTGGTGACCAGGTTGTAGACGTTGTTCGACCAGTTCTGGATGGTCGTGTAGCGGCAGCGGGCGTTCTTCTTGACGATGATCTCGACGACCGCGGAGTGCAGCGAGTCCGACTTGTAGATCGGGGCCGTACAACCCTCGACGTAGTGCACGTAGGCACCCTCGTCGACGATGATCAGGGTCCGCTCGAACTGGCCCATGTTCTCCGTGTTGATGCGGAAGTAGGCCTGGAGCGGGATCTCGACGTGCACGCCCTTCGGCACGTAGATGAAGGAGCCGCCGGACCACACCGCGGTGTTCAGGGCCGCGAACTTGTTGTCACCGGCGGGGATGACGGTCCCGAAGTACTCCTTGAAGAGCTCCGGGTGCTCCTTCAGGGCGGTGTCGGTGTCGAGGAAGATGACGCCCTGCTCCTCCAGGTCCTCGCGGATCTGGTGGTAGACGACCTCCGACTCGTACTGGGCCGCGACACCGGCGACGAGGCGCTGCTTCTCCGCCTCGGGGATGCCGAGCTTGTCGTACGTGTTCTTGATGTCCTCGGGCAGGTCCTCCCAGGACTCCGCCTGCTTCTCCGTGGAGCGCACGAAGTACTTGATGTTGTCGAAGTCGATGCCCGACAGGTCCGAGCCCCAGTTCGGCATGGGCTTCTTCTCGAAGAGCTTCAGGCCCTTGAGACGCAGCTTGGTCATCCACTCCGGCTCGGACTTCTTCGAGGAGATGTCCTTGACGACGTCCTCGTTGATGCCGCGCCGCGCAGAGGCACCGGCCGTGTCGGAGTCGGCCCAGCCGTATTCGTACTTGCCCAGGCCCTCGAGTTCGGGGTGAGCAGTCTCCGTGGGGAGAGTCATGCGGGGTTCCTCCCGGCCGTGCTTGCGGATGCGTTGTGGGAAATCTTGGGGATGAACGTCGTGCAGACGCCGTCGCCGTGGGCGATGGTCGCCAGTCGCTGGACGTGCGTTCCGAGCAGCTTGGAGAAGATCTCGGTCTCCGCGTCGCAGAGCTGCGGGAACTTCTCCGCGACGTGGGCGACCGGGCAGTGGTGCTGGCACAGCTGCTCGCCGACCGGTGCGCTGCGCGCCGTAGCAGCGTACCCGTCCGCGCTCAGGGCCTTGGCCAGCGCTTCGGTGCGCTGTTCGGGGGCCGCGGCCTCGATCGCCTGGCGGTACGCGGCGGCCTGCTCGGCGATCCTCGCGCGCGCGAAGGCGACGACGGCCTCGTCCCCGCCGAACTGCTGCTGGATCCAGCGCAGCGCGTCCGCGGCGAGCTTGTCGTACGACTGGTCGAAGGCGTCGCGGCCGCAGTCGGTCAGGGCGAAGACCTTTGCGGGGCGTCCGCGGGTCCGCGCTCCGTACACCCGCTGCTCGCGGGCCTCCACGACGTCGTCGGCGGCCAGCGCGTCGAGGTGCCGGCGTACGGCCGCCTGGGTCAGCCCCAGCCGTCCGGCCAGCTCGGCGACGGTCGACGGCCCGTGGTCCAGGATGGAGCGCGCGACCCGGTTGCGCGTCGAGCGCTCACCGGTCGCTAGCTCCTCCTGAGGGGCCCCCGTGGGGGTCTCCCGAGCCTCGCCGACGTTTTTCACAACGCCATTGTTGCGTAATTCCTCGGAGGCAGGCAAGCCACGTCCGGACGGGCGGACGGTGCCCTGCGTCACTTAGGCATACCTAATCTGACCTGCGGAAACGATCTTCGGTCGATCGGCGCGCCAGGCAAAGCCCTGGCCTGCGGGGCCCGCTTCGACGACACTCCGAAACCATGCCCACACCCCCTCCGACCGGCCCACTTGTCACCCGCGACACCCTCGCCGCCACGCTGCGCCGACTGGGTGTCGAAACGGGAGAAACCCTCCTCGTCCACACCTCGCTCAGCTCCCTCGGCTGGGTCTGCGGAGGCGCCGTCGCGGTCGTACGGGGACTGCTGGACGCCCTCGGCCCGGACGGCACGCTGGTGGTCCCCACCCAGTCCGGCGACCTCTCCGACCCGGCCGTGTGGGGCAACCCGCCCGTGCCACGGGAGTGGTGGGAGACGATCCGCGCCACCATGCCCGCCTACGACCCTCTCGTCACGCCCTCCCGGGGAGTCGGCGTGCTCCCGGAGACCGTCCGCACCTGGCCCGGCGCCCTGCGCAGCGCGCACCCGCAGACGTCGTTCGCGGCGCTCGGTCCCCGTGCCGCGGAGATCGTCGAGGGGCACGCGCCCGACTGCCGGCTCGGCGAGCGCAGCCCGCTGGCCCGGCTGGAGAAGCTGGGCGCGCGGGTCCTGCTGCTGGGCGCGGGGTACGACAGCTGCACCAGCTTCCACCTGGCCGAGTACCGGATCCCGGCCCCGCTCGTCGCGGTCGGCCGCCCGGGCCCGGACGGGCGGTGGGAGGTCGTGACCGAGGTGTCGATCGACTCCGACCGGTTCGACGAGCTCGGCCATGACTTCGAACGGGACCGTCCCGTCGTACGAGGCACGGTGGGCGCGGCCGACACGCGTCTGTTCCCGGTCGCGGACGCGGTGGCCCACGCCGAACGGTGGCTGCCGCTGCACCGGCCCCGCGAGGAGGCAATCGCCCACCCGCCCGCCCGACACCCGGCCGTGCGCCGGGAGTGGTTCCCGCACCCGCCGACCTGAGCCCCCGCCCGCGAACCTAGACTCTGGACATGCGAAGTGAGCCTGTCGTCCGGGTCCAGGCCCTGGTGAAGCGGTACGGGACGAAGACCGCTGTGGACGGCCTCGACCTGACGGCCCGGCCGGGCGTCACCGCCGTCCTCGGCCCCAACGGCGCCGGCAAGACGACGACGATCGAGACCTGCGAGGGGTACCGCAGGCCGGACTCCGGCACCGTGCGGGTCCTCGGCCTCGACCCGGTGCGGCAGGCCCGCGCGCTGCACCCCCGGATCGGCGTGATGCTCCAGTCCGGAGGCGTGTACTCGGGCGCACGGGCCGACGAGATGCTGCGGCACGTCGCCAAACTCCACGCCCGTCCGCTGGACGTGGACGCCCTGATCGAGCGGCTCGGGCTCGGCAGCTGCGGCCGGACGACGTACCGGCGGCTGTCCGGCGGGCAGCAGCAGCGGCTCGCGCTGGCGATGGCCGTCGTGGGCCGCCCCGAGCTGGTGTTCCTGGACGAGCCGACGGCCGGCCTCGACCCGCAGGCCCGGCGCGCCACCTGGGACCTCGTCCGGGACCTGCGCGCCGACGGCGTGTCCGTCATCCTGACCACCCACTACATGGACGAGGCCGAGCAGCTCGCCGACGACGTGGCGATCATCGACGCCGGCCGGGTCATCGCCCAGGGCTCCCCCGAGGAGCTGTGCCGCGGCGGCGCCGAGAACACCCTCCGCTTCACCGGCCGCCCCGGCCTGGACGTCGGCTCCCTGCTCAAGGCCCTGCCCGCGGACTCCTCCGCCGCCGAACTGACGCCGGGCTCCTACCGGGTGACCGGCAAGATCGACCCCCAGTTGCTGGCCACGGTGACCTCGTGGTGCGCACAGCACGGGGTGATGCCGGACCGGATCTCGGTGGAGCGGCACACCCTGGAGGACGTGTTCCTGGAACTGACCGGCAAGGAGCTGCGCTCGTGACCACCCCTGGCACCTACACCCCCGAGCCGGGCGCGGCCCCCCTCCCCCGCATGATCGCGGCCCAGGCGGCGCTGGAGACGAAGATGCTCCTGCGCAACGGCGAGCAGCTGCTGCTCACCGTGGTGATCCCGACGCTGCTGCTGGTGCTGTTCAGCTCGGTGGACATCGTCGACACGGGCACGGGCGAGGCGGTGGACTTCCTCACCCCGGGCGTGCTCGCGCTCGCCGTGATGTCGACCGCGTTCACCGGCCAGGCGATCGCGACCGGCTTCGAGCGCCGGTACGGCGTGCTGAAACGGCTGGCGTCCTCCCCGCTCCCGCGCTGGGGCCTGATGACCGCGAAGACCCTGTCCGTGCTGGTGACGGAGGCCTTGCAGGTGGTCCTGCTGACGGTGATCGCCCTCGCCCTGGGCTGGTCCCCGCAGGGCAACCCCCTCGTCGTCGTCTCCCTGCTGGTCCTGGGCACGGCCGCGTTCTCCGGCCTCGGCCTGCTGATGGCGGGCACGCTGAGGGCGGAGGCGACGCTGGCCGCGGCCAACCTGGTCTTCCTGCTGCTGCTGGTGGGCGGCGGGGTCATCGTGCCGCTGGAGAAGTTCCCCCCGGCCGCGCAGGACGTCCTCGGCCTGCTGCCGATCTCCGCGCTCTCCGACGGGCTGCGGGACGTGCTCCAGCACGGGGCGGGGATGCCCTGGGGCGACCTGGGCGTCCTGGCCGTGTGGGCGGTGGCCGGCCTGGCCGCCGCCGGGCGGTTCTTCCGCTGGGAATGAGCCACCGGCACCCCTCGTGAACGCATGCACAAGCGGCCCCCTACGATGGAACGCGTGCCAAACGTGACCCGCGCCGACGCCGTAGCGGCCGTCCGCAACCCCCTCGCCTTCATCGCCGCCCGCTGGACCCCCACCCCCCGGACGGTCCAGCGGGCGGCGCTCACCGCGCTCGTGATGTCGGTGGTCATCGTGGTCACCGGGGGTGCGGTGCGGCTCACCGGGTCCGGGCTCGGCTGCCCGACCTGGCCGAAGTGCACCGACGACTCCCTCACCGCCACCAGCGCGATGGGCGTCCACGGCGCCATCGAGTTCGGCAACCGCATGCTGACGTACGTGCTGTGCGCGGCGGTCGGCTGGGCGATCATCGCCGCGCGCTCGGAGAAGCCCCAGCGGCGCGGCCTGACCCTGCTGGGCTGGGCCCAGTTCTGGATCGTGATGAGCAACGCGGTCCTCGGCGGGATCGTGGTCCTCGTCGGCCTCAACCCGTACACGGTCGCCGCGCACTTCGTGGCGACGTCCGCGCTGATCGCGGTCGCCACGGTGATGTGGCAGCGCACGCGCGAGGGCGACGCGGCGCCCCGTCCGCTGGTCGGCAGGTCCGTGCAGCAGCTGGTGTGGTGCCTGGTCGCGGCCTCGGTCCTGCTGATCCTGGTCGGCACGGTCGTGACCGGCGCGGGTCCGCACGCGGGCGACTCCAGCGAGGTCGAGCGGATGCCGGTCGACTGGGAGACGGTCAGCAAGGTGCACGCCGTCCTGGCCTGGATCGTGGTGTCGCTCACGTTCGCCCTGTGCTTCGTCCTCAAGGCGATCGACGCCCCCAAGGTCCCGCTCCACCGCACCCGCGAACTGTTCGTCATCCTGCTGTGCCAGGGTGCGGTGGGCTACATCCAGTACTTCACGGACCTTCCCGAAGCTCTGGTCGGCCTCCACATGCTGGGCTCCGCCGTGATGTGGATCTGGATACTGCGGGTGCTCCTGTCGCTGCGTGAACGCCCGCACACCGGCCCTGACATGCCGGTCGCCGCCCCCGGCGACCGTCTGGAGCCCGCTTCGAAGTGACGGGGGCGTGCGCCGCGCGAGGCGGGGACGAACCTCCGGACGCGTGATCGTCGGGTGTGTCCGGTACGGTCCACCCCCGCAGGCGGCGCACGCCTACTGTCCCGATGGTCGGTCCGTTCTTCAGTCACCCAGCGAATACACCCGCCGAGCGTTCCCCGCCGCCACCAGCCCCGCGACCCGCTGCGCGTCCGTCAGCGACCACGCGCCCTCCGCGACCCAGGCGCCCAGGACCCGCCCCAGCGCCTCGCGGAAGAGGCGGGCGCCCACCACGTGCAGTTCGGGCAGCCCCCGGGCGCCGGTGGAGAAGAGGATCTTGCCGAAGGGGGCCAGTTCCAGGATCTCCGCGAGGACCGTCGCCGCGCGGGCGCCGGTGCGTACGAGTGCGGCACCGGAGTCGGCGTAGACGTGCGGGAAGACGCCGGCGAGGTGGGCGGCGTGGCGGTGGTAGGGGTAGCCGTGCAGCAGGACCAGGTCCGTGCCGAGGCCGGCCGTCGCGCGGACGAAGTCCGTCAGCAGGACCGGGTCCGTGCGGTCGATGCGCAGGCCGGGCGCGCCGAGCCCCGCGTGCAGCTGGAGGGGCAGCCCCGAGGCGACGGCCATCCACAGCAGGTGGCGCAGCAGCACCGGGTCGCTCAGTTCGCCGCCGACTCCCCGCGCGGCCAGCCAGCGGCCCGCCGCGCCGCGCACCTCCCCCGGCCCGGGAGGCTCCGGCGCGAGCGCGAGGCCGTGCCGGACACCGGCCACGGAGGTGAAGGCGACGGCGTGGGCGGCGGCGCCGTGCACGGCCGCGGCGAGGTTGGCGAGGAAGGACTCGACGGTGCCGGAGGTGTCGGCGACCTGTTCGGCGAGGAGTTCCAGACGCACGATCTCGCGGGCCTGCGCGCCGCCCGCGGAGGCGATCTCGTCGGGGCCCGTGAGGTCGCCGGGCAGGCCGGTGTCGACGAGGTACGTCGCGATGCCGCTGCCGCGCAGCAGCCGACGGCCCGCCTCCAGCACGCCGAGCTCACGACGCCGGGCGAGATAGCGCGCTGGCGGACAGTGCGGCTCCAGGCCGAGGAGCGGGGGGCACCAGCGGCGTACGGCGAAACCCGTCTGGGTGTCGAAGAGGGTGGTGCCGGGGGCGGGCGGGCCCTCGGTGCGGGCCAGCTGGGTCTCGAAGGTGCCGAGACCCAGCTCCGTTCTCAGGACGCCGTGGCAGTACTGGTCCACCAGGGACGGCGTTTCGATCATCCGGGACCCCCGTCGGCTGGACCGTGTGCTCGGCGTACTCCTCACACGGCCTAACGGGTGAACCCGGTGTCAGGTGTTGCTCAGGTGCCGCTCAGGTGTTGGACGGACCGCCGACCTGGATCCCGGCCATGCGCGTCCACTCGTACGGGCCGGTCCTCACCTTGGCCGCGAACTCGCCGTCGAAGGCCTCGTGGACGGTGATGCCGGCCTTCTCCACGGCCTGGCGGGCGATCTCCACGGAGGGCGCCACGAGGTCGCCCCAGCCGCCGTCCTCGCCGACGAGCACGATCCGGGCGCCGCGCTCCCCGAGGTACGCGACCTGGCCCTCGGCCCCGCCGTGCGCCGCGGAGAAGGTGCTGATCTGCTTGGCGAGCCGGGCCACCTTGCGCCCGTCCTTCGCGTCAACCTGCTTGGTGTCTGCCATGGTCAGGATGCTACCGACGGGTAGGTCAAACGGCGACGGCCGGGGCGCGTGGCCTTGACCACGCACCCCGGCCGTCCGGCCGTACCCCGACTACCGAAGGAAGGGGTCCACCGCCAGCGCCACGAACAGCAGCGAGACGTAGGTGATGGACCAGTGGAACAGACGCATCTCCTTCAGCTTCACGCCCGTGGTCTCCGCCTTGGCGCGCTGTTGCAGGGCGTGCGCCTCCCACAGCCACCAGCCGCCGGCCGCCAGCGCGACCGCCGTGTAGAACCAGCCGGTGTAGCCGAGCGGGGTCAGCAGCAGCGAGACGGCGACCATCACCCAGCTGTAGATCACGATCTGCTTGGCGACGACCTTGTTGGAGGCGATGACCGGCAGCATCGGCACCCCGACCCGCGCGTAGTCCTCCTTCACCCTCATGGACAGCGGCCAGTAGTGCGGCGGCGTCCAGAAGAAGATGACGGCGAAGAGGACGACCGGGGCCCACGACAGCGAGTTCGTCACGGCCGACCAGCCGATCAGCACCGGCATGCAGCCCGCGATGCCGCCCCACACGATGTTCTGCGAGGTACGGCGCTTGAGGATCATCGTGTAGACGACGACGTAGAAGAGGAGCGCGCCGAGGGCGAGCCAGGCCGACAGCCAGTTGACGGTCAGGCCGAACAGGAGCGTCGAGACGACCGCGAGGGTGATGCCGAAGACGAGGCACTCGCGCGGGCTGACCATGCCGGTGACCAGCGGACGCTGCGAGGTGCGGTCCATCAGCGCGTCGATGTCGCGGTCGATGTACATGTTGAGCGCGTTGGCGCCGCCCGCGGAGAGGTAGCCGCCGAGGGAGGTGAGCAGGACCAGCCCGAGGTCCGGCACCCCCTGCTCCGCCAGGAACATCACCGGAACGGTGGTGATCAGCAGCAACTCGATGATCCGCGGCTTGGTCAGCGCCACGAACGCCTTGACGCGGGCCCCGACCGGCCGCCGACTCGGGCTCTGGCTCGTCCCGATAACCCCCGCTGGACGGGATTCAACGGCCGTCACGCACACCCCTGACAGAGACATCCCAGCGAGCCTCCCCGTGTGAAGTCCGGGTAAAGGCTCGCGCGTACCACGCCACTGTAGACGTTGCCCATACCTCGCCCTTCGCGGGGGTGGGGTCGTGTTGGCGGGGGCCACCCGGGGGTGTGTCCGGGGCCTTCCCGGCGGCCCGCTCATCGGTCGTACGCGAGCTCGATTGAGCAGTCAGATGAGCGGCTCCGTATTCAAGTGCCGACTGGGGTTCCGGCCAGTCGGGAGGCGGATCCCCCTAAGGCCCGGCAGTCTGGAATGACTCGAAAAAACGCACGTCCTCACGGGGGTAGGCTCGACAACGGCCGGTGGGCACCCAGTGCACCGGCAGCCGGTGGGCGCGTGCCCAAAGCAGCCGGTATTCGACATGTGGAGAGGAGCCCTGACTCAGGGTGAGCACCAAGCCGACCACCACAGACCTCGAGTGGACCGAGTTGGACCAGCGGGCCGTGGACACCGCCCGCGTTCTGGCCGCCGACGCCGTACAGAAGGTCGGCAACGGCCATCCGGGTACGGCGATGAGCCTGGCGCCTGCCGCCTACACCCTCTTCCAGAAGGTGATGCGGCACGACCCCGCGGACGCCGACTGGGTCGGCCGCGACCGTTTCGTGCTGTCCGCGGGCCACTCGTCCCTGACCCTCTACACCCAGCTCTACCTGGCCGGCTTCGGCCTGGAGCTGGACGACCTGAAGGCCTTCAGGACGTGGGGCTCGAAGACCCCGGGTCACCCGGAGTACGGCCACACCGTGGGCGTGGAGACGACGACCGGCCCGCTGGGCCAGGGTGTCGCCAACGCCGTCGGCATGGCGATGGCCGCCCGCTACGAGCGCGGTCTGTTCGACCCGGAGGCCCCGGCCGGCGAGTCCCCCTTCGACCACTTCGTGTACTGCATCGCCGGTGACGGCTGCCTCCAGGAGGGCATCTCCGCCGAGGCGTCCTCGCTGGCCGGCCACCAGAAGCTCGGCAACCTCGTGCTGCTGTGGGACGACAACCACATCTCGATCGAGGGCGACACCGAGACCGCCGTCTCCGAGGAGACCGTCAAGCGGTACGAGGCCTACGGCTGGCACGTGCAGCGCGTCGCCCCGAAGCCGGACGGCGACCTCGACCCGCAGGCCATCTACGACGCGATCGAGGAAGCGAAGAAGGTGACGGACAAGCCGTCCTTCATCGCGATGCGCTCGATCATCGCCTGGCCGGCCCCGAACGCGCAGAACACCGAGGCCGCGCACGGCTCGGCGCTCGGCGACGACGAGGTCGCGGCCACCAAGCGCGTCCTGGGCTTCGACCCGGAGCAGACCTTCGAGGTCGCCGACGAGGTCATCGCCCACACCCGCAAGGCGCTGGAGCGCGGCGCCGAGGCGAAGGCCGCGTGGGAGAAGTCGTTCCAGCTGTGGCGCGACAGCAACCCCGAGCGCGCCGCCGAGTTCGACCGCATCGCCGCGGGCGAGCTGCCGGCCGGCTGGGAGGAGAAGCTCCCGGTCTTCGAGCCCGGCAAGTCCGTCGCCACCCGCGCCGCGTCCGGCAAGGTGCTGCAGGCGCTCGGCGCGGTCATCCCCGAGCTGTGGGGCGGCTCCGCCGACCTGGCCGGCTCCAACAACACGACGATCGACAAGACGTCGTCGTTCCTCCCCGAGGGCAACCCGCTGCCGGAGGCGAACCCCTACGGCCGCACCGTCCACTTCGGCATCCGCGAGCACTCCATGGCCGCGGAGATGAACGGCATCGCCCTGCACGGCAACACCCGGATCTACGGCGGTACGTTCCTCGTCTTCTCCGACTACATGCGCAACGCGGTGCGCCTGTCGGCCCTGATGCACCTGCCGGTGACGTACGTGTGGACGCACGACTCCATCGGCCTCGGTGAGGACGGCCCGACCCACCAGCCGGTCGAGCACCTGGCGTCGCTGCGCGCCATCCCCGGCCTGAACGTGGTCCGCCCGGCCGACGCCAACGAGACCGCTATCGCCTGGCGCGAGATCCTCAAGCGCCACACCAAGGTCTTCGGCAAGGGCGCCCCGCACGGCCTCGCGCTGACCCGCCAGGGCGTGCCGACGTACGAGCCGAACGAGGACGCGGCCAAGGGCGGTTACGTCCTGTTCGAGGCCGACGGCGGCGAGCCGCGGGTCATCCTGATCGCCACCGGTTCCGAGGTGCACGTGGCCGTCGAGGCGCGTGAGCGGCTCCAGGCCGACGGGGTGCCGACGCGGGTCGTGTCCATGCCGTCCGTGGAGTGGTTCGAGGAGCAGGACCAGGGGTACCGGGACAGCGTGCTGCCGCCGTCCGTGAAGGCCCGGGTCGCCGTCGAGGCGGGCATCGGCCTCACCTGGCACAAGTACGTCGGGGACGCCGGCCGCATCGTTTCCCTGGAGCACTTCGGTGCTTCGGCCGACGGCAAGGTCCTCTTCCGCGAGTACGGCTTCACTGCCGAGAACGTGGCCGACCAGGCCCGGGAATCGCTCGCGGCCGCCCAGCGCTGACGCTCACACACGACCCGTAGGAGATGTAATTCCATGACAGACGCACTCAAGCGCCTCTCCGAGGAAGGCGTCGCGATCTGGCTGGACGACCTGTCGCGCAAGCGGATCACGTCCGGCAACCTCGCCGAGCTGATCGACCAGCAGCACGTCGTGGGCGTCACCACCAACCCGTCGATCTTCCAGAAGGCGATCTCGCAGGGCGACGGCTACGACCAGCAGCTGTCGGACCTCGCCGCCCGCAAGGTCACGGTCGAAGAGGCCATCCGCATGATCACGACGGCGGACGTGCGCGACGCCGCCGACATCCTGCGCCCGGTCTTCGACGCCACCGGCGGCCGGGACGGCCGTGTGTCCATCGAGGTCGACCCGCGCCTGGCCCACCACACCAAGCCGACGGTCGCCGAGGCCAAGCAGCTGGCCTGGCTGGTCGACCGGCCGAACACGCTGATCAAGATTCCCGCCACCATGGGCGGCCTGCCGGCCATCACCGAGGTCATCGCCCACGGGATCAGCGTCAACGTCACGCTGATCTTCTCGCTGGAGCGCTACCGCCAGGTCATGGACGCCTACCTGTCCGGCCTGGAGAAGGCGCGCGAGAAGGGCCTGGACCTCTCCACGATCCACTCGGTGGCGTCCTTCTTCGTGTCCCGCGTGGACACCGAGATCGACAAGCGGCTCGACGCGCTCGGCACCGACGAGGCCAAGGCCGCCCGCGGCAAGGCCGGCGTGGCCAACGCGCGCCTGGCCTACCAGGCGTACGAGGAGGTCTTCTCCTCCGACCGCTGGCTGGCCCTGGAGAAGGCGGGCGCCAACAAGCAGCGTCCGCTGTGGGCCTCCACCGGCGTGAAGGACCCGGCGTACAAGGACACCCTGTACGTGGACGAGCTGGTGGCGCCGAACACGGTGAACACCATGCCGGAGGCGACCCTGTTCGCCACCGAGGAGCGCGGCGAGATCCGGGGCGACTCCATCGCCGGCACCTACGAGCAGGCCCGCGCCGACCTCGACGCCGTGGAGAAGCTCGGCATCTCCTACGACGACGTGGTCCAGCTCCTCGAGGAGGAGGGCGTCGAGAAGTTCGAGGCGTCCTGGAACGACCTGCTCAAGTCGACCGAGGCGGAGTTGCAGCGCCTCGCCCCTTCGGAGGGCTGAGAACTTGTCGAGCAGCAACCCGCTGCGTGACCCCGCAGACCGACGGCTCCCGCGTATCGCGGGGCCGTCGGGCCTGGTCATCTTCGGCGTCACGGGCGATTTGTCACGTAAGAAGCTGATGCCTGCGGTGTACGACCTCGCCAACCGGGGTCTGCTGCCGCCGGGCTTCTCCCTGATCGGCTTCGCCCGCCGTGAGTGGGCCAACGAGGACTTCGCCCAGGAGGTCCACGACGCGGTCAAGGAGCACGCCCGTACCCCCTTCCGCGAGGAGGTCTGGCAGCAGCTCATCCAGGGCATGCGCTTCGTCCAGGGCACCTTCGACGACGACGACGCCTTCGAGCGGCTGCGCTCGACCATCGAGGAACTCGACAAGGCGCAGGGCACGGGCGGCAACTTCGCCTTCTACCTGTCCGTGCCGCCGGGCGCCTTCCCGGTGGTCATCCAGCAGCTGAAGAAGCACGGCCTGGCGGACCAGAAGGGCGGCTCCTGGCGGCGGGCGGTCATCGAGAAGCCGTTCGGCCACGACCTGAAGTCGGCCGAGGAGCTCAACGCGATCGTCCACGAGGTCTTCGCCCCGGACCAGGTCTTCCGCATCGACCACTACCTGGGCAAGGAGACCGTCCAGAACATCCTGGCGCTGCGCTTCGCCAACACGATGTTCGAGCCGATCTGGAACCGGTCCTTCGTGGACCACGTGCAGATCACGATGGCCGAGGACATCGGCATCGGCGGCCGGGCGGGGTACTACGACGGCATCGGCGCGGCCCGTGACGTCATCCAGAACCACCTGCTCCAGCTGCTGGCGCTCACCGCCATGGAGGAGCCCGCCTCCTTCGACGCGGACGCGCTCGCCGCGGAGAAGACCAAGGTGCTCGGAGCCGTGCGGCTGCCCAGGGACCTGGGCCGGGACACCGTGCGCGGCCAGTACGCGGCCGGCTGGCAGGGCGGCGAGAAGGCGGTCGGCTACCTCCAGGAGGAGGGCATCGACCCGAAGTCGAAGACCGACACCTACGCGGCGATCAAGCTGGAGATCGACAACCGCCGCTGGGCGGGCGTCCCCTTCTACCTGCGCACCGGCAAGCGGCTCGGCCGGCGCGTCACCGAGATCGCGGTGGTCTTCCAGCGCGCCCCGCACTCCCCCTTCGACCACACGGCGACGGAGGAGCTGGGCAAGAACGCGATCGTCATCCGCGTCCAGCCCGACGAGGGCGTGACGGTCCGCTTCGGTTCGAAGGTCCCCGGCACCTCCATGGAGATCCGGGACGTGTCGATGGACTTCGCCTACGGCGAGTCGTTCACCGAGTCCTCTCCCGAGGCGTACGAGCGGCTGATCCTGGACGTGCTGCTGGGTGACTCCAACCTCTTCCCGCGCACCGAGGAGGTCGAGCTGTCCTGGAAGATCCTCGACCCGATCGAGGAGTACTGGGACGCGAACGGCACGCCCGCGCAGTACCCGGCCGGCACCTGGGGGCCCGTCGAGGCGGACGAGATGCTCGAACGAGACGGACGGAGCTGGCGCCGGCCATGAAGATAGACCTCACGGACACCACGGCCAGCAAGATCAACAAAGCGCTGGTGCAGGGCCGGCGGGCGATCGGCACACCGGCCGTGGGCATGGTGCTCACGCTGGTGATCGTCACCGACGAGGAGAACGCGTACGACGCCCTGAAGGCCGCGAACGACGCCTCGCACGAGCACCCCTCGCGCACGCTCGTGGTCATCAAGCGCGTCTCCCGCTCCCCCCGCGACCGCACCCAGTCCCGCCTGGACGCCGAGGTGCGGGTCGGCGCGGAGGCCGGCACCGGCGAGACGGTCGTCCTGCGGCTGTACGGCGAGGTGGTCGACCACGCGCAGTCGGTGGTGCTGCCGCTGCTGCTGCCGGACGCGCCCGTCGTCGTCTGGTGGCCGGTGAACGCGCCTCTCGACCCGGCGGCCGACCCGCTGGGCGCGCTGGCCCAGCGCCGTGTCACCGACACCTACGCCGCCGAGCAGCCGGTACGGGACCTGGTGGCCCGCTCCAAGGCCTACACCCCGGGCGACACCGACCTGTCGTGGACCCGCATCACGCCCTGGCGTTCCATGCTGGCCGCGGCCCTGGACCAGGTCACCTGCACGGTGGAGTCGGTCGAGGTGGAGGGCGAGGAGTTCAACCCGAGCTGTGAGCTGCTGGCGATGTGGCTCGGTGACCGGCTGGGCGTGCCCGTCAGGCGCTCGCTGTCCGGCGGGCCGGGGCTCACGGCGGTGCGCATGGCGACCGACTGCGGTGCGATCGTGCTGGACCGGGCCGACGGCTCGCTGGCCACGCTCTCCATCGAGGGCCAGCCCGACCGTGCGGTGGCGCTCAAGCGCCGGGACACGGCCGAGCTGATCGCGGAGGAGCTGCGGCGGCTGGACCCGGACGACACCTACGCGTCGGCGCTGCGGTTCGGGGTGGAACGGCTGAACGCGCCGGCGGCCGAGGCGGACGCCGCCGCGGAGCAGCCGGCCGGACCGGCGACGTCCGACGAGCCGGTCGCGGTCGGGACGCCCGTCGAGGAGGCCGCGAAGGCGCCCGCCAAGCAGGCGGCGAAGAAGACCGCCCGGAAGGTCCCCGCGAAGAAGGCGACGGCGAAGTGAGTGCTCCGCAGCTCGTCGTGCACCACGACAAGGACCTCATGGCGCAGGCCGCCGCGGCCCGGCTGATCACGAAGATCGTGGACGCGCAGGCCTCCCGGGGCCACGCGTCCGTGGTCCTCACCGGCGGCCGCAACGGCAATGGACTGCTGGCCGCGCTGGCGGCCGCGCCCGCCCGGGACGCCGTCGACTGGAGCCGGCTCGACCTGTGGTGGGGGGACGAGCGCTTCCTGCCGGAGGGCGACCCGGAGCGCAATGTCACGCAGGCCCGCGAGGCCCTGCTGGACTCCGTCCCCGTGGACCCGAAGCGCGTGCACGCCATGCCCGCGTCCGACGGTCCGTACGGCGCCGACGTGGAGGCGGCCGCGGAGGCGTACGCCGAGGAGCTGGCCCGGGCGGCCGGCCCCGAGAACCACGGCGCCGTCCCCACCTTCGACGTCCTGATGCTGGGCGTCGGCCCGGACACCCACGTCGCCTCGCTCTTCCCGGAGCTGCCGGCGGTGCGGGAGACCGAGCGCACGGTGGTCGGCGTCCGCGGGGCGCCCAAGCCCCCGCCGACCCGCGTCACCCTCACCCTCCCGGCGATCCGGGCGGCCCGTGAGGTGTGGCTGCTCGCGGCCGGCGAGGACAAGGCGCAGGCGGCCGCCATCGCCCTGTCGGGCGCGGGCGAGATCCAGGCCCCGGCGGCGGGTGCCCGGGGCCGCTCCCGCACCCTGTGGCTCCTGGACGCGGCGGCGGCCTCCCAGCTGCCGCGGTCGCTGTATCCGCCGGCGTCTCCGTGACGTGAGCGGCGGCGTCCTCGTGACGGAAGGGGCGGTGGAGGTCTGGTGACCTCCACCGCCCCGCAGCTTTCCCGGGCTTCCCGCGTTACTTGACAGACCCGGCCATGACCCCCTCCACGAAGTGCCGCTGGAAGGCGAAGAACACCACCACCGGCACGATCAGTGACAGGAACGCCCCCGGCGCCAGGACGTCGATGTTGCTGCCGAACTGGCGTATCTGGGACTGGAGCGCGACGGTCAGCGGCTGGGCGGAGCTGTCGGCGAAGAGCAGGGCCACCAGCATGTCGTTCCAGACCCAAAGGAACTGGAAGATGGCGAGGCTGGCGATGGCCGGCCGTCCCACCGGCAGGACCAGGCGGGTGAAGATCCGCCACTCGCTGCCGCCGTCCATCCGCGCCGCCTCCAGCATCTCCTTGGGGATCTCGGCGAAGTAGTTGCGCAGCAGGAACACCGCGAACGGCAGCCCGTAGGCCACGTGGAAGAGCACGACACCGGGGATGGTGCCGAACAGTCCCAGCTGTCCGAAGAGTTTGGCGACCGGCAGCAGCCCGATCTGCACGGGCACCACCAGCAGCGCCACCACGACGAGGAAGATCGCTTCACGGCCCGGGAAGTCCAGCCAGGCGAAGGCGTATCCGGCGAGCGCCGCGACCACGACCACCAGCACCGTCGTCGGGACCGAGATCAGCACCGTGTTCCAGAACGCCTGGGTGATGCCCGCGTTCTGCAGCAGCGCCGCGTAGTTGTCGAAGGACAGCTGCCCGGGACTGGCGAACACCGTCCACCAGCCGCCCTTCGCGGTGTCCTCGGCGGACCGCAGTGACGACAGGAACAGTCCGGCCAGGGGGGTCATCCACGCCAGTCCGACGACCACGAGGAAGGCCTGGACGAGTCCGTTGCCCAGTCCGCGCCTGACGGCGTTCATCGCTGACTCCCTCGGAAACGGCGGACGTTGAAGACCATCGCGGGGACGACCAGCAGCAGGAGCAGCACGCCGAGCGCGCTGCCCAGCCCCTGGTTGTTGCCACCGCCGAACGACACGAGCCACATCTGCGTCGCGAGCACGGTCGCGTCCTCCTGCACGGGCCCGGGAGCGATGATGTAGACGAGGTCGAAGACCTTCATCACGTTGATCACGAGAGTCACGAAGACGACGGTCAGCACGGGTGCCAGCAGCGGGACCGTGATCCGCCGGAAGATCTGCCACTCGTTGGCGCCGTCCATCCGGGCCGCCTCCAGCGCGTCCCGCGGCAGGGTCGACAGCCCGGCGCCGATCAGCACCATGGCGAAGCCGGTCCAGATCCACAGGTAGGCCCCGATGATCGCCGGGGTGACGAGCGCCGGCCCGAGCCAGGAGATCCCGTCGTACGGCGGGGCGAAGTTCGACGCCGGCAACCGCACCGCGTAGGAGCCGTCGGCGAGCCCCTCGAAGCGGAAGGAGCCGTCGGACGCGGTGGTCGTCGTGGCGACCGTCCTCCCGTCGCGCACGGCCTCCACCGTCATCTCCGGCAGCCCGCTCTCCCGCCGGTCGACCTCGCCCTGCTTCCCTCCCCCGCCGGGCGTGAAGTCCAGGTAGACGACCCCGCGCAGTTCGTCGGGGGCGGCCTCGCGGCCCGCTGCGGCGTAGGCCGGGCCGGCGTCCCCGGGCAAGTCGTCGGGGCCCACCCCGACCAGGCCGAGCGTCACCGTGTCGCCGGGCGCCGCGCTCGCGCCCGTCCGGTAGGAGCCGTCCGTGCCGCGGGTGAGGCCCTGGCCGTCGCGGGCCCTGGCGGTCGGGTAGGACGACGTGCCCTGGAAGGCGTCGTGGACGGAGACCACGGCGGCGTTCAGCACGCCCTTGTCGGGGTCCTCGTCGTAGGCCAGCCGGAAGATGATGCCGGCCGCGAGGAAGGACACGGCCATCGGCATGAACAGCAGGAGCTTGAAGGCCGTGGCCCAGCGGACCTTCTCCACCAGCACGGCCAGGATCAGGCCGAGGCCGGTCAGCAGGGCCGGCGCCACGACCACCCAGATCGCGGTGTTGCGGATGGCCTTGACCGTCGCCGGGTCGCGGAACATCTCGGTGTAGTTCTCGCCGCCCACGAACCGGGTGCCGGAGGCGTCGAAGAGACTGCGGCCGATCGAGAACAGCACGGGGTAGACGACGAGCGCGCCGAGCAGGAGCAGTGCGGGGAGGACGAACAGCAGGGCGAGGACGCGCCCGCGCCGCCGGGAGCGCCGCGCACGCTCGGCGAGGCCGACGGGCGGTGGACTCGTCTCTTTCACCAGGGTGGCGGTCATGACCGGTCAGCCCTTGTAGGCCTGGGCCGCCGCGGCCTCCAGCCGCGCCGCGGTCCCCTTCGGGTCCGACGGGTCGCGCAGGAAGTCCTGGAGCAGCTTCCACTCGCCCGCGCCCTTGGTGCCGCCGAAGGCCGCCGGGGCCTGGTCCGACATGTCGAAGCGGACCGAGTCCCCGGCCGCGACGAGGGACCGGGCGGTCGCGCGGGTGACGTCGTCGCCGTAGGAGGCGAGGTCGAGGTTCTTGTTCGGGGACAGGAAGCCGCCCGCCTTCGCCCACACGGCCGCGGCCTCGGGGGTCGCCAGGTACTCCAGGAGCGCCTGGGCGGCCTTCTGGTTCTTGCCGTCCTTGAGGACGACCGCCGCGTCACCGCCGCTGACCACGGGTGCCTTGCCGCCCGCGACCGCCGGGAAGGGGAAGAAGTTCGCGTCCTCGCCGATCGCCTTCCCGAACTGGTCCTTGGCGACCCCGGCGACGAAGTCGCCCTCGTAGACCATGCCGGCCTCGGGCTCGGGTCCGAACACCTTCTCCACCGAGCCGGGGAAGTCGGTGTTGAGGGCGCCCTTCTGACCGCCGGCGATCAGCTGCTTGTCCTTGAAGAGCTTGCCGAGCGTGGTGAGCGCCTCGACCACGCTCGCGTCGGTCCACTTCAGCCGGTGGGCGGCGAGGGCGTCGTACTTCTCGGGCCCGGCCTGGGAGAGGTAGATGTTCTCGAACCAGTCGGTGAGGGTCCAGCCGTCCTGGCCGGCCACCGCGAAGGCGGCGAGGCCGGAGTCGGAGACGGTGCGTCCGGCGGTCAGCATCTCGTCGTACGTCGTCGGCGGCTCGACGCCGGCCTGGGCGAGGGCGTCGGGGCTGTACCACACGGTCGATTTGTGGGCGGCCTTGAAGTACAGGCCGTAGAGGGTGCCGTCGACGCTGCCGTAGTCCTTCCAGACGGGCGCGTAGTTGGTGTCGACGGACTGCTGGGTCTTCGTGGACAGCGGCTTGAGCCAGCCGTTCTGCGCGAACTGCTTGAGCACGCCGACCTGCGGGACCATCACCACGTCGGGGGCGTTGCCGCCCTCGATCTTGCTGCCGACGACGGTGGAGACGTTGTCCCCGGTGGACACGAACTGCGTCTGGGCGCCGGTCTTCTCGGTGAACGCGTCCAGCACCTTCTGGAAGTTCTTCTGCTCACTGCCGGACCAGACACCGGCCACGGTGACCGTCTGGCCGCCGAGCGCCTTGTCGCCGCCGCCGGCGGAGACCGGGCCGCCACCGCCGCAGGCGGTGGCGCCGAGCGCCAGGGCGAGGGCGGTGCAGCTCGTGAGCAGGGTGGTACGTCGTCGCATCATCGTTGATGTCCCTTCGGGGAAGAGGGCGTTGACGGAAAATCGGGGGCTCAGAGGTCGCTGACCCACCAGGCGGCCGTCGAGCCGGGCAGCACCCCGGCCGGGCAGGGGCCGCTGGACAGCAGGGGGGTGCCGGAGACCGGCGCGGGCATGGGGGCCGTACCGAAGTTGACGGCGCAGACGAGGTCGTCACCGCGGACGAAGCCGAGGACTCCGGGCGGGGTGTCCAGCCAGCGGAGCGGGCCCTCGCCCAACTGGGGCAGCGCCGACCGCAGTTGCAGTCCGTCGCGGTACAGGTGCCAGAAGGAGCGGGTGTCGGCGAGGGCCCGGTCGGTGGCGTGCTCGGCGAACCACTCCGGTTGCGGCAGCCAGGGCTTGGCGCCCTCGGCGCCGGAGGTGAAGCCGAACGGGGACGCCTGTCCGGACCACGGCAGCGGCACCCGGCAGCCGTCGCGGATCCGGGCCCGGCTTCCCGTGCGGCGGAAGATCGGGTCGGTGAGCACGTCGTCGGGCAGGTCGACGACCTCGGGCAGGCCGAGTTCCTCCCCCTGGTAGATGTACGCGGCTCCGGGCAGCGCCAGCATCAGCAGCGCGGCGGCGCGGGCGCGGGCGGCGCCGAGGCCGCTGCCCTCGGTGGCGGGTTCGCCGTAGCGGGTGACGGTGCGGACCTGGTCGTGGTTGTTGAGGACCCAGGTGACCGTGGAGCCGGTACCGGCGATGTCCTGCATGGCCTCGGAGATGACCTTGCGGAAGGCGTCGGCGTTCCAGGGGGCGCTGAGCAGGTCGAAGAAGAACGCCTGGTGGAGCTCGTCCGGGCGGACGTACCGGGCGTGTTCGCGGGCGGTGGGGACGGACACCTCGCCGACCAGCAGCCGCTCGCGGCCGTCGTGGGCGGCGTACTCGTCGCACACCGCCCGCCAGCGCCGCCACACGTCGTGCACCTCGGGCTGGTTCCAGGCGAGCGGGTTGACGGAGTCGCGGGTGCGGGCGTCGGCCTCGGGGTCCGGGGAGTCGGGCAGGTCCGGGTGCTTGAAGAGGCCGGCGGCGACGTCGATGCGGAAGCCGTCGACGCCCCGGTCGAGCCAGAAGCGGAGTATCCGCTCGAACTCCGCGGCCACCTCGGGGTTGCGCCAGTTCCAGTCCGGCTGTTCGGGCGTGAACATGTGCAGGTACCACTGGCCGGGGCGGCCGTCCGCCTCGGTGACCCGGCTCCAGGCCGGGCCGCCGAACATGGCGTGCCAGTTGTTGGGCGGCTCGGTGCCGTCCGGGCCGCGGCCGTCGGCGAAGTGAAAGCGGGCGCGGGCCGGGCTGCCGGGGGCCGAGGCGAGCGCCTCCCGGAACCACGGGTGCTCGCTGGAGCAGTGGTTGGGGACGATGTCCAGCAGCACCTTGATGCCGAGCCGCCGGGCGGCCGCCACCAGCAGGTCGAATTCGTCGAGGTCGCCGAAGAGCGGGTCGACGTCGCAGTAGTCGGAGACGTCGTAGCCGTGGTCGTGCTGCGGCGAGGGGTAGAAGGGGCTCAGCCAGATCCCGTCGACGCCCAGCTTCTTCAGGTACGGCAGCCCGGCCCTGACCCCGGCGAGGTCACCGATGCCGTCGCCGGTGCTGTCGAGGAAGCTGCGGACGTACACCTGGTAGATCACTGCGTCGCGCCACCAGCGGAGCCTGTTCAAACCCATCGACCTGTCTTTGTGAAGGGCAGCTGTTATGCATGCATGTTAGGTAGAGGTGTCGCGGGAGTGTCAATGAACAGAACAGAAGCTACCGCTGAGTTGGCCGGACATATGGGACCTTAAGGGGTCACACGGACCCGAGATGAGATGTCGGCGTTACCTAACACGTAACTAGCGACGGGCGATGGCGTCGAGTTCCCGTGCCAGTCGGCGCACCGCTGCCTCGGGCGTCTCGCGCCCGGTCATCGCGTCGTGCACGACCGCCTGCACCACCAGGCTGACCTGGTCGTAGCGCGGGCTCTTGGGCCGCGGCGCGGCCGCCAGCACACCGGCCCGCAGGGTCGGCAGGTACGGGAACTCCCGCACCAGCTCGGGATCCTCGTACAGCGCGGCCCGTACGGGCGGCAGCGCGCCGTGCGTGAGCACCTGGCGCTGGACGGGCTCACTCGTGAGGTACGCGATCAGACGCGCCGCGGAGTCGGGGTGCCGCGCGTGCGCGCTGACCGCCAGGTTGGAACCGCCGAGGACGCTGGTCCCGGGCCCGTCCGGTCCCGGCAGCGGTACGGCGCCGATCCTCCCGGCGACCGGCGAGCCCTTCGCGGAGGCCACGGCGTACGCGTACGGCCAGTTGCGCAGGAAGAGCAGCCTGCCGTCCTGGAAGGCCTGTTTGGACTCCTCCTCCTTGTACGTCAGCGCCGTCTTCGGAATCCACCCTTCGCGCACCCCGCGCGCGAGGAAGCCGATGCCCTCGCGGGCCGCCGCGGAGTTCACGGTGACCCGCTCGCCCTCGTCCCCGAGGATGGTGCCGCCCGCCGAGTAGACGGCCTCGGCCGCGTTGACGGTGAGGCCCTCGTACGGCAGGAACTGACCGGCGTAGCCGTCCAGCCCGTGCTTCGGGGCGATGGTCTTCGCGGCCCGCTCCAGTTCGGCCCAGGTGCGCGGCGGAGGCACGCCCTCCTCGGCGAGGACGTCCTTGCGGTAGAGGAGCAGGCCGGCGTTGGTGACGTACGGGACGGCGTACAGCTGTCCGTCGTAGGTCGCCGTGTCCACGACCGGCGGCAGGAAGGTCTTCAGGGGGAAGCGGTCGGGGGGCAGGGGGCGGATCCAGCCCGCGGCGGCGAACTCGGAGGTCCAGTTGACGTCGATGTTGAGGACGTCGAAGCGGCTGCGGTCGCCGGCGCGCAGGTCGGTGGCCATCTGCGCACGGGTCTCGTCGGCGGAGTCCGGGAGTTCGACGAGGGTGACCCGCTCCCCGGGGTGGGCGCGGTTCCAGCCCTGGAGGAGAGGGCCGAGGTAGCCGGTGAGGTCCCCGGCGGTGGCCAGGGTGAGCGGCCCGCGGCGGCCCGCCGCCCCGTCGTCGGCGTGCGCGCCGGAGGCGACATAACCGGTCAGGACCACCGCGAGGACGAGAAGGCCCCTACCGGCGGCGTGCATCCACCGCATAGGTTCCTCCCTGTACACCTGGCACCGGGCACCCTCGCCCGGTCAGAGGCCATGTATACCTGTTAGGTATGGGCGATACTAGGGCCTGGAGCACATTACGAGGACAGGAGGACCGCGGTAGTGCGCCTGCCCCTCCTGGCACTCCTCGCCCGTGGTCCGGCCCACGGCTACGAGCTGAAGCAGGACCTTGAGCAACTGCTGGGCTCCGCGTACCCTCAGCCGAACGTCGGCCAGGTCTACGTGACCCTCGGCCGCCTCGAGAAGCAGGGACTGATCGAGGGCGAGGACATCGCGCAGTCCAGCCGGCCCAACAAGAAGGTCTACCACCTCACCGACAGCGGGCGGGAGGCACTGCGGGCCTGGTTCGAGGAGCCCGAGGACGAGCCGCGGGTGCGGGACGAGTTCTTCATGAAGCTCGCCCTCGCCCCGCAGACCGGTCTCGCCGACCAGATCGCCCTCATCAACAAGCAGCGGCGCCAGTACCTGAACACCATGCGCAACCTGTCGAAACTGGCCGCCGCCGAGAACCGGGACAACCGTATCGCCCAACTGCTGATAGAAGGCGCGATGCTGCATCTGCAGGCCGACCTCGACTGGCTGGAGCGGTGCCAGGAAGAGCTGGAGGAACTGGAGTGAACGACGGCGCTCCCGTGCTGCGCGCCCAGGGCCTGGTCAAGACGCACCACGGCGAGGGCGCGCCGGCACGTGCCGTGCGCGGGGTCGACCTGTCCGTACGGCAGGGCGAGTTCGTGGCGATCACCGGTCCGTCCGGCGCCGGGAAGTCGACCCTGCTGCACCTGCTCGGCGGGCTGCAGCGCCCGGACAGCGGCAGCGTCTGGCTGGACGGCGAGTGCACCGACGCGTACAGCGAGGCCCGCTGGGCGGTGGAGCGCAGGAAGCGCATCGGCATCGTCTTCCAGTTCTTCAACCTGGTGTCGAACCTGTCCGTCGCCGACAACGTCGAGCTGCCCGCGCTGCTCGGCGGGGCCTCCCCCCGGCAGGCGCGCGCCGCGCGCGAGGAACTCCTCGCCGAGCTGGGGCTGGCCGGCAAGGAGCGGAGCATGCCGGGCGAGCTGTCCGGCGGCGAGCAGCAGCGGGTCGCGCTGGCCCGGGCCCTGGTCAACCATCCGCCGCTGCTGCTGGCCGACGAGCCCGCCGGCAGTCTGGACAGCAAGGGCACCCGCGAGGTGATGCGGCTGCTCTCCCGCTTCCACCGGCGCGGCCAGACGATCGTGCTGGTCACCCACGACGCCCGGCTGGCCAGCGCCGCGGACCGCGTGATCAGCTTCTTCGACGGACGCATAGCCGACGACGCGGAACTGGACGGCACACCGTCGCGCGGGACCGGTATATCCGGGGTGCTGGAGCTCAAGGACTGACATGCGGGTCCACGACGGTCGGCTCGCCCCGCGCGAGCGGAGAGGCTGAGCCCGTGCGAGCCACCCTGCGCTGGGCGCACTCCGATCTGCGCACACACCGCGGCGAGGCGCTGTTCCTCGTCCTCGCCACCGCCGGCATCGTCGCCTCCCTGCTGCTGGCCACGGCGCTCTTCGGATACGCGACCAACCCCTGGCAGCGGGTCTTCACCCAGGCGCGCGGCGCGCACGTGTGGATCCACACCGGCCCGTCCGCCGAAACGGGGAAGCTGTCCACGCTGGACGGCGTCGAGTCCGTCGCGGGCCCCTACCCCGTCGCCTCCGCCACCCTCACCTCCCGCGGCACCCGCGCCTCCGTCGAACTGCGCGGCACGCCCGAGCGGCCCGCCGTCGGCCGCCCGCTGATCACCTCCGGCCACTGGCTGGACCCCGCGACCCCCGACGGCGTGGTGCTGGAGAGCCGCCTCGCCCGCGCCCTGGTGGCCGGACCCGGCGACACCCTCACCCTGCCGGGCACCGCACGGAGACTGACCGTTCTCGGCGTCGCGGACAGCGCCGAACCCCGCTTCCGCCCGGGCGAGCACCCCGGGCTCGTCTGGGCCCTCCCGTCCGCCGTGCCCGACCCGGACGGCCAGGTGACCGGGGTGCGCCTGACCGATCCCGACGACACGGACTACGCCGTCCAGCGCGCCGTCACCGTCCTGGGCGCGGGCGCGGTCAGCGAGGTCTCCACCTGGCAGCAGGCCCGCGCCGAGGCACAGGGCGACAACCGGCTGCTCGGACAGGTGCTGGGCCTGTTCGGCCTGGGCGCGCTGGTCGCCGCCGGACTCGCCGTGCACGGCGCGATCAGCACCCGCATCCGCGGCCACCTGCGGGACATCTCGGTGCTGAAGGCGATCGGCTTCACGCCCGGGCAGGTCGTGCGGATCTTCCTGCTCCAGCACATCGCCTACGCGCTGCTGGGCGCCGTGGCCGCGGCGGCGCTCACCCAGGCGCTGGGCAGCCGTGTCCCGGGACGTCTGGGGGACGCGGTCGGCGTGTGGCAGGGGCTGCCCGCGCACACGGTGGCGCTGTTCGCAATACCGGTGGGGGCGGTGCTGTTCATCGGCGCGACCACCGGGCTCGCGGCCTGGCGGGCCGGGCGTGTGCCTCCCGTACCGGTGCCGCGGCCCGCGGCACCGGTGGGCGGACGTCTTTCCGGCGTGGCGCGCCGGGCGCTCGGACTGCGGCTGCCGCCCGCCCTGGTCCTCGGCTGGCACAAGGCGTTCACCAGGCGCCCGCGGTCGCTGGCGACGGTGGCCCGGCTCGCGCTGCCGCTGCTGCTGATCGTGGTCGCGATGAGCGCCTGGACCACCATCGACCGCTTCCAGACCAGGCCCGAGCAGATCGGCCTGCCGACCGCGCTCACCGTCCACGCGGACGCCGGCCTCACCGACCGGGAGACGCGAACCCTGCTGGAACGCGACACCCAGGTCGCGACGGCCTACCCGGGCGTGGAGGTGGCGGCCCTCGTCCCGGGCCAGACGGCCACCATCGCCCTGCGCGGCCTCGGCACCCGCCAGGACCCCTACCCGTACGCCGTGGCCGAGGGCCGCCCGGCGCGCGGCCGCGACGAGGCGGTGGCCGGGCAGGGCCTGCTCGACCTGCTCGACGTGCGCGTCGGCGACTGGGTGCGGATGACCGTGGGCGAGCAGCCGCAGATCCTGCACATCGTGGGCCGCAGCATCGAGCCGGAGAACGCCGGCCGGGTCATCTCCACCTCGCTCGACACCCTGCGCGAGAACGACCCCGGGCTCGGCCCGACCCTGTACCAGCTACGACTGCGCCCCGGCGCCGACCCGCACACGGTGGCCGGCCGGCTGGCCGCGGCAGGCCAGGGTCACCTGGACGTGCGCGCCGCGACGAACCCGGCCGACGGGCTCTCCCCGCTGCGCGGAGTCGTCGTGGGTCTGATCGCGGTCCTGGCCCTCATCGGACTCATCGAACTGCTGACCGTGATCGGCGGCACCGTGCGCGAGGGCGAACGGGATGTGCTGGCGCTCAAGGCCATCGGCCTGTCCCCGCGGCAGATCACCGCGATCACCGTCACGGCCACCGGCGGCACCGCCCTGGCCGCGGTCCTCGTCGGCACGGCGCTGGGCACCCCCCTCGCGCACTGGGTGATCGACGCCCAGGGCAGATCGAGCGGTGTCGGCGCCGGGATCGCCCAAGGCCCGTCCCCCGCCTTCCTGCTGCTGTTCTGCGCCGCGACGGTACTGGGAGCGACAGCGCTCGCCGCCGTACCGGCGACCCGCGCCGCCCGCCGCCGTCTCGCGGACACCTTGAGCGCGGTGGCCTGAGGGGTGTCGGGGGCCCCGGGTCTGCTGGGGGATCCGCGTTGGCCGGGGGCGCCGGGTTGGCCGGGGGATCCGGGTTGGCCGGGGGATCCGGGTTGGCCGGGGGATCCGGGTTGGCCGGGGGATCCGCGGAGCTCCGTGGGAGGGGGCCGCCCGTGCCGGGAGGTTCCCCAGGGGGCCGGCGCCAGGTGGTTCCCCGGGACAGAGGCCGCCCGTCGCGAGAGGCTCCGCGGGACGACGTCGCCGACCGCCGAGAGGCTCCGCGGGACGGGCGGTCGGTGCCACCGCGTCCCGCGGCGGTGGTCAGCGTCGGCCGCGCAGCTCCCGGTACCTGGCGACCAGCGCCCGCGTCGAGGCGTCCAGGCCGGGGACCTCGGCCCCCTCGGTCAGGGCCGGTTCGACGCGCTTGGCGAGCACCTTGCCGAGCTCCACGCCCCACTGGTCGAAGGAGTCGATGTTCCACACCGCGCCCTGCACGAACACCTTGTGCTCGTAGAGCGCGACGAGCTGACCGAGCACCGACGGGGTCAGCTCACGGGCGAGGATCGTGGTCGTGGGGTGGTTGCCCTTGAACGTCTTGTGGGCCACCAGCTCGTCCGGCACGCCCTCGGCCCGGACCTCGTCCGGCGTCTTGCCGAAGGCCAGCGCCTGGGTCTGGGCGAAGAAGTTGGCCATCAACAGATCGTGCTGCGCCCTGAGTTCGTCGCTCAGCTCGGCGACGGGCTCGGCGAAGCCGATGAAGTCCGCCGGGATCAGCTTCGTGCCCTGGTGGATCAACTGGTAGTAGGCGTGCTGGCCGTTGGTGCCCGGCGTGCCCCATACGACGGGCCCGGTCTGCCAGTCGACCTCCCTGCCGTCCCGGCCGACGTACTTGCCGTTGGACTCCATGTCGAGCTGCTGGAGATAGGCGGCGAACTTCGACAGGTAGTGCGAGTACGGCAGCACCGCGTGCGACTGGGCGTCGTGGAAGTTGCCGTACCAGATGCCCAGCAGGCCCAGCAGCAGCGGGGCGTTGGCCTCGGCGGGGGCGGTGCGGAAGTGCTCGTCGACGAGGTGGAAGCCGTCGAGCATCTCGCGGAACCGGTCGGGGCCGATGGCGATCATCAGGGAGAGGCCGATCGCCGAGTCGTAGGAGTAACGGCCGCCGACCCAGTCCCAGAACTCGAACATGTTGGCCGTGTCGATGCCGAAGTCGGCGACCTTCTCCGCGTTGGTCGACAGGGCGACGAAGTGCTTGGCGACGGCCGCCTCGTCGCCGAGCGCGTCCAGCAGCCAGCCACGGGCCGAGGTGGCGTTGGTGATCGTCTCGATGGTGGTGAACGTCTTGGACGCGATGATGAACAGCGTCTCGGCCGGGTCCAGGTCCCGGATCGCCTCGTGCAGGTCGGCGCCGTCCACGTTGGAGACGAAGCGGACCGTGAGGTCACGGTCGGTGTAGCTGCGCAGCACCTCGTAGGCCATGGCCGGGCCCAGGTCGGAACCGCCGATGCCGACGTTGATCACGTTCTTGATGCGCTTGCCGGTGTGGCCGGTCCAGGCACCCGAGCGGACCCGGCCGGCGAAGTCGGCCATCTTGTCGAGGACGGCGTGCACCGCGGGGACGACGTTCTCCCCGTCGACCTCGATCACCGCGTCGCGCGGGGCGCGCAGGGCGGTGTGCAGCACCGCGCGGTTCTCGGTCGTGTTGATCTTCTCGCCTCGGAACATCGCGTCCCGCAGTCCGAAGACGTCGGTGGCGGCCGCCAGCTCACGCAGCAGCCGCAGCGTCTCGTCGGTGACGAGATGCTTGGAGTAGTCGATGTGCAGGTCGCCGACCTGCACCGTGTACCCGTCGGCGCGCCCGGGGTCGGCGGCGAACAGCTCACGCAGCTGCACCTCGCCGAGTTCCTCGCGGTGCTTGGCCAGAGCGGTCCACTCGGGCGTCTGGTTGAGCCTCGTACGGCCGTCTGCGTTCATGTCGGACCCAGCCCTCTTTCCTCACCTGTCCGTACTGCGCGTGCTGTCCCGCTGCGGGTCCCAACCTAGTTGATCAGCCGGTGACGCGAGCTGCGGTGGGACCGTCCGTCGGTACAACAACAGGTACGTCCGCCTTGCCCGCCGGTATCAACGCGGTGACGGCCAGGGCGAACAGCAGGGCCGCGAGGAGTGCGGGCGCGTTCAGGCCGGAAGCCGCCGCCGCGGCTCCGCCGAGCAGGGCGCCGAGCGGGGCACCGGAGGTGGAGGCCGTGCGGAAGGCGGAGGAGATACGGCCCACCATGGCCTCGGGGCTGCGTTGCTGCATCAGGGTGACCTGGTGGACGTTCCACACCATGTTCATGACGCCGAGCAGCAGCATGCCCGCGAGAAGGGCGCCGAGATGACGGACGCCGCCGATGAGCAGCAGGGACACCGTCTGGACGGTGCCGCCGAGCAGCAGGGCCCGGGCCCGCCCGGTGCGCCGGGCGATCCGCTGGGCGACGAAGCCGCCGGCGAGGCCGCCGACGGCGTACACCGTCAGGGCGGCGGCGAACCCGGTGCTCCCCGCGTGCAGCCAGTGCGTCACATGCAGCACCAGGGTGGCGATCAGGGCGCCCATGCCGATGTTGCAGAGCAGGGTGGCCAGGCAGACGGGCCGCAGGACACGGTCGCGCCACAGGGCGCGCAGCCCCTCGCCGATCTCCGTCCGCAGGGTGCTGCCCGCGGGGCGCGGCTCCCGCCCGGGCGGGCGTATCCGCAGGGAGGCGACCAGGGCGGCGGCGAGCAGATAGGTGGCCGCGTCCGCCGCGAACGGCACGAAGGCGCCGGCGCCGAGCAGCAGCGGCACGACCGGCCCGGCGAGCAGGCCGCCGGCGAGTTGCTGACCGGTCATCAGCCGGGCGTTGGCCCCGCCCAGGGCCTCGCGCTCCACCAGGGACGGCAGCAGTGCCGTGGCCGCGTTGTCGAAGAGCGTCTGGAGGGTGGTGAGCAGGAACGCGAGGGCGAGCAGCAGCGGGATCGAGGCGTGCCCGAGGGCGACGGTGAGCGCGAAGGCGGCCACGAGCAGGCCGCGCACGGTGTCCACGGCCCACATCGCGCGCCGCTGGTCCACCCGGTCGGCGACGGCCCCGCCGAGCAGGCCGAACAGCAACCAGGGGACGTAGGCGCAGGCGGTCACGGAGGCGATGACCAGGGGGTCGTCGGTGAGCTGCACGGCGAGCAGGGGCAGCGCGGTCGTCCGTAACGCGTCCCCGAACCGGGAGATCACGGCGGCACTCCACAGTCGCCCGAAGCCACCGCGCCACGCGGGCGCGCGGCCGTCCGCCGTTCCGACCGTCGTCACAACTCCCCCTTCCGGCTGTCCGGTTCGTCCTCGTCGGGGAAACCGCGACGAGGACCACTACGAAAACCGTAGAGGGCACCACTGACAATCGGTGGGGAGGCGGCCGGCCGCCGGTGTGCGAAACAGGTCCGGCCAGGCGCCCACGGGCACCCGGCCGGTCCTCAACTCCTAGATCTCGCCCCGCAGTTTGGCGAGCGCCTCGGCGAGGATCGCCTCGCCGTCCGCGTCGCTGCGCCGCTCCCGCACATAGGCGAGGTGCGTCTTGTAGGGCTCGGTGCGCGGCGGGTCCGGCGGGTTGTCCCGGTCCTGGCCGGCCGGGAAGCCGCAGCGCGGGCAGTCCCAGGTATCGGGCACTTGCGCGTCGCTGGCGAAGCTGGGCTGCGTCTCGTGCCCGTTGGAGCACCAAAAGGAGATGCGCAGACGCGGCGCGGACTCGCCGCGCTCGGCCTCGCCCATCGGCCCCGCCCCGACCCGGCTTCCTCGGATCGCGTTGCCACTTGCCACGGTCGTAACTCCCTGCGTGATGGTGCCGCAAAGCGAGTCGGCGTTTCGCTTCGCTGCGAGCGCCTCAGTCTACGTAAGGCCCAACGCGCGTCCAGTGATTGGAGTTACAGCCCCCACACCTAGACGCAAGCCCCATGATAGGCCGCGCTCAGCTGCGCGTACCGAACATGGGGCCTTACGTGCGGAATGTGCGTTTGTGTGCGTCGCGGATCAGCTGTTCGTCTTCATCATGAGGCCGAGGACAACAATGCACGCGAACCACAGCAGACCGACCACGACGGTGATGCGGTCGAGGTTGCGCTCGGCGACCGAGGAGCCGCCGACGGAGGACTGCATGCCGCCACCGAACATGTCGGAGAGGCCGCCGCCCTTCCCCTTGTGCATCAGCACCAGCAGCATCAGCAGCAGGCTGAAGACGATCAGGGCGATCGAGAACCCCAAAACCACGGCTGGACCAACTTCCTCGGAATCGGATAACGACGGGGGCACAGCGACGGCGCTGTGCCCCCGCAAGGGTACGACGGATCGCGTCTACCGCATACTCACAGCTCGGATCACTGGTCGCGGAAACGCACGATCTTGACGAACTCCTCGGGGTCCAGCGAGGCACCGCCCACCAGCGCGCCGTCGATGTCGGCCTGCGCCATGATCTCCGCGACGTTGCCGGACTTCACGGAGCCGCCGTACTGGATGCGGACCTTGTCGGCCACGTCCTGCGAGTACAGCTCGGCGAGCTTGCCGCGGATGGCGGCGCAGACCTCCTGCGCGTCCCCGGCGCCGCAGACCTTGCCGGTGCCGATGGCCCACACGGGCTCGTAGGCGATCACGATCGTCTCGGCCTGCTCGGCCGGGAGGTCCTTCAGACCGCCCTCGACCTGGGCGAGGGTGTGCGTGACGTGGTTGCCAGCCTCGCGGACGGCCAGTTCCTCGCCGACGCACAGGATCGGGGTCAGGCCGTGCTTGTAGGCGGCCTTGACCTTGGCGTTCACCAGTTCGTCGGTCTCGCCGTGGTACTGGCGGCGCTCGGAGTGGCCGATCGCGACGTAGGTGCACCTCAGCTTGGCCAGCATCGGGCCGGAGATCTCGCCGGTGTAGGCGCCGGAGTCGTGCGCGGAGATGTCCTGGGCGCCGTACTTGATCTTCAGCTTGTCGTGCTCGACCAGCGTCTGCACGGAACGCAGGTCGGTGAAGGGCGGCAGGACGGCGACCTCGACGGCGTCGTAGTCCTTGTCGGCCAGGGCGAAGGCGAGTTTCTGGGTGTGGGCGATGGCCTCGAGGTGGTTGAGGTTCATCTTCCAGTTGCCCGCCATCAGCGGCGTGCGCGTGCTCATCTAGGTCAGTCCTCCAGTGCGGCGAGGCCGGGGAGCGTCTTGCCCTCGAGGTACTCGAGGGAGGCGCCGCCGCCGGTCGAGATGTGGCCGAATGCGTCCTCGTCGAAACCCAGGAGGCGGACGGCCGCGGCGGAGTCGCCGCCGCCGACGACCGTGAAGGCCGGGGAGTCGAGGAGGGCCTGGGCGACCGCCTTGGTGCCCTCGGCGTAGTCGGGGTGCTCGAAGACGCCCATCGGGCCGTTCCAGAAGACGGTGGCCGCGTCGGCGAGCTTCGAGGCGTACAGCTTGCGGGTCTGCGGGCCGATGTCCAGGCCCTCCTGGTCCGCGGGGATCGCGTCCGCGGCGACGGTGGTGGGGTTGGCCGGGGCCTTCGTCTTCAGGTCCGGGAACTCGGTGGAGACCAGGACGTCGACGGGCAGGACCAGCTCGACGCCGGTCTTCTCCGCGCGCTCGATGTACTCCTGGACGGCCGGGATCTGGTCCTCCTGGAGGAGGGAGATGCCGACCTCGTGGCCCTTGGCCTTGAGGAAGGTGTAGGCCATGCCACCGCCGATGAGGAGGCGGTCGGCCTTGCCGAGCAGTTCGTCGATGACGGCGAGCTTGTCGGAGACCTTGGCACCGCCCAGGGCGACGACGTACGGGCGCTCGACGTCCTCGGTGAGCTTCTTCAGGACGCCGACCTCGGTGGCGATGAGGTAGCCGGCGGCGTGCGGCAGGCGGGCCGGGAGGTCGTACACGGAGGCGTGCTTGCGGTGCACCGCGCCGAAGCCGTCGCCGACGTAGACGTCGGCGAGCTCGGCGAGCTGGTCGGCGAAGGCGCCGCGCTCGGCGTCGTCCTTGGCCGTCTCGCCCGGGTTGAAGCGCAGGTTCTCGATGACCGCGACCTGGCCGTCGGCCAGCGCCGCGACGGTGGAGCGGGCGGACTCGCCGACCGTGTCGGTCGCGAAGGCGACGTCGGACCCGAGGAGTTCACCGAGGCGGGAGGCGGCGGGGGCGAGCGAGAAGGCGGGGTCCGGCGCGCCCTTGGGGCGGCCAAGGTGCGAGGCGACGACCACCTTGGCGCCCGCGTCCGCGAGGGCCTTGACGGTCGGCAGCACGGCGCGGATGCGGCCGTCGTCGGTGATGGTGCCGTCGTCGAGCGGCACGTTGAGGTCGGCGCGGACGAAGACCCGCTTGCCGGCCACGCCTTCGGAGAGGAGTTCGTCGATCGTCTTCATGTAAAGGGCTCCCGGGAGGGCTGGTGTTGCTCCGTGATCGTAGAGAGGGCCGATCCGTACGTGAGTCAGGGCCCGGGCGGCGCGTCCCTGCGCTGCCCGAGCCCTGCCCTCACATCGAGGTACCTGCTCTGTTGATCAGAGCTGGTTGCCGACGAAGACCGTCAGGTCGACGAGGCGGTTGGAGTAGCCCCACTCGTTGTCGTACCAGCCGATGACCTTCACGTTCTTGCCCTCCTGGACCATGGTCAGGGAGGAGTCGAAGGTGCAGGACGCCGGGGCGTTGACGATGTCGGAGGAGACGATCGGGTCCTCGGTGTACTCGAGGATGCCCTTGAGCTCGCCCTCGGCGGCCTTCTGGAAGGCGGCGTTGACCTCTTCCTTGGTGACCTCGCGGCTGAGCTCCAGCACCAGGTCGGTGACCGAGCCGGTGGGGACCGGGACGCGCATGGCGATGCCGTCCAGCTTGCCCTTGAGCTGCGGCAGCACCAGGGCGGTGGCCTTGGCGGCACCGGTGGTGGTCGGGATGATGTTCTCGGCGGCGGCACGAGCGCGGCGCAGGTCCTTGTGCGGGAAGTCCAGGATGCGCTGGTCGTTCGTGTACGCGTGCACCGTCGTCATCAGGCCCTTGACGATGCCGAAGTTCTCGTCGAGGACCTTGGCCATCGGCGCCACACAGTTGGTGGTGCAGGAGGCGTTGGAGATGACGTGGTGGTTGGCGGCGTCGTACTTGTCCTGGTTGACGCCCATCACGATGGTGACGTCCTCATCCGTGGCCGGAGCCGAGATGATGACCTTCTTGGCGCCGCCGGCGATGTGCTTCTCGGCGTCGGCCTTCTTGGTGAAGATGCCGGTGGACTCGATCACGATGTCGACGCCCAGCTCGCCCCACGGGATGTCGGCGGGGTTGCGCTCGGAGAGGACCTTGATGGTCCTGCCGTCGACGGTGATCGTGTCGGCGGTGTGCGAGACCTCCTGCTTCAGGCGGCCCAGGATGGTGTCGTACTTGAGCAAGTGAGCGGTGGTCGCGGTGTCACCCAGGTCGTTGACAGCCACGATCTCGATGTCAGCACCCTGCTCCAGTAGCGCGCGGAAGTAGTTACGACCGATGCGGCCAAAGCCGTTGATGCCTACGCGGATCGTCACGAACCGATCTCCTCGTTGGTACGCCGGCCATGCGGTGCCGGCGAGCTGTATTTGGGATGTCCCCGACCACCCCCGACCCTACCTCTCCGAGGCGCCCGGGGTGACATCGAGTCGCCCCATACACGGCAGGACGGCCCGTACCCGCCAGTAGGGGTACGGACCGCCCTGGCCCGAAGGCCCGGTCACTCGTTCTGATCACATCGCGTCGCGCGGTGTTGACCTCAGCGTGTCACTCGTCAAGTGAGGCGAGGGCCTTTCCGATGAGCGCGTTGCGGTCGGCCGCCGCGGTGACGTGTTCCAGGCCGAAGCCCAGCAGCACGGTGTCGTCCGTGGTGACCGACGCGTACGTCTGGAAGAGCGCGCCGGAACGCGCCCAGTCCTTGACGACCGCGGGGCTGCCCGCGGGCGGGCCCGGCACGCTCCAGGCGCCCAGCGACGTCTCGAAGCCCTCGGTCTCGGTCGCCGTGCCACCGGTCACGAGGGACGCGTTGTCGACGAGGACGCCGCGGCCGCCGGAGCCGGGGTCGGTGATGTAGGAGAGCGCCACCTCGACGGTCTTCCCGGCGTACGCGGACAGGTCGAAGGACACCTCCTGCCAGCCGGCCGAGGCCCCGGTGAAGCTGTTCCAGGAACCGCTGGCGCCGGTGGGCGCGCAGGCCCCGCCGGAGAGCGTCAGGTACCGCCGGAGGGCGGGGTGGGCCTGGATGAGGTAGCCGGCCTCGCACTCGACGGGTACGGCGGTGCTGGTGGCGCCGCCGGTCTCCGGGAGCGTGGTCCAGTCGTCGGCCCCTGCGGTGTGCGCCTCCAGGACGGCGTGGTCGTAGCCCTCCTCCGTGTTCCACAGCATGCGGGTGCGCAGGCCCGGCTTGTCGGACGCGCTCACCCCGGTGAGGTCGATGGTGCGGGTGAGGCGGTTCCAGGCGTAGTCGCTGTGCGTGACGGCGGCCATGGAGGTGCCCTCGTAGGGCCCGTACGGGTTGGCGGTGCCGGGGTAGCGGCCCGCGCCCGCGCTGGCGAACTGTGGGAACGTGGCCACGGGCAGGGTCTCGGAGGTGACGCTGTAGGACCCGGCCTGGTTGAGCGGGTTGCCGGGCGCGGCGCCCAGGGGTCCGCCCGCGCCGGCGAGCGCGCCGGTGCCCTCGTAGGAGGTGGCGCCGGACAGGGACGTCCGGGTGTAGGCGCCCAGGTAGTACTGGCTGAAGTCGTTGGACGGGGTGCCGTCGCCGAGGTCGACGTTGCCGCCGGCCAGTTCGCCCGCCTCGATCAGCTTGCCGCCCTCGTTGAGGAAGGCGCGCAGCTCGAGCTGGGTCGGGTTGCCGGGGACGCTCGCGCCCGTGTAGTGGACGACCGTGTCGAAGTGGCCGAGCACGCCGAGCGCGTCGGGCGGGCCCTGGGTGGCGACGTCCCAGACGATCGCCCTGCGGCCGTTCGCCTTCAGCGCGTCGACGTAGGTCTGCGCCTGTGTGGCGGCCGTGCCCTCCTCGGCGACGACGAGGGTGTCGGCCCGGGGCCGCTCGGCGATGGTGTAGGTGAAGTGCTCGCTGGAGACCTTCCTGCCGCTCGGCGTCTCGCCGGTGAACCACACCTCGACCTTGTCGCCCGGTTCGCCGTCCTGCACCTTGGCCCGGTACTCGTCGAAGTAGAGGTTGTCCTCACCGCCGAAGGTCTCGCCGCCCTTCCAGGGCCTGAGCGCCTGGTCGTACGTACGGCCGCCGTTGACGCGGTACTTGAGTTCCTTGTCGCGCAGCGCCTTGCGGGCGACGACGGAGACCTCCTGGTCGGCGCCGCGGGAGTACGACGTGGTGAAGCCGGCCGGGGTGAAGTCGGCCGCGGTCAGGCCGACCGAGGACTTCGGCTGGTCGGGACGGGCGGCGCTCTCGGCGACGGAGAGCGCGAACGGGATGTTCTTCTCGAACTCCTGCTGGATCAGCTTCTCGTCGTCCGGGAAGTTGAACACCGACTGGCAGTCGGCCGCGTTCCACTGGTCGTTCGGGTCGAGGTTCGAGATCGTCTGGCAGGTCGACATCTCGGGGGTGAACATCGCGGTGCCGTTGACGTTGGCCGCGTGACCGTCGGCCTCGCCGTTGGTGGTGTACAGCTCCGAGGAGACCTGCGGGTGGTAGCCGGGGATCGCGGAGTTGTCCGGGGTGCCGGCCAGCGCCTCGTAGAGGACGTCGTCCGGGGTGTCCGTCGCGACCTGCCAGCCGACGCCGTAGAGGAGGAGTTCGGCGGCGGAGTGGTAGTTGATGCCGTACTCGAAGCCGATGCGCTTCTCGAACGCGTCCAGCGCCTGGGTCTCGGGCTCGGAGTTCGGGCCCGCGCCGCGGTAGGTCTGGCTGGTGGGGTTGGGGGACGAACCCTCGTCGTCGTAGCCCCACTTGTAGGCGAAGTTGCGGTTGAGGTCGACGCCGTCGCCGGTGGATATCACGCCGTCGGCGTTGACGTCCCGCAGGTTCTTGCGCCACAGGCGGTTGTCGGTGTCCTCGAAGGTGTAGTCGTAGCCGTCGGGGTTGGCCGACAGGACGAACCACAGCTCGGTGGTGTCGACGAGCTTCTTGATCCGCTGGTCCGTCCGGTAGTTGTCCAGGTAGTGGTGGAGCAGCCGGCGGGTCATCTCCGGGGTGATCCACTCACGCGCGTGCTGGTTGGACAGGTACAGCACGGAGGGTCTGGAGCCGTCCTTGGTCTTCTTCGCGTTCTTGGTGAGCTTGAGCGCGAGGATGTCCTGGCCCTTGATCGTCTTGCCGATGGAGACGACCTTGGTGAGGCCGGGGTTCTCCTGGCCGGTGCGGAGGATCTCCTCCTTCAGTCCGCCCTTGCCGCTGTAGGGGCGGAACACGCCGTCGGCGGCGGCTTCGACGCGGTCCTCGGCACTGGCGGACAGGGTGTGCTCGGTGAGCGGTACGCCCTGCTTCTCGAGCTTCTTCGCCTGGTCGTCGGTGAGGTAGACCTCGATGGTGGCGGTGCCCTGCTCGGGCGCCTGCTCACTGAGTTCGTGAGCGTCCTGGCCTGCAGCCAGCAGCAGGGGTACCTGCTTCTTGGTGACCTCGGCGCGGAAGACCTTGACCTCGTCCGCGTCGGATGTCCCGGACGAACCTCCGGGTTGTGCCTGGGCGATGGGTGCGATGCTCGCTCCGCCGATCAGGAGCGCGCCGACAGCGAGGATCGATCTCGCTCTACGTCTCATGAACCCCCCTAGCGTGGGTCCGCCACAGCAGCGAACACAAGCCAGGCTCATGACACTTCATGATCGAGTCAAGAGTGCCGCAAGTACGGGGAATTGGGGTCAAGGGACGGGAAAACGCCGACACCGGCGGCCCAAACGGGCGCCCGCACCGGCGGGTTGACGAACCGGGTCGGGGCTCGGGTGAGTGGACGAAGCCGGTCGGGGGCCGGTCACGTCGCCGAGCCGGGTCGCGGTCGCGGACCTGACGGGGTGAGGAAACGGGCCGAGATCCGGCGGGTCACGAACGGGGTCGGGCGGGGAACGGGCGCGTTGACGAACCGGGGTCGAGTCGGGGAACGGGCGGGTCGACGAGCCCGGGTCGGGGAACGGGCGGGATAACGACCCGGGCCGGGGATCGAGCCGCCACCGAGCCGGCGGGTGACGAGCCAGGCTGGGACCCTGGCGAGTTGACGACCCGGGTCGGGGAGCGGGGGGTTCGAGGAGCGCGGGGCAGGATGACGACCTGGGCCGGGGACCAGGCGGTCGACGGCCCCGATCGCGGACCTGGCGCAGTGACGAACCAGGCCGGAACCCGGGCGGGTCGATGACCCCGGGTCGGGAGCGGCGGGTCACCGAACCGGGTCGCGGACCCGGCGCAGTGACGAACCAGGCCGGGACCGGGACGGGTCGACGGCCCAGGGTCGGGGAGCGGCGGGTCGCCGAACCGGGTCGCGGACCCGGCGGGGTGACGACCCGTTCCCTTCGCGGTCCCGTCGCGCTCTCAGCCCGCCAGGTTGTCGGCGAGTTCCTCGCTGAGGTTGGCCTCGGTGCCCGGGATGCCGAGGTCGGAGGCCCGCTTGTCGGCCATCGCCAGCAGCCGGCGGATACGGCCGGCGACCGCGTCCTTGGTCAGCGGCGGGTCGGCGAGCGCGCCCAGTTCCTCCAGGGAGGCCTGCTTGTGCTCCATGCGCAGCCGGCCGGCGGCCGCCAGGTGCTCGGGGACCTCGTCGCCGAGGATCTCCAGGGCCCGCTGGACCCGGGCGCCGGCGGCGACGGCCGCACGGGCGGAGCGGCGCAGGTTGGCGTCGTCGAAGTTGGCGAGACGGTTCGCCGTGGCGCGCACCTCGCGACGCATCCGGCGCTCCTCCCAGGCCAGCACCGACTCGTGGGCGCCGAGGCGGGTGAGCAGGGCGCCGATGGCGTCGCCGTCGCGCACCACCACCCGGTCGACCCCGCGCACCTCACGGGCCTTCGCGGCGATGGACAGGCGGCGGGCGGCACCGACGAGGGCCAGCGCGGCCTCGGGGCCGGGGCAGGTGACCTCGAGGGAGGAGGACCGGCCGGGCTCGGTGAGCGAGCCGTGCGCCAGGAAGGCCCCGCGCCAGGCCGCCTCGGCGTCGCAGGTGGCGCCGGAGACCACCTGCGGAGGCAGGCCGCGGATCGGCCGGCCCCGGCCGTCCACCAGGCCGGTCTGACGCGCCAGTTGGTCACCGCCCGCGACGACGCGCACGACGTAGCGCGAGCCGCGGCGCAGACCGCCGGGCGCCATCACGATGAGCTCCGAGCTGTGGCCGAAGATCTCCAGGACGTCCCGCTTGAGCCGGCGGGCCGCCATCGCGGTGTCCAGCTCCGCCTCGATCACGATGCGCCCGCTCACCAGGTGGAGGCCGCCGGCGAACCGCAGAATGGCGGAGACCTCCGCCTTTCTGCAGCAGGTCCGGGTGACGGGTAGCCGGGAGATCTCGTCCTTCACCGCTGCCGTCATCGCCATGGGCCGATCCTTCCATGCATCCGAAAAATACGGTCGTACGCGGCGGCCAGCAGCTCCGGATCATGCCGCGGAGTTCCATCGGGCCGGGCCACCGGCGCCAGCTCGACCGCGGCCCCGAACCGCTTGGCGGCATCGGTCAGCGAGTCGCGGTCGGGCACGGCGGCCTCGTCGGCCAGCACCACGTCCAGGGCGAGTTTAGGGGCGTGTCGTCCCAAAACCTCCAAATGACGCTGCGGGGAGAAGCCCTCGGTTTCTCCCGGCTGCGGCGCGAGGTTCAGGGAGAGTACCCGGCGAGCCTTCGTCTCCGTGAGGGCGTCCAGCAGTTCCGGCACCAGCAGGTGCGGGATGACCGAGGAGAACCAGGAGCCGGGTCCCAGCACCACCCAGTCCGCGTCCAGGACGGCCTCGACCGCTTCGGGGACGGCCGGCGGGTCGTGCGGCACGAGGTGCACGGACTGCACCTCGCCGGGCGTCAACGCGACGGTCGCCTGCCCCCGCACCGTGTCGACGTCCTCGGGCCGCGCCGGGTCGTGCCCCTTGACCAGCGCCTGGAGCTCCAGGGGGACCGCCGACATGGGCAGCACGCGCCCGTGCGCGCCGAGGAGCTTGCCGACCAGGTCCAGGGCCTGGACGTGGTCGCCGAGCTGCTCCCACAGAGCCACGATCAGCAGGTTGCCGACCGCGTGGCCGTTGATCTCGCCCTGGGACTGGAAGCGGTGCTGGATGACCCGGGCCCAGGTCTGGCCCCAGTCGTCGTCGCCGCACAGCGCGGCCAGCGCCTTGCGCAGGTCGCCGGGTGGCAGCACGCCCAGCTCGTCGCGCAGGCGCCCGCTGGAACCGCCGTCGTCGGCCACCGTGACGACGCCGGTGAGGTCGCCGGTGATCCGGCGCAGCGCGGCGAGCGAGGCCGACAGGCCCATGCCGCCGCCGAGGGCGACGACCTTGGGCTGGGTGCCGCGGCGGCGTGGTTTGCCGCCCCGGGCCTCGACCGGCCGGCTCACGCGCCCCTCCGGCGCCGTCCCGCGCAGCCGGCCCAGCCGCAGAGTACGTCCTGTCATTCCCGTCCCATGTCCCGGTGCACGACCACCGTCTCCACGCCCTCGGCCGCGAGGCGCGCGGCGAGCTTCTCCGACATCGCGACCGAGCGGTGCTTGCCTCCCGTACAGCCGACCGCGATGGTCACGTAGCGCTTGCCCTCCCGGCGGTAGCCCCCGGCGATGAGCTGGAGGAGCTCCGCGTACCGGTCGAGGAACTCCTTGGCTCCGGGCTGGTTGAGGACGTAGGTGGCCACCTCCTCGTTCAGGCCGGTGTAGGCGCGCAGTTCCGGGACCCAGTGCGGGTTGGGCAGGAAGCGCATGTCCACGACCAGGTCGGCGTCGACGGGGAGGCCGTACTTGAAGCCGAAGGACATGACGGTGGCCCGCAGCTCGGGCTCCTCCTCGCCCGCGAACTGGGCGTCCATCTTGGCGCGCAGCTCGTGCACGTTGAGGCTGGAGGTGTCGATCACCAGGTCGGCGTCGCCGCGCAGCTCGCGCAGCAGCTCGCGCTCGGCGGCGATGCCGTCGACGATCCGGCCGTCGCCCTGGAGGGGGTGCGGGCGGCGCACCGACTCGAAGCGGCGCACCAGGGCGTCGTCGGAGGACTCCAGGAAGACGATCCGCCGGGTGACGTTCTTCGCCTCGAGGTCGGCGAGGGACTCGCGAAGGTTGTCGAAGAAGCGCCGGCCGCGGACGTCGACGACGACCGCGATCCGCGCCACGTTGCCCTGGGAGCGGGCGCCGAGCTCCACCATGGTGGGGATCAGGGCCGGCGGGAGGTTGTCGACGACGAACCAGCCGAGGTCCTCCAGACACTTGGCGGCCGTCGAGCGGCCCGCCCCGGACATGCCGGAAATGATCACCAGCTCGGGGATGGCCGCCTCGGGGATACCGGGCGGTGTGACGTCCGTACTCACCTGTGCTCCGTCTTCGTGGCCTGCGGTCTGCTCGGCGCCGCCGGGGCCCGTGCCGGGCTGGGCGGCGTCGTGCGGTGTGTCGTGCCGGGTGGGATCCTCGCCGGTTTCCCTGGGCGTCTGCTGGGGCGCTGCTGTGGGCGCCTGATCTCGGTCCGCTGTGGGCTGTGCGTCGTGCTCGGTCATGTCTCCTGCCCCCGTCGTTCTTCCGGGGCGCCCGCGGTGACGGGCTCCCCGGGGGAGTCCGCCGTCGTATCGGGCTCCCCCTCTTCCATGATCTCTCCCGTCGCCGTGTTCACGGCGGGCGCGGGCGGAGCCGCCTGGGCGAGGGCCGCGACGATCGTCTCGGCCGTCTTGCGGCCTATGCCGGGTACCTCGCAGATCTGGTCGATCGTCGCGGACCGCAGCTTCTTCACTGAGCCGAAGTGCTTGATCAGCGCCTGCCTGCGGGTCTCGCCGAGGCCCGGGACCTCATCCAGGGGGCCGGAGCGGAACCGCTTGGCGCGCTTGGTGCGCTGGTAGGTGATGGCGAAGCGGTGGGCCTCGTCGCGGACGCGCTGGAGCAGGTAGAGGCCCTCGCTGGTGCGGGGCAGGACGACCGGGTCGTCGTCGTCCGGCAGCCAGACCTCCTCCAGCCGCTTGGCGAGGCCGCAGACGGCGATGTCGTCGATGCCGAGCTCGTCCAGGGCGCGCTTGGCGGCCGCGACCTGCGGCTGCCCGCCGTCGACGACGACGAGCTGCGGCGGGTACGCGAAGCGCTTGGGCCGGCCGTCGTCGTCCTTGAGGGCATCGGCGAGGGGGGCCTCGGACAGGCCGGCGGCCTCATCGGAGGGCGTGGCGGCGAAGCCGTTCCTGCGGGCGGCCGCGGAGCCGTCGGCAGGGGCGACCGCGGAGCCGTCCGTGGAGGTGGGCTCGCCGTCGCTGGAGGTGGGCTCGCCGTCGGTCCACTCCCCCGTCCGTTCCTTCTCGGCGAGATAGCGCCGGAAGCGGCGGGTGATCACCTCGTGCATGGAGCGGACGTCGTCCTGCCCCTCGAAGCCCTTGATCTGGAAACGGCGGTACTCGCTCTTGCGCTGCAGGCCGTCCTCGAAGACGACCATCGAGGCCACGACGTCGTCGCCCTGGAGGTGCGAGATGTCGTAGCACTCGATCCTGAGCGGGGCGCTGTCCAGGTCGAGTGCCTCGGCGATCTCCTCGAGGGCCCGCGAGCGTGTGGTCAGGTCGGAGGCGCGCCTGGTCTTGTGCAGGACGAGCGCATGCTGGGCGTTGCGCTCGACGGTCTCCATGAGGGCCCGCTTGTCGCCGCGCTGCGGGACCCGCAGCGAGACGGCCGAGCCGCGGCGGCCGGTGAGCCACTCCTGGACCGGTTCCACCGGATCCGGCAGGGCGGGGACCAGGACCTCCTTGGGGACGGCGTCCCCGGTCTCCTCGCCGTAGAGCTGCTGGAGGGCGTGCTCCACGAGGGCGCCGGTGGTGATCTCCTCGACCTTGTCGGTGACCCAGCCGCGCTGGCCGCGCACGCGTCCGCCGCGCACGTGGAAGATCTGGACGGCCGCCTCGAGCTCGTCCTCGGCGACCGCGATCAGGTCGGCGTCGGTCGCGTCCGCGAGCACGACCGCGTTCTTCTCCATGGCCTTCTTCAGGGCCTCGATGTCGTCGCGCAGGCGGGCGGCCCGCTCGTACTCCATCTCCTCGGCCGCCTCCATCATCTGCTTCTCCAGACGACGCAGGTACGTGCCGGTGCGGCCGGTCATGAAGTCGCAGAACTCGTCCGCCAGTTCCCAGTGGTCGTCGGGCGAGATCCGGCCGACGCAGGGCGCGGAGCACTTGCCGATGTAGCCGAGCAGGCAGGGGCGGCCGGTGCGGGCGGCGTTCTTGAAGACGCCGGCGGAGCAGGTGCGCACCGGGAAGACGCGCAGCAGCAGGTCGACGGTGTCGCGGATCGCCCACGCGTGCGCGTACGGCCCGAAGTAGCGGACGCCCTTCTTCTTGTGGCCGCGCATCACCTGCACGCGCGGGAACTCCTCGTTCATCGTCACCGCGAGGTACGGGTAGCTCTTGTCGTCGCGGTACTTGACGTTGAACCGGGGGTCGTACTCCTTGATCCAGGAGTACTCCAGCTGGAGTGCCTCCACCTCCGTGGACACCACCGTCCACTCCACGGACGCGGCCGTGGTGACCATCGTGCGTGTGCGCGGGTGGAGACCTGCCAGGTCCTGGAAGTAGTTCGCCAGGCGCTGGCGCAGGCTCTTCGCCTTTCCGACGTAGATCACCCGGCGGTGCTCGTCGCGGAACCTGTAGACCCCGGGCGAGTCCGGGATCGATCCCGGCTTGGGGCGGTAGCTGGAGGGGTCGGCCATGTCTCACACCCTACTGGCGCGGAGTGACACTCCGACGAGGCTGTGGACAACCACGGGCAGGTGTCCCGGGCTGGGGGTGCGCCCGGCCGACGGGGCTGTGGACAACTGGCGGGTGCGGGGTGGGGCTGCGCCCCGCCGGCATCTGCCGTGGCCGGCCCCACCTGTGCTGGATCCGGCCTCACTGCCGAGCAGCCGCCTGCCGCGCCGGGCTGCCGCGCCCCTGGCTCGCACGGCGGCTCACTGGTCCGCGTTCGACGGGTGGGAAGGGCGGGACCCGGCGGTCGGTCGGGCGGTCGACAGGGCTCAGCGGTCGGTCGGCCGCGCTGGCGTCGCGCGGCGGGGCTGGTCAGTCGCGCGGCGTCGGGCGGCGGGGCTGGTCAGTCGCGCGGCAGGGCTCAGCGGTCGGCCACCCACGCGGCGTCAGCAAGCCCGCCGCGGCCTCAGTCACCCACCCGGCGACCAGAAGCACGCCTCAGCACCAGTCACCCACCCGGCGGCGGACGGCGGGGCGCCGCCGTGCGCCTCGCACACCCGGCCGGTGAACCGGCGCGGCCTACCCGTCGTCCTGGGCGTGGGCAAGAGCCCCGAGTCGGCCAACGGCAGGCCACGTTCGGGCATCAGGTGTTGTCGGGATGGGGTCAACACGCTTCAATGCGGGGGAACTGGGGGCGGTGAAGCACGCCCTACGGATGTGAAGGCGCCCCCGCGTCACCGGAGGCCCGGCCACCGACACGAACGGTCCGACCAGCCGTCGTGCGCATTCCCAGAAAGGGCCCTGCATGCCGCACGCCCCTCATCACGCGGACGCCGCCGGCCACCACCCGGACGCCGCCGTCGGCGCAGCCGCCGCGGAACTGGACACGGCCCTGCGAGGCGGCCCCTTCCACGTCGCCCTGCGTGCCGCGATCGCCGCACGAGGGCTGCCTCTGCAGCGCGTGCAGCACCACCTGTCACGGCACGGCGTGAAGGTCGGTGTCACCAGCCTGAGCTACTGGCAGCAGGGCGCCCGGCGCCCGCAGCGCCCCGAGTCACTCCGCGCCGTCCGGGCTCTGGAGGAGATACTGCGGCTGCCGGACGAGTCCCTGATCCGGCTGCTCACGCAGGCCGACGCGGACACGGTGGGCGGACACCCGACGGGCCGCTCCTACCGTTCGCTCGTGGCGGCCTCGGACGTTCTCGACAAACTGCTCGCCGAACTGGAGTGCCCTCCGGACGACGGGCTGCACACCCTCGGCCACCATGAGCGCGTCCGCATCGGCGCGCGCCGGGAACTCCTGGGGCGCGAGTCGCAGCACATCGTCCGCGCCCACCGCGACGGCGTCGACCGCTTCGTGGCCGTCCACCACGGCGATCCCGGCTGCGCTCCGGACCGGATGACGCTGCACGCCCTGGAGAACTGCCGCGCCGGCCGCGTCCGCCGGCACCACGAAACGGGCGTCCTCGTCGCCGAACTCCTCTTCGACACCCGCCTCCGGGCCGGCGACACCTTCCTCTTCCGGTACGGCGTCGAGGACGGCACCGCCGGCGCCTGCCGCGAGTACGTCCGGGGCTTCGGCACCCCGGGCGGCCAGTACGCCCTGCAGATCAGGTTCGACGAGAACACACTGCCCACCCGCTGTCACCGCTTCACCCGGCACTCGGCGGCGGCACCGCGCGGCAGCCGTCAGGAACTGCCTCTCAGCCGGCGACACCACTCCGTCCACCTCGTCGAGCCGCGGGTCCGGTCGGGCATGGTGGGCATCGGGTGGGACTGGGAGTGAGCACAGGCGGGACTGAGAGCAAGCCCGCCCCCCGGGCGAGGGCCTAACGGTCAGGCACCCGGCTCCACGACGATCCTGCCGTTCTCCGTCCTGACCGGCAGCTCGTTCAGCGGTTCGGTCGCCGGCTCCCGCACCACCTGACCGGTCGTCGCGTCGAACTCGCTGCCGTGGCAGGGACAGATCAGGGTCGTCCCGTCGAGCTTGTTGATGGGACACCGTGCGTGCGTGCAGATCGAGCTGTACGCCCTCAGCTGGCCGCTCCCGGACCGGCTGACCACCACGTTGTGGTCGCGGTAGAGCCTCGCGCCGCCTTGCGCGACCTCGCTGTCCGCGCCGAGTTCCACCGGAGCGGTGGGGGTCGCGGGCGCCGTCGTTCCACCGGTCGGCGAACAGGCGGCCAGACCGAGCGCCGCGGCGGGCGCGAGGGCCGCGGCCGGCGCGAGGGCCGCTCCTCGCAGGACGGTACGGCGGCTCGCGGAGGGTCGGCCGGGCATGCGGGCTCCACTGGTCGAAAGGCGGTACGAGGGCGGTCGCCGTGCGGCGTACGAGGACGGTCGGCGTGCAGCGGAGGGGTGCGGTGCACGATGACGCCGCGTGCCCTCCCACTGATCGACTGTGGATCAACCACTGCCGACTGCTGCCCCGCGCGCACGATACCGCCGGGGGTGGTGCGGGGGTGACGGCGGGTTGCGTTGCTTGTGACGGGTCAGGTAGACGTAAACGCTTGCGCAAGCGTTTACGCGCCTCGTCCGATGGGATACCGTCCCGCTCAGCACGGCGCCCGCCGCATTCAGGGAGGGGAGGGAGACCATGCCGACCATGGCCGACGTCGCACGGCACGCCGGTGTTTCCGTGGCGACCGTCTCGCACGTACTGAACGACACCCGTCCCGTCCTGCCCCACACCCGCCAGGCCGTCCTCGACGCCATGGACGAGCTCGGCTACACGCCCAACACCCTCGCCCGCTCCCTGGTGACCGCCCGCACCCGCTCCATCGGGCTGGCGGTGTCGGCGATCAGCAACCCCTACTTCACCGAGATCCTCCAGGGCGTCGAAGCCGCCGCCCTGGAGCAGGGCTACAGCCTGCTGATCGCCGATCCGCACGACGACCCCGCGCACGAACGCAAGGTCGTCCAGCTCCTGCACGAACGCCGCGTGGACGGCATGGTCGTCGCGCCGTCGGCGGAGCCGGGCGAATTGCTCGCCTACCTCACCCGCCACCGCGTGCCGACCGTCCTCCTCGACCGGATCGTCGACCCTTCGGCGGAGGGCGCGCCCCGCTTCGACCAGGTCTGCGCCGAGAACGCGGAACCCACAGCCCGCCTGGTCACGCATCTCGCCGGACTCGGCCACCGCCGCATCGCCCTCGTCGCCGGCCGGCCCGGCCTCAGCACCACCGTCGAACGTGTCACCGGCTACCGGCACGGCCTCGCCTCCGCCGGGCTTCCCCACGACGAGCGGCTCCTGGTGCACGGCGACTCCGAGTCGGCCGACGCCGAACGGGCCACCGCCGCCCTGCTCTCCCTGCCCACCCCGCCCAGTGCGCTGGTCACCGCCAACAACGCCATGACCCTCGGCGCCCTGCGGGCTCTGCGCGCGCACGGGCTGGCCGTGCCCGACGACATCGCGCTGTGCTGCTTCGACGACTTCCCCTGGGCGGACCTGTTCTCCCCCCGGCTGACCGCGATCGCCCAGCCCAGCAGGGACATCGGTGTCCAGGCCGTCCGTGTGCTCCTCGAACGCCTCGCCGCACCCGACCGGCCCGCCCGGACCGTGCGGCTCCCGTGCACCTTCGTCCACCGCACGTCGTGCGGCTGCCCCGACCCGCCGGAGCGGCCTTCGCAACCGCCGGGCCATGGCCTCCGGCGATCCGATCCGAGCAGTGACCAGTGAGCAGTCCGATGCCTTCGGAGAAAGGAACGACCCCTTGATCGTCGTCGCAGGTGAGGCCCTGATCGACCTGGTTCCGCAGGGCACGGGTGCCCTCGCGGGTCTGCAGCCTGCCCTCGGTGGCGGCCCCTACAACACGGCCGTGGCCCTCGGCCGCCTCGGCTCCCCCACGGCCTTCTGCTCCCGCACCTCCTACGACGCCTTCGGCGAGGCGCTGCTGGACGGACTGAGGGACGCGGGCGTGGACGTGGCGGCGGTGCAGCGCGGCCCGGAACCGACCACTCTCGCGGTCGCCACGATCGACGGGAACGGCGCGGCCGCCTACTCCTTCTACGTGGAGGGCACCGCCGACCGGCTGTTCACCGTCCCGGCCGGCCTGCCCTCCGGGACGCGGGCGGTGTCCTTCGGCACCTGCTCGCTCGTCCTGGAGCCGGGTGCGAGCGCCTACGAGGAGCTGATGCGGACCGCGGCGGCGCAGGGCGTGTTCACCGCGCTCGATCCGAACATCCGGCCCGGCCTGATTGCCGACGCCGACGCCTACCGGGCCCGCTTCAAGAGCTGGCTGCCCTCGGTGACCCTGCTCAAGCTCTCCGAGGAGGACGCCCGCTGGCTGGGCGGCACTCCTCACGAGTGGCTGTCCGCCGGCCCCTCGGCGGTGGTGATCACGCACGGCGGCGACGGGCTGACCGCGTTCACCCGGGACGGCGCCGTGTACCCGGTGCCGGGCGAGAAGGTCGACGTCGTGGACACCATCGGTGCCGGCGACACCGTGAACGCGGCGCTTCTGCACGGACTGTCGGCGTGGGACGCCCTGTCTGCGGCGGCGCTCGCAGGCCTGGGCCGCGAGGGCTGGGAGCGCCTGCTGCGCTTCGCGGCACGCGCGGCGGCGATCACCTGCTCCCGGGCGGGCGCCGAGCCGCCGTACGCCGCCGAGGTCGGCGACCTGTAGAGGGCGGGTGGGCAGTCATGCGTCCACCGGCCGGTGTGCATCAGCCGCTCACCGCGCGAAGGGCCCCGGGTCTGCGCCCGTTGAGGTGGTCCAGCGCCGTGGCCGTCGCCTCGTCGGCCGGGAGGTGGACCATCAGGCGCTGGCCCTCCTCGGGCAGGGACAGCGTCTCGTACGACAGACGTAGCCGCCCCGCCTCGGGGTGCTCCACGATGTCCGTGCCGAACCGGGCCGGCATGGACGGAACGGCCGTGAGCCGCTCGGTGAACGGGGCGCCCGCGGTGACCGTCAGCTCGTCGGCGAGCGCGGCGACGTTCGGGTCGTGCAGGGAGGCCTCGTGTCGCAGGTGGGCGACCTGCTCGTCGGCGAGACGGTCCCAGCCGGGGAACACGGTCCGGGCCCGTTCGTCGGTGAACAGGTACCTCACGAGGTTGGGCGCGCTGCCGTCGAGCACGCCCAGCGGGCGGGCGAACCGCTCGTAGCCAAAGGTGTGCGCCACGATGTCGCCGATCCAGGTGAGGAGCACGGCGGGTGTCGGCTCCAGCCGGTCGAGGAGCGCGCGCACGGTGGGACGTACCGTGCGGATCGGCGGTGCCGCCGAGGTGCACAGCACCTTGTCGGCGCCGGCCTCCTTGGCCAGCCGGCGCAGCAGGATCCGGTCCGGCACGGTCAGGCGCAGCGCGTCACCGAGGGCACCGAGCACCTGGGGCGAGGGATTGCGGTCGCGTCCCTGTTCCAGGCGGGTGAGGTACTCGACGCTGACGCCGGCGAGCGTGGCCAGTTCCGCGCGGCGCAGTCCGGGCGTACGGCGTCTGGGGCCCGTGGGCAGCCCCACCTCGGCCGGGGTGACGGCTTCGCGGCGGGTGCGCAGGAACGTGCCCAGCTCGTTGTCGCTCACCCGCCGAACGTACAACGGGATCCGCCGCCGAGGGTGGCCCTCTCACTACCACCCTCCAGCCGGTCTCCCTCCCGTCCGCCGGCGCGCGGAGGGTGAAGACATGACTCAGGACAACACCGCTCAGACGCTGACCACCACGGCCCTGCCCCTGGCGCCCGGCGACTGGGAACTCGACCCGCTGCACTCGGCGGTCAACTTCACCATCCGGCACCTCGGGATCGCCAAGGTGCGTGGCCGGTTCCGGGAGGTGACGGCCACGCTGTTCGTCGGGGAGACGGCCGACGAGGTGCGGGTGAGCGCCGAGATCGCCCTTGCCTCCATCGACACGGGAAACCCCGACCGGGACGCGCACACCCGCGCGGCCGGCCTGCTCGACGTGGAGAAGCGTCCGACGATGGCCTTCCGCTCGACGCGCGTGTTCGGGGAGGGCGAGGACTGGACGATGGAAGGGGACCTGACCATCGGGGACGTGACCCGCCCGGTCACGCTCGCCGTCGACTTCGGCGGGGTGGTGGACTCCCCTGTGGATCAGAGGAGGCACGCCGGTTTCGAGGCCACGGGTGAGATCCGGCGCAGCGACTTCGGGCTGGACTTCGGCGCCGGGTTCCTCGGTGACGTTGTCAAGGTGCAGCTGGACATGCAGTTCGTCGAACCGCAGGGCCAGGGTGGCTGATGGTGGAACGGACGGCGCCCCGCGGGGAGTTCCCGCGGGGCGCCGTGTTTCTCGCGAACTTCCGGTTTCTTCAGCACTGTTCAGGACTCGCCATGACCTGACGGACATTCCGTCGAGTCCGGCAGGCCTTGGCGGTCTTGACGTCCGCTCGCTCAGGCCTTGCGGGTCCGCGTCGTCTTCTTCGCGGGCGTCGCCTTCTTCGTGGCCCCGGCCGCCTTCTTCGTCGCCGTGTTGTTGGCGGACGTCGTGGCGGTCGCCGTCTTCTTCGTCGTCGACCTGGCCGCGACCGTCTTCTTCGCCGCCGTGGTGCGCGGTGCCTTGACCGGGGCCGCGTCGCTGATGCGGTCGGCGCCGAGTACCTCCCGCAGGAACTTGCCGGTGTGGCTGGCCGGGACTCCGGCGACCTCCTCCGGTGTGCCCTCGGCGACGACGAGGCCGCCGCCTGCACCGCCCTCGGGGCCCATGTCGACGATCCAGTCGGCGGTCTTGATCACATCGAGGTTGTGCTCGATGACGATGACCGTGTTGCCCTTCTCGACCAGGCCCGAGAGGACCTTCAGGAGCTTGCTGATGTCCTCGAAGTGCAGGCCCGTGGTCGGCTCGTCCAGGACGTAGACCGTGCGCCCGGTGGAACGGCGCTGCAGCTCGCTGGCGAGCTTGACGCGCTGGGCCTCGCCGCCGGACAGGGTGGTCGCGGACTGGCCGAGCCGGACGTAGCCGAGACCGACGTCCTTCAGCGTGTTGAGGTGACGGGCGATCGCGGGGACGGCCTCGAAGAACTCCTTGGCCTCCTCGATCGGCATGTTCAGGACCTCGGCGATGGACTTGCCCTTGTAGTGGACCTCCAGGGTCTCCCGGTTGTAGCGGGCGCCGTGGCAGACCTCGCACGGGACGTAGACGTCCGGGAGGAAGTTCATCTCGATCTTGATCGTGCCGTCGCCGGAGCAGTTCTCGCAGCGGCCACCCTTGACGTTGAAGGAGAAGCGACCGGGCTGGTAGCCGCGGACCTTCGCCTCGGTGGTCTCGGCGAACAGCTTGCGGATGTGGTCGAAGACGCCGGTGTAGGTCGCCGGGTTCGACCGGGGGGTGCGGCCGATGGGCGACTGGTCGACGTGCACGACCTTGTCGACGAGGTCGTCGCCGTCCACGCGGGTGTGCCGGCCCGGCACGTTCCTCGCGCCGTTCAGCTCGCGGGCCAGGTGCGTGTACAGGATGTCGTTGACCAGCGTCGACTTGCCCGAACCGGAGACACCGGTGACCGCGGTGAACACGCCCAGCGGGAAGGAGACGTCGATGTCCTGAAGGTTGTTCTCCCGGGCGCCGTGGACCGTGAGCTGCCGGGAGGGGTCGCGCGGGCGCCGGATGTCGGGCACGGGGATGGACTTCTTGCCGGACAGGTACTGGCCGGTCTGTGACTCGGCGTTGGCGAGCAGTTCCTTCAGGGAGCCGCTGTGCACGACCTTGCCGCCGTGTTCACCGGCGCCGGGGCCGATGTCGACGACCCAGTCGGCGACCTTGATGGTGTCCTCGTCGTGCTCCACGACGATGAGCGTGTTGCCCATGTCACGCAGCCGGACGAGGGTCTCGATCAGCCGGTGGTTGTCACGCTGGTGCAGGCCGATGGACGGCTCGTCGAGGACGTAGAGCACGCCGACGAGGCCGGAGCCGATCTGGGTGGCCAGCCGGATGCGCTGGGCCTCACCGCCGGAGAGCGTGCCGGCCGCGCGGTTGAGCGAGAGGTAGTCCAAGCCGACGTCGACCAGGAACCGCAGCCGCTCGTTGACCTCCTTCAGCACGCGCTCGGCGATCTTCTTGTCGCGGGCGCTGAGCTTCAGCTCGCCCAGGAAGTCCGCGCAGTCGCTGATGGACATCGCGGAGACCTCGGCGATGGACTTCCCCATGATCGTGACCGCGAGGACGACCGGCTTCAGGCGAGTGCCCTCACAGGTCGGGCAGGGCACCTCGCGCATGTAGCCCTCGAAGCGCTCACGGCTGGCGTCGCTCTCGGCCTCGCTGTGCCGGCGCTTGACGAAGGGGACGGCGCCCTCGAAGGGCGTGGTGTACACGCGCTCGCGGCCGTACCGGTTGCGGTAGCGGACCTCGATCTGCGTCTTGTGGCCGTACAGCAGTGCCTTCCTGGCACGCTGCGGCAGGCCGGCGAAGGGGATGTCCGTCCGGAATCCCAGCGCGTCCGCGAGAGCGCCGATCAGACGGCCGAAGTAGTCCTTGGTGTGACCGTGCGACCACGGGTGGATGGCGCCCTCGTCGAGGGACTTGTCCTCGTCGGGGACGATCAGCTCGGGGTCGACCTCCATGCGCGTGCCGATGCCGGTGCACTCGGGGCAGGCGCCGAAGGGCGAGTTGAAGGAGAAAGAGCGGGGCTCCAGCTCCTCGAAGGACAGGTCGTCGTACGCGCAGTACAGGTGCTCCGAGTACATGCGCTCGCGCTCGGGGTCGCCCTCGGGGAGGTCGACGAAGTCGAGCACGACCATGCCGCCGGACAGGCCGAGGGCGGTCTCCACGGAGTCGGTGAGCCGGCGCTTGGCGGACTCCTTCACCGTGAGGCGGTCGATGACCACCTCGATGGTGTGCTTCTCCTGCTTCTTCAGGGTGGGCGGGTTCGAGAGCTGGATCGTCTCGCCGTCCACGCGCGCGCGGGAGTAGCCCTTGGTCTGCAGGTCGGCGAAGAGGTCGACGAACTCGCCCTTGCGCTCGCGCACCAGCGGCGACAGCACCTGGAAGCGGCTCCCCTCCGGCAGCTCCAGGACCTTGTCGACGATGGCCTGCGGCGACTGGCGCGAGATCGGGCGGCCGCACTCGGGACAGTGCGGCTTGCCGATGCGCGCGAAGAGCAGACGCAGGTAGTCGTAGACCTCGGTGATGGTGCCGACCGTGGAGCGCGGGTTGCGCGAGGTCGACTTCTGGTCGATGGAGACCGCCGGGGAGAGGCCTTCGATGAAGTCGACGTCCGGCTTGTCCATCTGGCCGAGGAACTGCCGGGCGTACGAGGAGAGCGACTCCACGTAGCGCCGCTGGCCCTCGGCGAAGATCGTGTCGAAGGCCAGCGAGGACTTGCCCGACCCCGACAGGCCCGTGAAGACGATGAGCGAGTCGCGTGGCAGGTCGAGCGAGACATTCTTGAGGTTGTGCTCGCGCGCGCCACGGACGATGAGACGGTCGGCCACGCCGGTCCGCACCTTTCTTGAGAGAAGTGACAGGGGCGGGGCCCCCGTCTTTCTCAGACTAGGGGGAGCCACTGACAACGCCGGTTCGGATTCACCGGTTGACAACAATCCCCGACCATCCAGCATGCCCGACGCCGCCACCGACCATATAGCACGCGCATTCGATTTGCGGGCGCGGTCCGTCACCTTCACCCGAAGGGGTGGCGGAGCTAGGGTCAGCAGCATGACTGATCACGCTCATGACCTGGGGTCTGTACGTGAGGCGACCGAGCGACTGCTGAGCGCAGTCGCCGAACTGGACAACGCCGCTGTGGCCGAGTCGTCACGCCTGCCCGGCTGGAGCCGGGGCCATGTCCTCGCCCACCTGGCACGCAACGCGGACGCCCTCGTGAACGTCCTCCAGGGCCGTCCCATGTACGTCACCGACGACGCCCGGGACGCGGACATCGAGCGGGACGCCCAGCGCGCCCTGGACGTCCAGCTCGCGGACCTGCGTGACAGTGCGGCCCGCTTCCAGGAGGCCGCGGCCCAGCCCGCCGACTGGTCGCGCACGGTGGAGCTGCGCAACCGCGTCACCGACGCCGCGGCCCGGGTGCCCTTCCGACGGTGGATCGAGGTCGAGCTGCACCACGTGGACCTCGGCATCGGCTACGAGCTGGAGGACCTGCCGGCGGAGTTCACCGAGCGGGAGATCGACTTCCTCGCGGAGCGGTTCACCGGGCGCCCCGACGTGCCGCCGACCCGCCTGACGGACGGCACGCGCGCGTGGCGCACCGGCCGGGAGGCCGACGGCCCCGAGGTGACCGTCACGGGGTCCCCCGCCGACCTCCTGGGCTGGCTCGCCGGGCGCCGCGACGGATCCCGGCTGGCCGTCGGCGGCGGCCCTCTGCCGGCCCTCCCCCCGCTATAGGCTGGCCGTCATGACGTACAGCGGAGAGGTGACGGTCGGCGGCCCGGCGGACGTGCACGAGCTCAAGGACCTCATGATCACCAAGATCGCGGTCGGCCCGATGAACAACAACGCCTATCTGCTGCGCTGCCGGGCCACCGACGAGCAGTTGCTGATCGACGCGGCCAACGAGGCGGAGACACTCCTCGGCATGATCGGTGACGACGGCATCGCGTCCGTGGTCACCACCCATCGGCACGGGGACCACTGGCAGGCGCTCGCCGCGGTCGTGACGGCCACGCACGCGCGTACGTACGCCGGCCGGGACGACGCCGAGGGCATCCCCGTGCCGACCGACGTCCCGGTCGACGACGGAGACGTCATCCGGGTGGGGAACGTGGAGCTCACCGCCCGCCACCTGGTCGGGCACACGCCGGGCTCGATCGCCCTCGTCTACGACGACCCGCACGGGCACCCTCACGTGTTCACGGGCGACTGCCTCTTCCCGGGGGGTCCTGGTCGGACAACGCGTCCGGAAGAGTTCAACTCCCTGATGGACGGCCTGGAGACCAAGCTGTTCGACGTCCTGCCCGACGAGACGTGGATCTACCCCGGCCACGGCAACGACACCACCATCGGCACGGAGCGGCCCCACCTCGCGGAGTGGCGCGCACGAGGCTGGTAACCGTCCAACGCCGACCGCTCCAGTTTCGAGACCGAAGCGGGGGCGGTCGCGCATTCAGGCCCGTTCCGCGCTCGGGAGGGTCATGCCCCACGGACGGTGGCCTCCAGAGCACCGCACCGACGCCGGCAGCGGTGACCGCCATGGTCAGGGGGACTGTTGCATGGGCTGCGGTCTGCCGGGCGGGTTCACCTGGCAGGCAGCGGAACCTCCCCCTTCTCCGCAATCCATCCCTTCGGCTCCCAGCCGTACCACGGGCCCGAAACACCCGCACGCAGCTGGAGGCCGCGCTCAAGCGGGCTGCGACCGCCGCTGTCACCTCACGGCCCTTGGCCTCCGGGCCGCCCCGGAGGCCAGGGACGGTGAGGTGTTCCGGCAGAGGACCCGTGTCGCTGTGGACCGTGGACCACGCCCGCGCCCTGCGCGTCTCGCGCCGCCGGGCTCCTGCCCGACGCGCCTGGCGGGCGATCCGGCGGAGGCGGTGCCCGGCGACCCGGCGGACGGCGTCCCCGGCGATCCAGTGGACGCCCCGCCGGCGATCTAGCGGATGGCCCCGGTGTGCTCCCGCACAGTCGCCGCCTCGCTCGCCGCCGTCCCGGCCCCCGGCTCGGCGCTCTTCCCCGCGAACCCGCGCCGGCCCGGCAGGATGGCGAGGACGATCAGTGTTCCGGCGGCCATGATGATCCCGCCGATGAGGCTGGTCTGGGCGACTCCGTGGGCGAAGGCCTGGTGGACGGCGTCCACGGCGGCCTGGGCCTGCTGGGGCCCGGCGGAGGGATCCTGCGCGACCCGCTCCGCGACGGCCAGGCCGGCGCCGACCGAGTCCTTGGCGGTCTCCATCGCCTGCGCCGGGAGCCGGTTGCCCACCAGGTCGGTCAGCTCGTCCCGGTAGGCCGTGCCCAGCAGCGAGCCCAGCACCGCGATGCCCAGCGCCCCGCCCAGCTCCAGCGCGGTGTCGTTGACACCGCCGCCGACGCCCAGCTCGGACTCGGGGAAGGAGCCCATGATCGTGTCGGTCGCCGGGGAGATGGCCAGTCCGAGCGCGAGGCCCAGCATCATCAGCGGCGCCAGGAAGTCCCCGTACGTCGACCCCTTGTCGATCTGGGTGAGCAGAAACATGCCCGCCGTGCCGACGGCCATGCCGGTCACGGCCATCACCCTCACCCCCAGCTTCGGGGCGAGCACCCCGGTCACCGCGGACCCGAGGAACACCGCACCGCCCAGCGGCAGCAGCCGTACACCCGTGTCCAGGGCGCCGTAGCCGAGGACGAACTGCAGGAACTGCGTCGAGTAGTAGATCACGGCGAACATGCCGAAGAAGAAGAACATCACCGCGAGCATCGAGCCGCTGAAGGGCCGCAGCGCGAACTTTCGGACGTCCAGCATCGGGTGCGGGTGCCGCAGCTCCCAGGCGACGAAGGCGACCAGACCGACACCGGCGACCGCGGCGGCGGTGACGGGGCCGGCGCCCCAGCCGGAGTGCGGTCCCTCGATGGCGGCGTAGATCAGGGAGCCGACGGTGACGATCGACAGCAGACCACCGACGTAGTCGATCCGGCCCATGCCCTCCGCCTTGGACGGCGGTACCAGGGCGAGCGCGCCGAACACGGCGAGGACGGCGATCGGCACGTTGATCAGGAAGGTCGAGCCCCAGGCGTGGTCCTCAAGCAGCCAGCCGGAGACCAGCGGGCCGACGGCTACCGCCAGCCCGGAGGTCGCGGCCCAGGCGGTGATGGCCTTGGCCCGCTCGCTCCGGGGGAAGGTCGCGACCACGAGGGACAGCGTGGCCGGCATCACGACCGCGGCACCGATACCCATGATCGCGCGGGCCACGATGACCAGTGAGGTCTCGTCGACCATGCTCCCCATCACCGAACCGCCGGCGAAGATCAGCAGACCCAGCACCAGCGCGCCGCGCCGGCTGTACTTGTCGCCGATCGCGCCCAGTACCAGCATCAGCGCCGCGTACGGAACGGTGTAGGAGTCGACGACCCACTGCAGATCACTGCTGCTCAGGCCCAGGTCGGTGGTCATGTCGGGGGCGGCGACGATCAGCGACGTGTTCGCCATCACCGTGATCAGCAGGCTCAGGCACAGCACGAGCAGCGCCCACCAGCGCCGCGCGTACGGCCCGGTCATCTTCTCCACGGGGGTGTTCGCAAGGAAGGGCATCAGTAGCTCCTGAGGGGGACGGGGCGGACGAGCGGAATCACTTGATTGCCCGTGAGGCGAGCGGGCGACGGGCTGAGATCTCCGGGCTTCAAGATCATCCTGTGGCCCCTTGTGGGCTTCCCTCGGCGATCCCCTGGAGGGCCGCGTCGGTGTCCGCGATGGCCAGCATCCTGTTGATGTCGGCGCCGGCCAGTGCGCCGGCCGCTGCGGAGGCCCCGACCTGGGCGACCGGATCGGTGGCGTTGCCTGCCACCCACACACCCGGCACCTCGGTGGCGCCGGCCGTGCCGGAGGCGAAACCGCGGCCCACCGGCAGGTCCTGCACCGGCAGGCCCAGACCCTCCAGGCCCTGGGTGCGGGCCTGCATCCGCGGGCCGACCGCGAGGACGCGGCGGGCCACGACCTGCCCGTCGGCCAGGCGCACCCCGGCGAGGGCACCGCCGGCGTCGTTGACGACCTCGGTGACCGGGGTGTCGACGATGCGGATGCCGCGGGCGGCGAAGCGGGCGCGGCTGTCCTCGTCCAGGTCGGTGCCGTGGGTGAAGTAGGTCAGGTCCTCGGTCAGCTGACGGAACAGATACGCGTGGCCGATGGAGGCCGGGCCGGTGGCGAGGATGCCGATGGGCTCGTCGCGCACCTCCCAGCCGTGGCAGTACGGGCAGTGCACCACACTGTCCCCCCAGTGCTCGGCGAGCCCGGGCACCTGTGGCAGCACATCCGTGAGGCCGGTGGCCACCAGGACGCGGCGGGCGGTGATGCTGCGGCCGTCGGCCAGGGTGACGGTGAACCGCAGGTCCCCGTCCGCCGACGGGGCGGCAGGCTCGGCCGCGACCACCTCGCCGGACACGACGCGTCCGCCGTACCGGCGCACCTGCTCCCGGCCCCGTCGAAGGATCTCGGACGGCGGGGTGCCGTCCAGGGCGAGAAGGCCGTGCACGGCCTGGGCGGGTGCGTTGCGCGGGGAGCCGGTGTCGATCACGACGACCGAGCGGCGGGAGCGGGCGAGGATCAGTGCACCGTTCAGCCCCGCGGCGCCCCCGCCGATCACCACCGCGTCGACGGTCTGCTCGGGCAGTGCGTCGCTCGCGTCCAGAGGAGTCGCCACAGCCATGGCCTCCTGCCTTTCCTTATCAGTCATGGTTCGGTCAACCCTTCGAGTTCTGGGTGGTGGGAGGGGGTCAGCTGTTCAGAAAGCCGAGGATGTGGTCGGCGACCGTCTTGGGCTGTTCGAGGTGCAGGAAGTGCCCCGCGCCGAGGACAGCCCGACGTTCGTGATGTACGGATCCAGTCCGGCGATGGAACTCGCCGTCGCCAGGATCGCCAAGATCAGACCGGGCCTTGCCGGCCTGGAAGGCGTCGCAACGTTGGGTGGTGCGGAGGAGCGCAAAGGCATGGGTTGCTCTCCATCGCGCCAGGCGTACACACACCCTGTCCGGTGAGCCCAGGATGGTTGTGTACTGAACAGTCAGAAACCTAGATGGTTCTGTACTGGGTTGTCAATAACGGCGGGTCGGCTTTACCTTCGGTGTATGGCGAGACCACGAAGCTTCGACCGCGACCACGTCCTGCATGCCGCCGAGCGGCAGTTCCGCGCCTCGGGCTACAACGGCACGAGCGTCGACGACATCAGCGCCGCCACCGGCCTGGGCCGCGGCAGCCTCTATGCCGCGTTCGACGGCAAGCACGGCGTGCTGCTGCAGGCGATGGCCGGCTACTTCGCCCGGCTGGGGCAGTTTGCGCCGAAGGCGCTCGCCGGACCGGACGAGGGTGCCCTGGAACGACTGCACGCGTACTTGCTCCGCGCCGTCCACGGGGTGCCACTCGCCGCCGACGTACCCCCCGCCCCTGACCGGGCGGCGGCAGCCTGCTTCGCCGCCAAGATGGCCCTGGAGATCGGCGCCTCCGACTCCGAGGTGAAACGCCTGGCCAACGACTGCTTCTCCGTGCTCGCGACGGCGGTGGCCGAGTGTGTGCGAGCGGCGCAGCGCAACGGCGACATCGACCCCGACGCGGATCCCGACGACCTTGCGTACCTTCTGCTGACCATCATCCGCGGGACCGATGTCGTAGGCGCGTACGGCCACAGTCCCGCCCGCCTGACCTCGATTGCGGAGAGCGCGTTCGCCTTGCTGCCTCGCCCGCGCCACCGCTGAGAAGGGCACGGCCGGCCTCATTGCACAGGCATCTGATGCGGTCGGCCCACTTCGACGCCGCGGAGGCAGGGCCCGCGGGTTTACGCGCCGCCGTGACCTCGCGGGTTGGCGCGTGCTGTGGTGTTCCCGGGCGGCGTCGGCAACACGGGCAAGGATCCGCAGGCGTTCGCCAGCCTCATCCACGACGTCGAGACGAAGCTCTTCGACGTGCTCCCGGACGAGACATGGGTGTACCCCGAGCACGGCAACGACACCACGCTGGGCGCCGAGCGTCCGCACCTGCCGGAGTGGCACGCGCGCGGGTGGTGAGTCGGCCGTGCGCCCGGAGGGGCGCGCGGTGCCTACACAGGGGGCTGCGTCACCGTGCGCGCCCCGTGTGAAGGGCGTGCACGCGCCGGTGCCCCGTGCGCGCTCCCCCCGGTCATGGTCGCGCGGTCAACTGGTGGTAGCCCCGCGCGGGATGACGGCTCCCGCACGGAAGGGGCCGCCGGCCTCCGTTCCCCGCCCTCGGCCGGCGGCCCAGGCGCCTTTCCTCCGGCCTGTTCACGAGACTGCAACACCCGCTCCCACCATGCGGACAGTCGGCGATGCGACCTCGACAAGCAGGGCTTTCGCTGCCACTCTCCCGCCATGCATCCCGCCCCTCGTGTCCTGCGCCGCGCCGTCGCCGGCGCCACCGTAGCCCTCCTCACCACCGTCGTCGGCTGTGCTCCGCAGCCGGAGGAGAAGGCGGCCGCCGCGCCGTCCGGTTCGACCGGGAACACCTGCGCCAAGGGCAAGTTGGCCACCAAGACCTCGGGCAAGCTGACGATCGCCACCGACGAGCCCGCGTACGCACCGTGGTTCAGGGACGACGAGCCCGCCAACGGCGAGGGCTTCGAGTCGGCGGTGGCCTACGCCGTGGCGGAGCAGCTCGGCTACGCCAAGAGCGCCGTCGTGTGGCAGAGCGTGCCCTTCAACAAGGCCTTCGCGCCCGGCGAGAAGACCTTCGACTTCGACATCAACCAGGTGTCGATCAGCGACGAGCGCAAGAAGGCCGTGGACTTCTCGTCCGGCTACTACGACGTGCGTCAGGCGGTCGTCGCGCTGAAGGGAACGAAGGCGGCGCGGGCGACGAGCATCGCGGACCTCAGGGGCCTCGAGCTGGGCGCCCAGGTGGGCACCACGAGCCTGAACTACATCGACGACGTGGTGAAGCCGACGCGGGCCGCGGCCGTCTACGCCAAGAACGACCAGGCCAAGTCCGCGCTGAAGAACGGTCAGGTCGACGCCATCGTCACCGACCTGCCGACCGCCTTCTACATCACCGCCGCCGAGGTCACGGACGCGAGGATCGTGGGACAGTTCGAGAACCGGGGCGGCACTCCGGAGCAGTTCGGGCTGGTGCTCGACAAGGGCAGCGCGCTCACCGCCTGCGTGACGGACGCCGTGGACACCCTCCGCGACAACGGCACCCTGGCGAGGATCGAGCAGCAGTGGCTCTCCGACGCCGTCGACGCACCGGTGCTCAAGTGACGGTGACGAAGGAGGAGCCCGGCCCCGAGGGAGCGGACGACGGGGGTGACATGACCGGGAGCGGCACGGACGCTCCCGTCGACGGTTACGTGCCCTCGCGACGGCGGCTGGAGCGCGAGCGCTACCGGCGCACGCGCGCCCGCCGCGCCACGGCGATCGCCGCGCTCTCGACGCTGGTGACCGCTGTCGCCCTCTATCTGGTCGTCGTCGGCGCGCCCGGCTGGCCGCGCACCAAGGAGACGTTCCTCGACGGGCAGTACGCGCGCGAGGCGCTCCCCAAGGTCCTGGAGGGGCTCTGGCTGAACGTGCGGCTGCTGCTGGTCTGCGGCGCCGCCGTGCTGGTCCTCGGCATGCTGATCGCCGTGGCCCGCACCCTGCGCGGCCCGGTCTTCTTCCCGCTGCGCGTCCTGGCGGCGGCGTACACGGACTTCTTCCGCGGACTGCCACTGATCATCAACCTGATGATCGTGGTGCTGGGCGTGCCGGCGCTGCGTCTGCAGGGGGTGACCGTCGACCCGGTGCTCCTCGGCGGTACGGCCCTCACGCTGACGTACTCGGCGTACGTCGCCGAGGTGTTCCGCGCGGGCATCGAGTCCGTGCATCCCTCGCAGCGCGCGGCGGCCCGCTCGCTGGGACTGAGCAACCGGCAGGCGCTGCGGTACGTGGTGCTCCCCCAAGCCGTGCGCCGTCAGGTGCCGCCGCTGCTGAACGACCTGGTGTCCCTGCAGAAGGACACGGGTCTCGTGTCGATCGGCGGCGCCGTCGACGCCGTGCGCGCCGCCGACATCATCGTGGGCCGCAGCCTCAACTACACGCCGTACATCGTCGCGGGCCTGGTCTTCGTGGCGCTGACCATTCCGATGACCCGGTTCACGGACTGGGTGACGGCCCGGATGGACCGTCAGCGGGCCCAGGGAGGAACGACATGAGCGACGCCGACACCGCGGTGCTGCGGATGGAGTCCGTCCGCAAGACCTTCGGCGGCTCCGTCGTCCTGCGGGACGTCGATCTAAAGGTCGCCCCGCACACGGTGACCGCGCTGATCGGCGCCTCCGGCTCCGGCAAGTCCACGCTGCTGCGCTGCGCCAACCTGCTGGAGGACATCGACGACGGCGCGATCTGGCTGGACGGCGAGGAGATCACCGATCCCCGCGTCGACCAGGACGCGGTTCGGCGCCGTATCGGCGTCGTCTTCCAGGCGTACAACCTGTTCCCGCACATGACCGTGCTGGAGAACATCACGCTCGCGCCGCGCCGCGTGCACGGCGTGGACCGCGCGGAGGCCGAGGAACGCGCCCGGGAGCTGCTGGAGCGGCTCGGACTGGGCGGCAAGGCCGGTGAGTACCCCGACCGGCTCAGCGGGGGCCAGCAGCAGCGCGTCGCCATCGTGCGCGCCCTCGCCGTACGCCCGCGGTTGCTGTTGCTCGACGAGATCACCGCGGCTCTCGATCCGGAGCTGGTGGGTGAGGTCCTGAACGTCGTCCGCGACCTGAAGGGCGACGGCATGACCATGGTGCTGGCCACGCACGAGATGGGCTTCGCCCGGGAGGTCGCCGACCAGGTGTGTTTCCTGGACGGAGGAGTGGTGCTGGAGCGCGGGGCCCCCGAGCAGGTCTTCGGCGATCCGCGGCAGGAGCGCACGCGGCGCTTCCTGCGGCGGATCGTGGAGGCGGGACGTCTGTGAAGGGTGGGCGCCTGGAGGCCGGCCGCCTGTAAGGGGTGGGCGCCTGGAGGCCGGTGCTTACGCGTCGGCCTTCCCCGGCCCCACCAGTGCGGCGACCCGCTCCACGCCGAAGACGTATCCCTGCACTCCGCAACCCGCGATGACGCCGTCGGCGCGCTGGGAGACGTACGAGTGGTGCCGGAACGACTCGCGCTGGTGGATGTTGGAAATGTGCACCTCCAGCACCGGCAGACCGTCGCAGGTGCTGAGTGCGTCCAGAATCGCGACCGACGTGTGCGAGTAGGCGCCCGGGTTGATCACGATCCCGCAGTGGTTCACACGCGCCTCGTGGATCCAGTCCACCAACTGCCCCTCGTGGTTCGACTGCCGGAAGTCCACGGTGCCGCCGTGCGCGGCCGCCGCCTTGACGCACATCTCCTCGACGTCGGCGAGGGTGTCGGCCCCGTAGATCTCGGGCTGGCGCTGCCCGAGGAGGTTCAGGTTGGGACCGTTGAGAATCATGATCGGGGCGTTGGCGAGGGTGCGGGGCACGGTTCCTCCGGTCCGTTCGACGTGGGGCGGCCCGTCGGGGACCGCTGCTCAGACCCGGTTTATCACGGTGAAACAGCGAGGCAGCAGGCCGTACCCTCCCGCCATGACGAGTCCTTCGTACCCTCCCAAGCCCTCGCCCGGTGACCGCATAGCCGTCATCTCGCCCTCCGCGGGTCTGCCCGAGCTGTTCCCGCGCCCCTACGAACTGGGCCTGCGACGGCTGCGCGAGGAGTACGGCCTCGAACCGGTCGAGTATCCGACCACGCGGAAGATGGGCACGACACCGCAGGAGCGGGCCGACGACATCCACGCGGCCTTCTCCGACCCGGACGTGAAGGCGGTCATCGCGTCGATCGGCGGTGACGACCAGATCACCGTCCTGCCGTTGCTGGACCGTGAGGTGATCCGGGCCAACCCGAAGCCCTTCTTCGGAATGAGCGACAACACGAACCTCCTCGCCTACCTGTACAACACCGGCATCGTCGGCTACCACGGCGCGACGGTGATGGTCCAGCTCGGACGACCCGTGGCCATGGACCGGCTCACCGCCGACTCCCTGCGGGCGGCGCTGTTCACCTCGGGCGAGTACGAGCTGAAGCCCGCCGAGCGCTGGAACGACGTCGACCGCGACTGGGCCGATCCGGCGACCTTCGAGGCGGAGCCGGAGACCCGGCCCGGCACCGGATGGAGCTGGCTCAACGCCGACCGTGTGGTGGAGGGCCGCAGCTGGGGCGGCGAACTGGAGATCCTCTCCTGGCTGCTGATGGCCGACCGCGAGATCTCGCACGACCTGTCCGTGTACGACGGCGGCGTGCTGATCCTGGAGACCTCCGAGGAACTGCCCAGCGCCACGCAGGTCTTCCGGATCCTGCGCAGCATGGGCGAGCGCGGCCTGCTGCAGCGTTTCCCGGCGCTGCTGATGGGGCGTGCCAAGACCTGGTCCTTCGAACGCCCCCACAGCCCGCGGGAAGCCGCCCGTCACGCCTCCGAACAGCGTGAGGCGGTGCAGCGCGCGCTGCGGACGTACGCCCCCGACACCCTGGCCGTCTTCGACGTGGACTTCGGCCACACGGACCCCCAGCTCGTCCTTCCCTACGGCGGGACGATCCGCGTCGACGGCCCGGCACGGCGCATCACCGTCACCTACTGAGCCGACCGGCGCGACGCGCGCTGCCGCGCGCCCCCGTAACCGGTGGTCATGGTGGGTGGTTGAGGCGTCATGCACGACGCACACACCGTGAAGGCTCCCTCCATGCCACGGCTCGCGGCCGCCTCGCTCGCCGGCACCGCCATCGAGTTCTACGACTTCTTCGTCTACGGGACCGCGGCGGCGCTGGTCCTGGGGCCGCTGTTCTTCCCGACGTTCTCGCCTCTGGCGGGGACGCTGGCGGCCTTCGCGACGTTCGGCGTGGGGTTCGTCGCACGGCCGCTGGGGTCGGTGCTGTTCGGGCACATCGGGGACAGGCGCGGACGCCGGCCGGTCCTCGTCGTCTCCCTGCTGCTGACCGGCGCCTCGACGGTCGCCGTCGGATGCGTGCCGACGTACGACTCGATCGGGGTGACCGCTCCCCTGCTGCTGCTCGTGCTGCGGTTCCTGCAGGGGCTGGGGCTGGGCGGGGAGTGGGGCGGCGCGGTGTTGCTGACCGCGGAACACGCGCCCGCCGAGCGGCGCGGGCTGTGGTCGAGCTTCCCCCAGGTGGGGCCCTCGGTGGGCTTCGTCCTCGCCAACGGGGTGGTGCTGGCCCTCTCGGCGACGCTCACCGAGGCGCAGTTCGCGCAGTGGGGGTGGCGGGTGCCCTTCTGGGCGGCCGGGGTGCTGGCGGTGCTCGGACTGTGGCTGAGGTCGTCGCTTCCCGAGAGCCCGCGTTTCCTGGAGCTCGACGACCACGCGCGCGTGCCGCTCGCCGAGGTCGTGCGCTCCCACTGGCGGCTCGTCCTGCTGACCGCGGGCGCTCTCGCCGTCGGGTACGCGATCTTCTACGCCGTGACGACGTGGTCCCTGGCCTACGCCACGGAACGGCTCGGGGTGAACCGTACCGTCATGCTGACCTGCATCCTGGCCGCGGTGGTGGTGAAGGGGGCGCTGACGCCGCTGGCGGCCCTGCTCGGCGACCGGTTCGGCCGGCGGCCGCTGTGCCTCACCGGGTGCGCGGCGGCCGCCCTGTGGATGTTCCCGATGGTCGCGCTCCTGGCGACCGGCGAGCCGTTGCCGATGTTCGTGGGCTTCCTGGGAGCACTGGTCGCGTTCGTCACGATGTTCGCCGTGATCGCCGCGTACCTGCCCGAGCTGTACGAGCCGCGCGTGCGCTGCACGGGCGCGGCGGTCGGTTACAACCTCGGTGGTGTGCTCGGGGGCGCGCTGACGCCCATCGTGGCGACGGCCCTCGCGGAAGGCGCTGGGCGTGTGCCGTGGGGGGTGGGCGCCTATCTGACCGGCATCGCGCTGCTCAGCCTCGGGTGCTTCGCCCTGCTGCCGGAGACCTGCCCGGTGCCGGTGCCGGCAACGCAGGCCGAGGCGGAGACCGCCGCGGGGTGAGCACACTCGCGTAAGCGTTCACGCCGCCGCTAGGGATTGATCGCCAGCTCCAGATACGCCGCGAACAGCACCAGATGCACCCCACCCTGGAGCGGCGTGGCCCTCCCGGGCACCACCGTCAGCGAACTCACCACGACGGTCAGCGCGAGCAGCACCATGTGGGTGGGGCCGAGGCCGAGGACGAGGGGGCCGGAGAGCCAGAGGGAAGCCAGGGCGACGGCGGGAATGGTCAGGCCGATGCTGGCCATGGCGGAGCCCAGCGCGAGGTTGAGGCTGGTCTGCACCCGGTCACGGCGAGCGGAGCGCAGCGCGGCGATGGTCTCGGGGAGCAGCACCAGCAGCGCGATGACCACACCGACGACGGCATGGTGCAGCCCGGCCGCTTCCACGCCGGACTCGATCGTGGGTGAGACGCCCTTGGCGAGGCCGACCACGCCGATCAGGGCCAGGCCGAGCAGCCCGAGGCTGATCAGGGCGGTCCGGGAGGGCGGTGCGTCGGCGTGGATGTCCGCGGTGATCACCTCGCCCTGCCGGGTGATCGGCAGGAAGTAGTCACGGTGGCGGATGGTCTGTGTCGTCACGAACAAGCCGTAGAGGATCAGCGAGGACAGCGCGGCGAAGGTGAGTTGGACGGCGGAGAACTCCGGTCCCGGCTTGCTGGTGGTGAAGGTCGGCAGGACCAGGCTGAGCGTGGCCAGCGTCGCCACGGTCGCCAGGGCGGCGCCGGTGCCCTCCGGGTTGAAGATCGCCGTGCCGTGGCGCAGTGAGGCGACGAGGAGGCACAGGCCGACGATGCCGTTGCAGGTGATCATCACGGCGGCGAAGACCGTGTCCCTGGCGAGTGTCGAGCTCTTGGCGCCGCCGTCCGCCATCAGGGTGACGATCAGGGCGACCTCGATGATCGTCACGGCCACCGCGAGCACCAGGGAGCCGAACGGTTCGCCGACCCGGTGGGCGACGACCTCCGCGTGGTGGACGGCGGCGAGCACGGCCCCGGCGAGGACGACCGTCACCACGGCGACGACCACGCCGGGTAGGTCGCGCCCCCAGGTGAGAGCCAGCAGGACGACCGCGAACACCGGCACGAGGGACGTCCACCGGTTCGTGAGCGGCCTGAGCCGAGCGACCATGCAGCGATCGTCGCAGAGCGGCACGGACCGCGCATTTCGGTGTGCCCCGCCGTTCTCTCACCTGAGTCGGGGGCCTCGGCGCCGGGCCGCCTATCGGAGCCGGGTCGTCTCCTGGATGTCGCAGTCGGTGAAGGACGGCGGCCGGGTGCACAGCGCGGCCATCCGCTGCGCGAACTTGCCCGTCTCCGGATCGGCGCTGTTGCGCATGGCCTCCTCGTAGGAGTCGAACTCGACGAGCACGAGGTAGCGGTTCGGGTGGTTCCGGTCCTTGAGGACCATGCGGTGAGTGGGGCCGCCCTGGCGGTCCGCGAGACGCTGGTCCGTCTCCTCCGAGAGCGCCCGCAACTCCTCGATGCGGTCGGTTTCGAAATCGATGATCTGCACGAACTTCGTGGATGCGACCATGCTGAGCCTCCACCCGGTGACGGCGCCCCCGGCGGGAACGCTCAGCACCCAAGGAAGCACCGGAAGCGGTGACCGGCAATTCGCCGAGCACCGCTTCCGGGGAGGGCTGTCGCTACGTCGTCCGTGTCAGACGTCGATGCTGTCCTTCGGAGCGCCTTCGCTCTGCGACTGCGCCGCCTCGGCCTCCGCCTGCTTCCGAGAGGCCCGCAGGCTGGTGATCGTGGTGACGATCAGCACGGAGCAGATGACGCCGAGCGAGACCGGGATGCTGATCTCGGGGACGTGGACACCGGACTCGTGCAGCGCGTGCAGCACCAGCTTCACACCGATGAAGCCCAGGATGATCGACAGGCCGTAGCTCAGGTGGACCAGCCTCTTCAGCAGACCACCGATGAGGAAGTACAGCTGCCGCAGGCCCATCAGGGCGAACGCGTTGGCCGTGAAGACGATGTACGGGTCCTGCGTCAGGCCGAAGATCGCGGGGATCGAGTCGAGGGCGAAGAGCACGTCGGTGGTGCCGATCGCGAGCATCACGACCAGCATCGGGGTCATGACCCGCTTGCCGTTCTGCTGGATCCACAGCTTGGTGCCGTGGTAGCGGTCAGCGACACCGAACTTGCTCTCGACGGCCTTGAGCAGCTTGTTCTCCTCGTACTCCTCGTCCTCTTCGTGGGCCCGTGCCTCCTGGATGAGCTTCCAGGCGGTCCAGATCAAGAAGGCGCCAAAGAGGTAGAACACCCACGAGAAGCTGGCGAGGATCGCGGCGCCCGCGGCGATGAACACGGCCCGCAGGACCAGGGCTATGAGGACGCCGATGAGCAGGACCCGCTGCTGGTACTGCGACGGGACCGCGAACTTCGCCATGATCAGCACGAAGACGAAGAGGTTGTCGACACTGAGCGACTTCTCGGTGATGAAGCCCGCGAAGAACTCGCCGGCGGGCTGACCGCCGCCGAAGATCAACAGGCCGAGTCCGAAGAGTCCGGCGAGCACGATCCAGACGACGGTCCAGATACCGGCTTCCTTGATCGACACGTCGTGCGGCTTGCGGCCGATGAAGAAGTCGACCGCGATGAGGGCGGCAAGGCCCAAGACAGTCAGGACCCACAGGGTCATGGAAACATCCACTGCGCCTCCGGCAGTACGTAACGGCAGGTAATCAGCGTCGTCGCGCTGCCGGAGGTCTCTTCCACCCCGGGCCCCGGCACGCAGTACGCGCGTGGGGCCACACGGGCCGACGCCCCGGGATCTGGCCTGATCCGTATTGACGGGTACGCCGCAGCAGACAGGGAGTACTCCCCTCCGTACGAAAGACAGTACCCCAATCACCAAGGATTGGTAAAGAGGTTGGCAAAAGAAATGCCAAGTTACCTGGTCAGGGCCGCTTTACGTGTGCTTGGTGGAGGCTCGGGAGTGGGTCACCCGCGCCAAGGCCGACGGGCCGCGGCGACCTGGGTGAGGACCTGCTGGAGCACCTGGCTGCCGGGCGGCACGAGCCCCGGTTCGTAGGTCCAGGCATGTCCGACCCAGGGGTCGGCGAGGTGGTCGTCGGGCACCGGCGTGAGGCGCATCAGACCCCGCCAGAGCGGGTCCAGCAACGGTCCGTAACCGTCGGCGTCCTCGCGGTCGGCGACCATCATCAGGTGGACGCCGACGGCGGGGCCCTCGTCCGCCAGGTACCGCAGTTGGTTCACCGCGCGGTCGTCGAAGCCGTGCGGGAAGTCGTTGACGACCAGGAGTTGCTGGGAGGTGTCGAAGCCGGGCGGGAGCGAGTCGGCCGCGCCGCCACGCACGGCCATCTGCACGAGGTCGACGCGCTGGGTGAGCCGGCCCAGGACGTCGGCCACGCCGGCAGCGCCGACGGCGGGCGGGGCCGCGAGCACGCCGGTCTGCACCAGCGGTACGAGGGCCTGCGCACCCGAGCCCGCCGGGTCGATGACATGCACGGTGAACTCGCCCGCCGGATGCACCGCCAGCAGCCGGGCCGTGTGCGCCACGGCCGACTCCATGGCGAGGCGCCGCAGTTCGTGGGAGTCGGCGAAGGAGCCGTCGGACGACCCCGTCCGTCCGCTGTCGATCCACAGGCCGCGCTCCAGCGGGAGGCGGACCAGCAGTGGTATGCGCAGCCGGTCGCTCTCAGGCAGGTGCAGGTCGCCCAGGCGCAGGGCCATGGGCATCTCCATGGGAACGCGGTAGGCGTGCCAGGCGGGGTTGTCCCAGCGGGCGTACGCCGGCGGCAGAGCCGGCTCGACGACGTCGGCCTCGGCCGTGAGCTGGTCCAGGTCCCGGTCCAGGGCCTGCCGGGCCTGGTCGACGAGCTGGGTGTGCTTGGCGCGGGCCGACTCACGGGCGGCGTCGCCCTGGCCGCCGATACGGCTGCGCGGGTCGGACAGGACCTCGTCGAGCTCCCTCTCCATACGCGTGTCGGCGAAGTCCACGGCGCTGCGGTACGCGGCCGTGGTGCGGGCCAGGTCCTCGAACATGCCCCAGACCTGGTTGTAGAGCCGCTCCTCCATGGACCAACCGGTCGCGTCCCCGGCGACGGGCCGCGCGGGCTGCCCCGGCTGGGCCGGGGGTGCCGTGGGCGGGGGCGGGGGCGGCGGGGCCGTGTTCCGCCGGCGCGGGTGGCTGTAGTCGACCGGGCCGCCGGTGGCGGGCGCCGTCGGTACCGTCGGCTGAGTGGTGGCCGACGGGTCCGTCGGCGCGGAAGTCGAGGGGAAGCCCGCCCCGGAGTCCGGGGAGCCCGGCATGTGCGCCGCGGGGTCCTGCGCTCCCGCGTACGGGCCGGTGGCGGCCTGCGTGCCCTGTCCGCCGTACGGGGAGCCGCTCTGGTCCTGGCCGAGGGTGGACGCGGCCGCCTGCCGGGAGCGGTCCCCGTCCGCGTCCGTCGTACGGGGCGGTGGGGCGGGCACGGAGCGGGCCAGGCCCTGGGCCACGGCCTCGTTGACGCCGGCCGCGAGCTGGTGGGCCTGCGGCAGGCCCTGGTCGGTGAGGAGGGCGGCGAGGCCGTCGGCGTAGCCCTGGCCGACCGCACGCACCTTCCAGGCGCCCTGGCGCCGGTACAGCTCCAGGGCGACGACGGCTGACTCGGCGTCCAGGCCGGTGATGGTGTAGCTGGCGACCTCGGCGCCGTCGAGGCCGGTGACCGCGACGAAGGGGGCGGCGAGGGAGCCGAAGCCGGCCGGTCCCCCGACGCCCGTGGGCAGGGCCAGCAGGATGCTGACCCGGTGCACGGCCGCGGCGACGGCGTCCAGGTCCACCGCGAGGCGGTGCTCGGCGGCCGCCTGCCGCGAGACCTCGAGGCCGGGCAGGGTGGGTGCGCCCGGGTGGGCCACCCATTCCACGCCGGGGATCGTGCCGTTCTCGTCGCTGAGCGTGGCACCGGCCACGACCGGCGTGCCGGCCGAGATCCTGATCTCGAGGCGGACCTGGGAGAGCGGGTGGTTCTGCCCCCGCACCAGCTCGGCCGTCATCGCCTGTCGTCCCCCTGTGTCGCGTGTGGTGTCTGTGGCTATCCTCCGGCAGGCGTTACAGCGCCGGCAGGATGGCGGGCATCAGGTCCTGGAAGGTGCGGCCGTTGGCCGCGGTGCCCAGGGCCGTCATGTTCCAGCCGCTGCCCACGCGGTGCACCTTGGCCATGATCTGGGCCGTGTACGCGCCGCCACCCGCGAGCGTGTAGCGGGCGAGCTCCTGGCCGTTGGTCTCGTCGACCAGGCGGCAGAACGCGTTCTGCACCTCCTGGAACGTCTGGCCCGTGAAGGAGTTCACGGTGAAGACGATCTGGTCGATGTGGACCGGGACGCGGGCCAGGTCGACGAGGATCGCCTCGTCGTCGCCGCCCTGCCCGACGCCGCCGACGAGGTTGTCACCGGTGTGGCGGACGGACCCGTCGTCGCTCACCAGGTGGCGGAAGAAGACGACGTCGACCGGCTGCTTGTCCGCGAACAGGACGGCGGAGGCGTCGAGGTCGATCTCCCGGGTGCGGGAGCCGAACAGGCCGCGCCGGGGGGCCGCCTGCCAGCCGAGACCCATGCGCACCGCGGTCAGGCTGCCTCCGTCGTTCTTCTGCAGACTGATGGCCTGACCCTTGGTCATGTTGACGGTCACGCGCTGATTCCCCTCTCGAGCTGTCCCCTGTTGCCGCGGACCCCGCGGTTGACGAAAACCCTACGCAAGGGCACTGACAACGCCGTACCCGAGCCCGCACTTTGTGTCGTTCTTGCAACACAGTGCGTACGGCGCCTTGGCCCGCGTGGGCCGTCAGGCCAGGCCGGCCTCCTTCATCTGGCGCAGTTCCTTCTTCATCTCGGAGACCTCGTCGCGCAGCCGGGCGGCGACCTCGAACTGGAGGTCCGCCGCGGCGGCCCGCATGCGCGCCGTCATCTCCTCGATCTGCTCGGCGAGCTCGGCCGCGGGGCGATCGGTCGGGACGGCCTCCTTCGCCGCCTTCGCCTTCGCGGACTTGGCGGGCTTGACGCTCCTGGCCGCCTTGTCGCCGAGGGAGGGCACGGGCGCCTTGGTGCCGCGGCCGTCCTTCTTGGCACGGTAGCCCGAACCGAGGAGCTGCTCGGTGTCGACGTCCTCGCGGGCGATCTGCGCGACGATGTCGTTGATCTTCTTGCGCAGGGGCTGCGGGTCGATGCCGTTCGCCTTGTTGTAGGCGATCTGCTTCTCCCGGCGCCGGTTGGTCTCCTCGATGGCCCGCTCCATGCCCGGGGTGATCTTGTCCGCGTACATGTGGACCTGGCCGGAGACGTTGCGTGCGGCACGGCCGATGGTCTGGATCAGGGAGGTGCCGGAGCGCAGGAAGCCCTCCTTGTCGGCGTCGAGGATCGCCACCAGGGACACCTCGGGCAGGTCGAGGCCCTCGCGCAGCAGGTTGATGCCGACCAGCACGTCGAACTCGCCGGCGCGCAGCTCGCGCAGCAGCTCGATACGGCGCAGCGTGTCCACGTCGCTGTGCAGGTAGCGGACCTGGATGCCGAGTTCCAGGAAGTAGTCCGTGAGGTCCTCGGCCATCTTCTTGGTGAGCGTGGTGACCAGGACGCGCTCGTCCTTCTCGACCCGCTCACGGATCTCGTGCACAAGGTCGTCGATCTGGCCCTCGGTGGGCTTGACGACGACCTCGGGGTCGACCAGGCCGGTGGGCCGGATGATCTGCTCGACGACGCCGTCCCCGCGCGAGAGCTCGTACTTGCCGGGTGTTGCCGACAGGTAGACGGTCTGCCCGATGCGCTCCTGGAACTCCTCCCACTTCAGGGGGCGGTTGTCGAGGGCGGAGGGCAGGCGGAAGCCGTGGTCGACGAGGGTGCGCTTGCGGGAGGCATCGCCCTCGTACATGGCGCCGATCTGCGGCACCGTGACGTGCGACTCGTCGATGACGAGCAGGAAGTCGTCCGGGAAGTAGTCGAGCAGGGTGTTCGGCGGGGAGCCGGGCAGGCGGCCGTCGAAGTGCATCGAGTAGTTCTCCACACCGGAGCAGGTGCCGATCTGGCGGAGCATCTCGATGTCGTACGTGGTGCGCATGCGCAGGCGCTGGGCCTCCAGGAGCTTGCCCTGCTTCTCCAGCTCGGCCAGGCGCTCGCCCAGTTCCTTCTCGATGTCGTTGACGGCCCGCTCCATGCGCTCGGGGCCCGCGACGTAGTGGGAGGCCGGGAAGACGTACAGCTGCTCGTCGTCGCTGATGATCTCGCCGGTGAGCGGGTGGAGGGTGGACAGTGCCTCGATCTCGTCGCCGAACATCTCGATGCGGACGGCGAGCTCCTCGTAGACCGGGAAGATCTCGATGGTGTCGCCGCGCACCCGGAAGGTACCGCGGGTGAACGCCATGTCGTTGCGCGTGTACTGGATGTCCACGAAGCGGCGCAGCAGCTCGTCCCGGTCGATCTCCTCGCCGACCTTGAGGGGGACCATGCGGTCCACGTACTCCTGCGGAGTGCCGAGGCCGTAGATGCAGGAGACGGAGGCGACCACGACGACGTCGCGGCGGGTGAGCAGCGAGTTGGTCGCGGAGTGACGCAGACGCTCGACCTCCTCGTTGATCGAGGAGTCCTTCTCGATGTAGGTGTCCGACTGCGGGACGTACGCCTCGGGCTGGTAGTAGTCGTAGTACGAGACGAAGTACTCGACCGCGTTGTTCGGCAGCAGCTCGCGGAACTCGTTCGCCAGCTGGGCGGCCAGGGTCTTGTTCGGCGCCATCACGAGCGTGGGGCGCTGGAGCTTCTCGATCATCCACGCGGTGGTGGCGGACTTGCCGGTGCCGGTCGCGCCCAGGAGGACGACGTCCTTCTCACCGGCCTCGACGCGCTTGGCCAGCTCGGCGATGGCCGCCGGCTGGTCGCCGCTGGGCTGGTAGGGGCTGACGACCTCGAAGGGCGCCACCGTGCGTTCGATGTGGGAAACGGGCCGCATGCCATCCACCGTACGACCCCCCACTGACAACGGGGTCCGATCAGCGGTTCTGCGGGGTCCTGGTCTCGGGGTCGGCCACCTTGCGGCGGGTGCGCAGCGCGACCCGGCGGGCGGGCTGCGGGGCGTGGTGGTGGGCGGGGACGCCCGGTTTGTGCTGGTCGGGCGTCCAGTCGGGCTTGCCCATCACCATCAGCGGGTCGAACAGGACGACGACGCCGGCGAGGCAGAGGAAGGCGAGGGGGCCGATCAGCATCGGCGCGAGCAGGCCGGCGGGAGAGTCGCCCTGGGTCGGCGTGCCGGTGGCGTGCAGGTGGACGCTCACGGCGGCCATGCCCGTGTAGTGCATGCCGGACACGGCGAGGCCCATGATCAGACTCGCGCCGACGCTCCAGAGGAATCCCCTGACCTGTCCCGCGGCCCACAGGGCGGCGGTGGCGGCGGCCATGGCTATGGCGACGGACACGGCCACGGTGAGCGTGTTGTACTCCAGGTCGCCGTCGAGACGCAGCCCGGCCATGCCCAGGTAGTGCATGGAGGCGATGCCCAGGCCGGTGATGGTGCCCCCGGTGAACAGCGCGGTGCCGGTCGCTCCCCGGTAACCGACTATGAAGATCCCTACGCCCACCATGACGATGGCGACGCCCAGGCTGGCGTAGGTGGTCGGTTTGTCGTAGTGGATGGGGGCCCCTGCGACCGAGAAGCCCATCATCGCGATGAAGTGCATGGTCCAGATGCCGGAGCCGATGGCCGCGGAACCGAGGGCCAGCCATCCGGGGCGCCACGAGTGGGCGACGAGCAGGGCTCTGGTGGTGCATCGCAGGCCCAGGGCACCGCCGAGGCAGGCCATGAGGTAGGCCACCAGCGGGGTGACGATTCCGTAACTGAATCCGTCGACCGTGCCGTGCATGCGCGGTTGCCCTTCCGCCCTGTTGCTGGATTTCCCTGTAGCGCGCCCCCTCCCAGGACGGCGTGAGCGGCCAGGGGTGACGCAGAGAGTATGACTCCCACCGGAATGGTCGAACGATTTTCCGGCAAAGAAACACGCCCTTGCCCCACATGTGCGGCACTGGTGCGCGGCGCGGGTGCCTCCTTTCATTCTGTGGTCATCCCGCACTCCTCCGGTGGTGACGCTCTGCTGTCACAGTGGAGCCGTACGTAACCGTTCGATGCGAGGAGTACGCATGCACGCGCGCGCAGTTGCCGCCACGACCACCGCGCTTCTGGGCGCCTTCGCCCTTCTGCTTCTCGTCCACGACGCGCGGGGCATGGGTGCCCGTCCTGAGGTGATCGCCCATCGGGGTGCTTCGGCGCGAGCTCCCGAGAACACGCTGGCCGCAGTCGACGCGGCGGCCGACCTGGGCGTTCGTTGGGTGGAGACCGACGTCCAGCGCACCAGGGACGGCGAGCTCGTGGTGATCCACGACGACAGCCTCCGCCGGACGACCGACGTGGAGGAGGTCTTCCCCGGGCGTGCTCCCTGGCAGGTGAAGGACTTCACCGCGGCCGAGATCGCGCGGCTCGACGCGGGGAGCTGGTTCGGCTCCGCGTACGCGGGCGCGCGCGTGCCGACACTGAAGGAGTACCTCCGTCGTGTCGGGCATCACCATCAGAAGCTGCTTCTGGAGATCAAGAATCCCCAGCTGTATCCGCGGATCGAGGGGGAAACCCTGAAGGTGCTGAGCAACGAGGGCTGGCTCGACCGGCGGCACCTGGCGGGCCGGCTGATCGTGCAGAGTTTCAGCGCCGACAGCCTGCGGGCCGTCCACGATCTGCGGCCGGCGGTCACGACCGGGCTGCTGGGCAAGCCGTCCGAGGCGGACCTTCCCCGGTACGCGCGCTTCGCCGACCTGATCAACCCCTCGCACACGTCCGCCTCCCAGAGCTACGTCTCCGCCGTGCACGCGGTCCCGGGGCCGCACGGGAAACCGCTGAAGGTCTTCGTCTGGACCGTCGACGACGCCCCCGTCGCCTGCACTGTGGCCGGGTACGGCGTCGACGGCATCATCACCAACAGGCCCGACGTGGTGCGGCAGGCCCTGCTCCGCCCCTGACGTCCGGCCGCCCTCGGGCCGGTGTCCCCGCTGTCCGGGGGCGCTGTCAGTGGCAGGCCGTACGGTGGGCGCATGGACAGCCATGGGCAGAACGAGCAGCAGGTCGTGTGGACCGTCGTCGGCACCGACATTGGTCCGCTGCTGCTGGCCGCGACCCGCGAGGGTCTGGTCAACGTCGTGTTCCACGCCACCGCCGAGGTGCGCGACAAGGCACTCGGCCGCCTCGCGGACCGGCTGGGCGCGGTGCCGGTGGAGGCGCCCGGCTCCCCCTTGCTGGCCGAGGCGATACGTCAGGTCGAGGCCTACTTCTCGGGGACGCGGCGCGACTTCGAACTGCCCCTGGACTGGTCGCTGATCTCCGGCTTCAACCGGCAGGTCCTGCGCGAGCTCGCCTCCGGTGTCCCGTTCGGGGCGGTCGTCGGTTACGGCGATCTCGCGAAGCGGGTGGGGCAGCCGGGGGCCGCGCAGGCCGTGGGGATGGCGATGGGCGCCAATCCCCTGCCGGTGGTCGTGCCCTGCCATCGGGTCGTGGAGAGCGACGGCGGGATCGGCGGCTTCGGCGGCGGTCTGGAGGCCAAGCGGAAGCTGCTCGCCCTGGAAGGCGTCCTGCCCGAGCCGCTGTTCTGAACCGCTGCCCCGGGCCGCGGGTCCGCGGTCCGGGGCGGCGGCGCACCGGACCGCGGCCGCGGGGGACGGTTGGAGACGCCGAGCAGCAGCGCCCGGGCCCAGGTGCCGCTGGCGGGCTGCTCGAAGAGGTCCGGCCCCGGCATGAGCGGCAGCGTGGCCGGCCTGCTCACCTCGGACGAGCGGGCCGGGGCGCCGGTCCGGTGCGTCAGTCGTAGTGCCGTGCCTCGATGACATTGCCGTCGGGGTCGCGGAAGTAGAAGCTGCGGGTGGCCTTGCCACGGGCGCCGAAGGAGCCGTGCGAGACGTCCGAGACGGGGACGGAGCGGTCGCCCAGGCGAGCGATGAGCGCGTCGAAGGCCGTCTGGGGCAGGGCAAGACAGATGTGGTTCACGGGGTGTCCCGCGCTGTCCGCGGCGCCGGGGAGCACGGTCATGTGTTCCGCCGTGCTCAGCGGCATGAGGTCGAGAAGTGCCTCGTCGTTGACGCGTACGGAGGGGAACGGCACCTCGCCCGCCGCGAACTCGGCGACCCGTACGGCTTCCAGGCCGACCGTGTTCTCGTAGAAGTGGGCGGCGGCGAGCGGGTCGCGCACCCACAGGACGACGTGGTCGAGGCGTGTCGTGTTGTCCGTCATGCGTTCAAGGCTCGTGTCCTCCCCCACAGGCCGCAAGGGTTTGACCGGGTGCGCGGCCCGCCAGAGATGAGGGAGGACCGACGGACAGGAGGCGGGCACGTGGTGCTGGTGGTGTCGGAAGAGGTGCGGGAGGCGGTCGACGCGCGTCGCCCCGTGGTGGCCCTGGAGTCCACGATCATCGCCCATGGGTTGCCGCGCCCGCGCAACCTGCAGGTGGCGCTGGAGCTGGAGGCGGTCGTACGCGCGGAGGGCGCCGTACCGGCGACGATCGCCGTGCTGGACGGGCGGCCCCACGTCGGCCTGGACAAGGAGCAACTGGAGCGGATCGCCAACGAGGACGGGATCCGCAAGCTGGGCCACCGCGACCTGCCGCTCGCGGTCGCCGCGGGGGCGAGCGGGGCGACCACGGTCTCCGCGACCGCGCTGCTGGCGGCGTCGGCGGGGGTACGGGTGTTCGCGACGGGCGGGCTCGGCGGGGTGCACCGGGAGTGGACGGTGACCCAGGACGAGTCGGCCGACCTGGGTCTGCTGGCGCGCACCCGGATCACCGTGGTGTGCGCCGGGGTGAAGTCGATCCTGGACGTGCCGGCCACCCTGCAGCGGCTGGAGACACTGGGCGTCGCCGTGGCCGGGTACGGCACGGACCGCTTCCCCGGCTTCTACCTGTCAGACTCCGGGCATCCGGTGGACTGGACGCTCGACAGCCCGCAGCAGGTGGCGGACGTGATGCGCGCGCAGGACGCGCTGGGGGCGCCGGAGTCGGCACTGATCGTCGCCCATCCGGTCGCGGAGACGGAGCAGCTGGATCCGGAGCTGCACGCGCGCGTGCTCGCCGAAGCGCTGCACGCGTGCGAGGCGGAGGGGGTGACCGGTCAGGCCGTGACGCCGTTCCTGCTCGACTACCTGGTGCGGCACACCGACGGCGCGTCCCTGAGCGCCAATCTCGCGGCGGTGCGCGGCAACGTGCGGCTGGCGGGGCGGATCGCCGCGGCCTGGGCCGGGGCGTGACCGGGAGGCCGGGCGGGGTGGGTCGGCGTCGCGGCCCGGCGGCCGGTGGGTCCGGGGACGAGCGTCCAGGTGGTGGGGCGTTGCTGGTCGTCGGGGACGTCGTGACGGACGTCGTCGCGCGGCATCGAGGACCACTGGCTCCGGGGACGGACACGGCTGCCGTGATCCGCACCGTGCCGGGCGGGGCCGGCGCCAACGTGGCGTGCTGGGCGGCACGTTGGGGGTGTGCGGACGTGCGGCTGCTGGGCCGGGTGGGCGCGGACGCGGTGGCCTGGCACGAACGGGAGCTGATCGACTGCGGGGTGCGGCCCCGGCTCGTCGTCGATCCCGAGGCGACGACCGCGACGGTGATCTGCCTGGTCGACACGGCGGCGGCGGCCGAGCGGACGTTCCTCACCGACAGCGGCGCCTCCCTGAGGCTCGATCCCGGCGACTGGTCGGACACCCTGCTCAACGGGGTGGACCGGCTGCACCTGTCGGGGTACCTGCTGTTCTCCGCGTCCGGACGCGCGCTGGTGCGGACGGCGTTGACGTCGGCACGCGCGCGTGGGGTGCCGGTGAGCCTTGACCCGGCGTCGGCGGGGTTCCTGGCCGAGCTGGGGGCGGACCGCTTCCTGGCGCTCGTTCAGGGAGTGGACGTCCTGCTGCCCAGCCGTGACGAGGCCTGTCTGCTGACCGGGCTGGCCGACGGGGCGGACGCGGCGGTCGAACTGAGCCGTCACGTCCCGCTGGTGGTGGCCAAGCAGGGGGCGGACGGCGCGCTGGTGGCCCGGAACGGTGCCGTGACCGCCCGCGTCCCCGCCGTCCCCGCGACGCCCCGGGACACCACGGGTGCGGGCGACGCCTTCACGGGCGCTTTCCTCGCCGCCCTGCTGGCGGGTGCCGCGCCCGGCGACGCGGCGGCCGAGGGATGCAGAGCGGGCGCGCGTGCGGTGGAACGCGTGGGCGGCAGGCCTCCCTCACCCGGAGACGAATCGGCGGCGGACCCGTCCGCGCCGACCGGGATGACGGCGACCCGTCCGGCGACGTCCGGCGGCAGATGACGGTCCGCCACCGACGGTGAGCGGTGGCCGGACCGGATACGGATGCGGATGAACCGACGGTGAGCACCGGCCGGAACGGACCCGGATCAGGCGTGCCCCTGCCGGCACCGGCCAGGGTGGAAGAGCGGGCCACCGGCGGCCCGCCCACGCGGTCACCGAACAGCGCGGCGTCGGCCGCACGATGGACACCGGGTACGAGCCGACCGCACCACGGACACCGGGTATCGATGCCGCCGCACCACGGACACCGGACATCGACGCCGACCGCACCATGAGCGCCGGGTTCGGGCCGGCCGCGTGCCAGGCACCTGGTATCGACACCGACCGCACCACAAACACCGCGTTCGAGTCGGCCGCGTGCCAGGCACCTGGTATCGACACCGACCGCACCAAGGCCACCAGGTGACGGTGGCGGCCGCACGACGGACATCGGGCGTAGCGCGCCGCCCGGCAAGGGAAAGGCCCCAGCGCATGCTCCTGAGGCGGCCGGCCTATCCCTTCCGCCCCCACGCCGAGATCATCGGCGCCGTCGCCAGGTCCATGGCCCCGGAGGCGACGTTGGCCAAGTGCCGGTCGATGTCGTCGTCGGTGGCGAGGCCGGCGGTGACGAGGTCGTCGCGGATCTGACGGACCGTCGCGGACTCCAGGGCGGCGCAGGCGGCTGAGGTGAGCGGGAAGTAGGCGTCGGCCTCGACGCGGCGCAGCCCTGCCTCGCGGAACAGGCGCGGGAGTGTGCGGCCGTAGGAGAGGTCGGCGCCCCGGTCGGCGAGGAGCTTGCGGAAGCCGTGCCGGATCCGGTTCGCCAGTTGCTGTTCGGGGCCGTGTTCGTCGGGACAGACCAGGGGTTGCAGGGCGGGATCCGCGTCCTCGACCAGCAGCCGCCCGCCGGGGCGCAGGGCCCTGACCATCGACTGCAACGCCCGCTCCCTCTGCGGCACATGAACCAGGACCAGCCGGGCGTGCACCAGGTCGAAGCCCTCCGCCGGCGGCTGCTCGGCGCCTACGTCGTGGACACGTACCTCGACCGGCGGGCGGGCGGCCGGGGTCAGCCGCGAGGTGTCGATGTCGGTCGCGACCACCTTGCCGGTCGGCCCGACCTTCTTCGCCAGCCAGGAGACCACGGAAGTGCCGCCCGCCCCGACCTCCCAGCAGCGCCAGCCGGGTCCGACGCCCAGGTCCTCGAGGTGCCGGAACGTCGTGGGATCGAAGAGGGTGGCGAAGGCGTCGAAGCGTTCTCCCGCCTCGGTCCGCTGGTTGTCGAGGAGGTACCGGTCGGTTGGCGTCATGCGACGATCATCCCAGTTGTCCCGGTCGCCCGAGGGGGTCGACGCGGCCGGTATGCCCTGGCCGGCGGTGGCCGACAGTGGGCTTGAACGGGATGGGGAGGGCATACGGAGGGGGGCGGGGCAGGGGTGGGACATCCTGCCGCGGGCAGACCCTCAAGGGGCCGTCCACAGGATCCTCAAGGGGCCGTCCACAGGCGGGAACAAAGCGGAACCTCCCCTGTCCACAGGCTTACCCACGGCCCGCGCGGGCCTGGCAAACTGGCGCGCCAGGGCGCAGGAACGCGCCACGGGGAGATCCATGCGAGGAGATCCAGATGACCATGGCAGGGAATCTGCGGAAGGTCACCGGCCTGGGCACGGTCGGCGGCCTGCGGAAGATGGCACGGCTGGCCCGGCGGCGTACGCGGGTCGACCTGAGCCACCCCGCCCGGTCCCCGCTGGGCTCCTCGGTGGTGAACTGCGTGTCGTACCAGGACGGCGCTCGGGCGCCGGTCGCGGGCGACCTCGTCGACACCGTGGAGCGGGTGCGCAAGAGCGGCCACGGCTTCGTCTGGCTCGGCCTCCACGAGCCGACGAACGACGAGTTCGCGGGCATCGCCGAGCTGTTCGACCTGCATCCGCTGGCGGTCGAGGACGCGGTCGAGGCCCACCAGCGCCCGAAGGTGGAGCGGTACGACGAGACCCTGTTCGCGGTGTTCAAGACGGTCTGCTACGTGGAGCACGAGCAGCTCACGGCCACCAGTGAGGTGGTCGACACCGGCGAGATCATGGTGTTCGTCGGCCGTGACTTCGTCATCACCGTGCGGCACGGGCGGCACGGCTCGCTCGGTCCGCTGCGTGAGGAGCTGGAGTCCGACCCCGTCCAGCTCGCGAAGGGACCGTCGGCTGTCCTGCACGCGGTCGCGGACCATGTCGTCGACGAATATCTCAACGTCATCGACGCCGTGCAGGCGGACATCGACCATGTCGAGATGGACGTGTTCGCGGAGAACGGCGCGCGGGCCGACCCGGGGCGCATCTACCAGCTCAAGCGCGAACTCCTGGAGCTGAAGCGGGCGGTGGTGCCCCTCGGCCGGCCCCTGATGGACCTCTCGGACCGGCCGGTGCGGGTGGTGGACCCGGAGATACAGGCCTACTTCCGGGACGTCTCCGACCATCTCATGCGGGCCACGGAACAGATCGCCGCCTTCGACGAACTGCTCAACTCGATCCTCCAGGCGCACCTCGCGCAGGTCACGGTCGCGCAGAACGAGGACATGCGGAAGATCACCGCCTGGGCCGCGATCGTCGCCGTGCCGACGATGGTCTGCGGGATGTACGGCATGAACTTCGACCACATGCCGGAGCTGCACTGGAGGTACGGCTACGGCATGGTCATCGGGGTGATATCCCTCGCCTGTCTGGTGTTGTACCGCGGCTTCCGGCGCAACGGCTGGCTGTGAACGGCCGGCGTCAGTGCCGGGCGGGGCCGGTCCGGGCGTAGACGCTCTCGGCCCACGCGGCCATCTGATCCTCGGTCAGGTGCTCGGCGAGGTCGGCCTCGCTGATCATGCCCACCAGGCGCTTGTTCTCGATCACCGGCAGGCGGCGGATCTGGTGCTCCCGCATCTCCTGGAGCACCTCGCCGACGTCGGCTCCGGCGTCGATCCAGCGCGGGGTGCCCTGGGCCATCTGGCCGGCGGTGACCTTGGCGGGGTCGTGCCCCATGGCCACACAGCCCACGACGATGTCGCGGTCGGTGAGGATGCCGCAGAGCCGCTCGTTCTCGTCGCTGATGGGCAGCGCTCCGACGTTGAGCTCGCGCATCAGCTGGGCGGCGCGGTCGAGGGTCTCGTGGGCGGGGATCCACTGCGCTCCCCGGTGCATGATCTCTCCGGCGGTGGTCATGAGGTACCTCCCGGTGCCGGACGGCCGGCGCGACGCGGAACCGCGCCACTGTCCGGCGGTCTGCGATCTCGTATCCCGGCGCCCTCAATTTTCGCCGGGACGGAGGGTGGGCGCACCTTCGGCCCTCAGACCGAGAACCCCACGACCTTCCGCGGTACGACACGGACGATCACGCGCACCTCGTCGTCCCGCTCCGCCGGCGGATCGATGCCGAGGTACTTGTGGGAGAGCTCGTGCGGGAGCCGCTTGTCCACGTCCGGGAGGATCTCGGCGGTGCCGCGGATCTCGGCCGAGGTGTAGGGGTCGGCGAGGTCGAAGACCGTCAGGCTGATACGGGGGTCACGGCGGAGGTTGCGTACCTTCTGACGGCCGTCGGTGGAGGAGAAGAGGACGGTGTCGCCCTCCCGTTTGATCCAGACCACCGAGTTCTGCGGGGAGCCGTCGGGGCCGAGGGTGGCGACGGAGGCGAAGTTCCTGCCGTCGAGGAGGGCACGGACGGGGGCGTCGAAGGAGACGGGGGTCTGCGAGGAGATCGTCATGATGGCAGCCTAGTTACATGCACGTGCATTGAAAAGGGATTGGCCCGATCATCCTTGCGCGCGGCTCACCCGTTCCACGCCGGATGCCGGGGGTCGTCGGCCCGGACGAGGACGTCGGCCGTGGCCGCCGGGTCGGTCTCCTGGGCGTAACGCTCGAAGGCGGGCAGCGTCCAGTGGTCGCCCTCGGGGGTGCGACGGCGCAGGGCGGCCGGGGAGAGGAGGACGTGGACGGTCAGGTCGAAGGGGAACCAGTGACGCAGCAGGAGGGGGCCGTGGAGCAAGAGGACACCACCGGGCGGGAGTTGGACGTAGGGGCTGCGGGTTGCGCGGTCGGTGACGGGGTCGCGGAGGTCGGGGAGGATCCGGCCGTCGCCTCCGGGTTCGAGGGGGCCGAAGACCTCGCGCCACAGGGCGCCGGTGTCGAACCAGCCGTTGTAGTAGGCCTCGACGTCGTGGTGGCCGTACTCCAGGCGGAGCGAGGCGGGACGCAGGAAGCCGTGGGTGTCGACGACCCGGGAAGGGCGGCCACGTATGCGCAGGGCATCGGCGACGCGTTGGGCGAGGTCACCGGGGCGGGCCGCCGGAGCGCCGTCGAGGGCGACGCGCGGCCAGGGACTGCCGTCGTCGGGCGTCAGGTCGCGCAGCCGGTCGGCGAGGAGGTCGCCGAGCCGTTCCCAGGTGATCGCTTCGAGTCGCACACGGCCCATGATGCGCCAGACACCGATCCGGACGCGTCGCGCTCCCGGACAGGGCGGGCGGCGGACGGCCAGACGCCAGACGACGGACCGACGACCCCAGACCGACGACCGGACCGACAACCGCAGACCGCAGACCGCAGACCGCAGACCGACACCCGGGGCGTTCTCGGTTCGGCAGGCAGTGCGGCGAGGAGATACGGGGGCGAATCCCACCCCGGGCACGCGCGGCGACGAGCACATTCAGGAGGCGGACTTCACCCCGGGCACGCGCGTCGGCGCGGTCGGCGGGGAAGGACGGGTGGACAGAGAAGGGCAGGTAGGCAGAGACGAGCAGGTGGGCAGGGTGCGGAGGGGGAGACGTGGCGGGACGCGCGGTTCGGACAGTTCGTCGGCGGACGGGAAGGAGTACGTGGTGCCGGGCTCACCAGGGGGAATGAAGCCACTATGCCGGGCCTCGCAACTCCCCCGCCCCGTACCGGGCTTCTCGTCGTCCAGCCGCTGCGGCGCAGGCACTGTGCCGGGTGCCGCCGCGGGCCGCTGCCGATGCTCGTCCTGGAGGACGGCGCACCGCGCTGCCTCGACTGTGCCGACCTGGATCACCTGGTGTTCCTGCCGCGCGGCGACACGGCACTGACGCGCAGGTCACGGGAGGAGAGCACGCTGTCCGTGGTCGTCGTCCGGTTCAACCGGCGCAAGGGGCGTTACGAGCGGCAGGGCGTCCTCGTCGAGGAGGCGGGGCTGGCCCGCGCCGAGGCGCGGTGCCTGGTGGACGCCGAGGCGAGACGGCGGCGCCGGGCGCGGGACGCGCGGCGGCGGGCGACTCAGGACGCGCGGTTCACGGAAGCCTTCGCGGCGGAGATCCTCCGGCTGTTCCCCGGCTGCCCCGCGGAACGGGCCCGCGTGATCGCCGCGCACGCGTCGGAGCGGGGCAGCGGGCGGGTGGGGCGCAGCGCGGCCGGCCGGGCGTTGTCCGAGGGGGCCGTCGTCTCCGCGGTCGTGGCGTCCGTACGGCATAGGGACACGCCGTACGACCGGTTGCTGATGAGCGGGGTGCCGCGGCGTGAGGCACGTCTGCGGATCATGGCGGGGGTGGAGACGGTGCTGCGGGAGTGGGGGTGGGGGGCGCGGATCGGTTCCGTCGCGTCGTGAGGTGCCGAGCCTCCGGCGGAGTCGCCGTCTGGACGCTCGCGTATGTTTCCGAGGCTTGTGGCGATGGCCTCCGTCCGCGCCCGGGAATTCACTGGTGATGTCGTCCGGTGCCGGGCGGTCCCCTTGATCGACGCGGGACTCGGCAGGGGACGCGTAGGACTCGGCGCAGAACTCGACGTGGGAGTTGACCTTGACGATCGATGGACCGTACTTCGCGCTGACGGTGCTTGGGGTGCTCGGGACCGGGCTGGTCGCGGGTACCTTCTGCGGGTTCTCGACCTTCGTGATGAGGGGGCTGGCCTCGCTGCCGCCCGCCCAGGGTGTGGCGGCGATGAACGCGATCAATGTGAGCGCGGTGACTCCGGCGTTCATGATCGTGTTCCTCGGCTCGGCGGTGGTGTGCGCGGTGATCGCTGTGGTGACGTTCGTGCTGTGGCCGGACGAGGGAACGGTGGAACTGCTGCTGGGCAGCGCGCTGTATCTGTTCGGGTCGTTCGGGGTGACGGCGATCGCGAACGTGCCGCGCAACAACGCCCTGCTCAAGCTGGCCCCGGGCACCGCGGAGGCGGCTTCGTACTGGCCGACGTACGTGCGCGGATGGACGGCGTGGAACCACGTCCGCACGGTCGCGTCGGCCGCCGCCGCCGTCCTGTACGTACTGGCTCTCACCTGACGCCCCCGTCCCACCCAGGTCCCACCCAGGTCCCACCCAGCGAGAATGCGCTGCCCGAGCTCTGCGCAAGTGACCGGCCGGACGTATCGTGGCCGAAAGAGTGCCGCCCGATGACGCACGGCCCGCCGCCCGCGTACGCAAGGAACACGGCCATGGCCGATCCCAAGGGATTCATGACCACCCCCCGCCAGGACTGGCCCCGCCGGCCGGTCGAGGAACGGGTTCGGGACTGGGACGAGGTGTACGTCCCCGGAGCACTGCTGCCGATCATCAGCAAGCAGGCGGACCGCTGTATGGACTGCGGCATCCCCTTCTGTCACGACGCCTGCCCGCTCGGCAACCTGATTCCCGAATGGAACGACCTCGTGTCGCGGGAGGACTGGCGGACGGCGAGCGACCGGCTGCACGCGACCAACAACTTCCCCGAGTTCACCGGCCGGTTGTGTCCGGCGCCCTGTGAGGCCGGGTGCGTGCTCGCCATCAACCAGCCCGCCGTCACCATCAAGAACGTGGAGGCCGCCATCGCCGACCGGGCCTGGGAGGAGGGGTTCACACCGCCGCGGCCGCCGGAGCGGCTGTCCGGGCGGACGGTCGCGGTGATCGGCTCCGGGCCCACCGGCCTGGCCGCGGCGCAGCAGCTCACCCGGGCCGGACACACGGTCGCCGTCTACGAGAAGGACGACCGGATCGGCGGCCTGATGCGGTACGGCATTCCCGAGTTCAAGATGGAGAAGCGCCACCTGGAACGGCGGATCGAGCAGATGCGGGCCGAGGGGACCAAGTTCCGTGCGTCGACGCAGGTCGGGCGGGACGTCATGGCGGCCGATCTGCGGGCACGCTACGACGCCGTGGTGATCGCCACCGGGGCGACGGCGTGGCGTGAACTGCACGTGCCCGGACGGGAGCTGACCGGGATCCATCAGGCGATGGAGTACCTGCCACTGGCCAACCGGGTGTGCGAGGGGGATCTGGAGGCCTCGCCGATGTCCGCCGCCGGCAAGCACGTGGTGATCGTGGGCGGCGGCGACACCGGGGCGGACTGTCTGGGGACGGCCGTACGGGAGGGTGCCGCGTCCGTGACCCAGCTGGACATCTACGCCCAGCCGGGCGCGGAGCGCGACGAGGACACGGATCCCTGGCCGACGTACCCGAAGATCTACCGGCTGTCGGCCGCGCACGAAGAGGCGCGCGATCTTCGGACGGCGCCGGCGGCGGACGCCGACGCGCGGCTCTTCGCGGCGTCCACGCTCCGCTTCACCGGCGACGAGAGCGGCCACGTCCGCGCCCTGCACCTCGTCGAGGTGGACGCGCAGCGGCGGCCGGTCGCGGACACCGGGCGGGCGCTCCCCGCCGACCTCGTCCTGCTCGCCCTCGGCTTCTCCGGACCCGACCGGGAGGACGGGCTCGTCGAGCAGCTGGAGCTGGCGCTGGAGCCGCGCGGCACGATCGCGCGGGACGCGGACTTCGCGACGAACGTGCCGGGCGTGTTCGTCGCGGGGGACGCGGCGCGCGGGCAGTCGCTGATCGTGTGGGCGATCGCGGAGGGACGAGCGGTGGCGGCGGCCGTCGACCGCCATCTGACGGGCAGTTCCCGGCTGCCGGCACCTGTCGGGCCGAACGACCGGCCCATGAGCGCGTAGGGCCGGCTTGCCGCGGGGACTGGGGGTATGGGCAGGCCTCGTGGCAGCCGGTGCGGCAGCCACGGGGCCTGTCACGGTCTCGCGGCCTCAGCGGCGAGTCAACCGGGCAGCCCGGGAACCGAGGAACCCCCGAGACCGCAGGGATCCTAGCGACCGCTGGGACCGCTGAAACCGCAGGGACCGCAGGGGATCGCAGGGGATCACAGGGACCCCAGTGACCAGACCGCAGGGATCGCAGCGACCGCAGAGGCCCCAGAGATCGCAGGGAGGGCAGAGACCGCAGGTCAGCGGCGCACGTCCGTCCCCGCGACCTTGGCCGTCGCGAGGGCCACGCGGTTCCACGTGTTGATCGTGCAGATCAGAGCCAGGACCTGGGCGAGTTCCGCGTCGTCGAAGTGGGCCGCGGCCTCGGCGTAGACCTGGTCCGGGACGCCTCCGTCGGCCACCAGCGTGACCGCCTCCGTCAGGGCCAGGGCGGCCTGCTCCTTCTCGGTGAAGAAGTGCCGGGCCTCGCGCCAGACGGCGACCATGTGCAGGCGGTCCTCGCTCTCGCCGGCCTTGCGGGCGTCGTTGGTGTGCATGTGGAGGCAGTACGCGCAGTGGTTGAGGTGGGAGGCGCGGATCTGGATCAGTTCGACGAGGGCGGGGTCGAGGCCCTCGCGGGCGGCGGCGTCGAAGCCGACGAGGGCGCGGAAGGCCTTGCGGGCGGACCGGGCGAAGTCGAGGCGGGTGCGGGCGGCCCCGGCGGCGGCGATCGCGGCGGAGGAGGCGACGGGGACCGCAGAGGCGCCGGTGGCGTCGCCCGCGCCACCGGCGCCGATGGCCGTCGAGTCGCCGGCCGTCGCGCCGGTGGCCGTAGTGCCGATGGTCGTCGTGTCGATCGTGTGCGTCGTCATGTCACTCAACCTACGGGCCGGAAAGACCCCCGGTAGGGTGCATTTCCATGGGGGAATCGTGGGTCAATTCCGCGGAGCGGATCGGCGCCGACCTGCACCTGGAGCTGTCCGGGCCGGGCGGGCGGCGGGCCGCGCTGATCCGGGCGCTGCGGGAGGCCGTGCGCAGCGGGCGGCTCGCGCCGGGGACCCGGCTGCCGCCGTACCGTTCGCTCGCCGCCGACCTCGGGGTCGCGCGCAACACGGTGGCCGACGCGTACGCGGAGCTGGTGGCGGAGGGCTGGCTGACCGCGCGTCAAGGTTCCGGTACGCGGGTCGCCGAGCGGGCGGAACCGCTGCGACACGCCGTACGCCTCCCCAGAAAGGCACCTCCACGCGCGCGTGGCCCGCTGCACGACCTCAGGCAGGGCACTCCGGACGCGTCGGCGTTCCCGCGCACGGCCTGGCTGGCCTCCTATCGGCGGGCCCTGCAGCAGGCGCCCAACGAGGTGTTCGGGCCCGGTGACCCGGCCGGCCGCCGTGAACTGCGCGAGGCGCTCACCGAGTACCTGGCACGCGCGCGTGGGGTGCGTACCGAGCCCGAACGCATCGTGATCTGCTCGGGTTTCGCGCACGCGGTGCGCCTGCTGTTCGGGCAGGGCGGGGGCGGGGTGCTGCGCGGTCCGCTGGCCGTGGAGGCGTACGGGCTCGGCTTCCACCGCGACCTGCTGGCGGCGGCGGGCGTGCGGACGGTTCCGCTCCCCCTCGACGAGGCCGGCGCGCGGGTCGGCCTGCTGGAGCGGGAGCGGGGCGTACTGCTCACGCCGGCGCACCAGTTCCCGACCGGCGGTCCGCTGCACGCGTCACGCCGGACGGCCGTGATCGACTGGGCACGCGCGCGTGGCGCGGTGGTGCTGGAGGACGACTACGACGGCGAGTTCCGCTACGACCGCAAGCCCGTCGGCGCCCTCCAGGGCCTCGACCCCGAGCGGGTGATCCACATCGGTTCGGTCAGCAAAAGCCTGTCACCGGCCCTGCGGCTGGGCTGGATGGTGCTGCCGGAGCGGTACGTCGACGACGTCCTCGCGGCCAAGGGCGAGCGGGAGGCCTGGGCGAGCGTCCTCGACCAGCTGGGCCTCGCCGACTTCATCGTCAGCGGGGCGTACGACCGTCATGTGCGGCGCATGCGGCAGCGGTACCGCCGGCGCCGGGACCGGCTGGTCGAGGCGCTCGCCGAGCACGCGCCGCACGTCGAGGTCACCGGCGTCGCGGCCGGCCTGCACGCGGTGCTGCGGCTGCCGCCGGGCACCGAGCGCTCCACGCTCAAGGCGGCCGCCTGGCAGGGCATCGCCCTGGACGGCCTGGCCGCCTTCCGCCACCCGGAGACCGCCATGGAGGCGGGGGACGGACTCGTGGTCGGCCAGGCGACCCCGTCGGAGCACGCGTACGGCGCGGCGCTGGAGGCGTTGTGCGGGGTGCTGACACCCCCGCCGGACACCCGGCGCGGCCCGACCGCCGAGTGAGGCACCACGCCGACGGCCGAGGCCGCCGAGTGAGGCACCACGCCGACGGCCGAGGCCGCTGCTTAGATCCCGAGCGCCTGCCGAGGCGTCAGGGCTTCCGTCCCACCGCCCCGTAGCCCGGGATCACGCCGTCGTCCTGGCCCGGGACCGGGTCGCCCAGTTCAGGATGCCAGTCGGGGACGACGGCGACGCCGGGGTCGACCAGGTCCAGGCCGTCGAAGAAGCGCGTGACCTCCTCGCGGGAGCGCAGCGCCAGGGTGACGCCGGCGGCCTTCAGTTTCGCCGTGGCCGCCGCGGACTCCTCCGGGGTGAAGTCGGCGGTGGCGTGAGTCATGACCAGGTAGCTGCCGTACGGGAGTTCGGCGAGCAGCCGGTCCACCAGTTCGTGCGCGCCGTCCTCGTCGGAGATGAAGTGCAGCAGCGCGACCAGTGACAGGGCGACCGGCCGGTCGAAGTCCAGGATCTTCCTGGCCCCTTCGAGGATGGTGGCCGGGTCGCGGACGTCCGCCTGCAGGTACTCCGTGACGCCCTCGGGCGTGCTGCGCAGCAGGGCGGCCGCGTGGGCCAGCACGATCGGGTCGTTGTCGCAGTAGACCACGCGCGCGTCGGGCGCGATCTGCTGGGCGACCTGGTGGAGGTTGGGTTCGGTCGGGATGCCCGTGCCGACGTCGAGGAACTGCCGTACACCGTTGTTGGCGAGCCAGCGGGTGGCCCGGTGCATGAAGGCGCGGTTGACCCTGGCCATCACCGGGACGCGCGGGTCGAGGGCCAGCATCTGCCGGCCCATCTCCTCGTCGACGGGGTAGTTGTCCTTGCCGCCCAGATACCAGTCGTACATCCGCGCGGGATGGGGCTTGCTGGTGTCGATCCCGACGGCGGGAATCGGGTCCTGCCCGGTCATGAGGCACTCCGTAAGACGCAATGGATAGTCAATTCAGCACCAGTAGAAAGAAACGACACAAAGGGGTCGAGCTCAGAGAAGGGCAAGCAGGTCACGACCGTCACGTCATGACAGCAGGAAGTCCGCCTCACCCGCCTTCGCGCCCTCGATGAAGGCCGTCATCTCGTCGGTGGTGTAGATCAGCGCCGGACCGTCCGGGTCGGTCGACTGACGGACGGCGATCCGCCCGTCGGCCAGTTTCATCGCCTCCAGGCAGTTCCCGCCGTTGCCGCCGCTCCACGGCTTGTGCCAGCCTTCGCTGCCCAAGTCCCGCGCGGGCATGCCGTTGTAAACCCGTTTGCGCGGCTTGATGCGATCCATTCACAGCTCCTTGCGGAGATCCCGGAGGATCTCCTTCGTGCGATGTGCCGTAGCGGCCTGCGCCGCCATGCGGTCCATGACCTCGAGGTGGGTCGCCACCTCGGTACGCGCGTCGAGGTAGACGGCGCCGGTCAGGTACTCGCTGTAGACCATGTCCGGAAGCTCCGGCATGGCGAATCGGAACAGCACGAAGGGCCCGTACGTGCCGGGGTGCGGCCCCGAGGAGAACGGGGCGACCTGCAGCGTCACATGGGGCAGCTTCGTGGCTTCGAGCAGTTTGTCGATCTGCGCGCGCATCACCTCCGGGCCGCCGACCGGGCGGCGCAGCACCGTCTCGTCCATCACGACCCACAGGCGGGGCGCGTCCCGCCGGGTGAGCAGTTCCTGACGTCGCATGCGCAGGTCGACGAGGCTCTCGATGTCCTCCGGCCGGGTCTGGCCGATGGCGCCGGACCTCAGGACGCCGCGCGCGTAGTCCTCGGTCTGGAGCAGGCCGGGGACGAAGTGGGGTTCGTACTGGCGGATCAGGGTGGCCGCGCCCTCGAGGCTGACGTGCATCGAGAACCAGCCGGGGAGGACGTCGTGGAAACGCTGCCACCAGCCGGGCTTGTTCGCCTCCTCGGCCAACCGGACGAACCCTTCGGCCTCCTCGTCGCTCACCCCGTACGCCTTCAGCAGCAGCTGGAGGTACGGGATTTTGAGAGAGACCTCGGCCATCTCCATGCGACGGACGGTGGCGGGCGCGACGCGCAGGATGCGGGCGGCCTCCTCGCGCTTGAGCCCGGCGCGTTCCCGCAGGTCCAGCAGGCGCCGACCGAGGACGACCTGGCCGACCGTCGGCGCGGACCGCGGTTCGCTCACGCTCCACCTCCACGAAGAGCCCTGCCGGGCGGGCCTGATGGGCCCGGCCGGCCGGTCACGAAAAGAACCTGACAGCCCTGCGGCGCCATTCGAAGACCGATTCGAAGATCTGTACGACTGGGTACGGATCTTCGGTGATCCCAACTGGCGCCGCTCGACGTGCTGTTGCGAGCAGTGTGCCACGGCGTCCCACCGCGTCACACAGCACTCTGCATTTTTCAGAGTGACACTTGCCAAGTGTTCACGGCGGGGCGATAGTGGCAAGCGTGATTCCGTCCGCGCCCTTAGGAACAGACGCCGCCGCAGGCCTCCCCCAGGGTCTCGGCGCCGATGGCCTCCCCCAAGGTCTCGGTGCCGATGGGGGTTTCCCCGCTCGAGCGCAGTCGAGAGTGGGGGAGGGAGCAGGCCCCGACCAGGCCGCTGCCGAGCGCCGGTTCCGATTCGAACTGGCCGCCCATCCGGGCTCTCCCGCGCAGGCAAGACGCCTGGCACGGGCCCGGCTGACCGGCTGGTCGGTGTGCGAGGACACCTGCGACACAGCTGCCCTGGTCATATCCGAGCTGGTCACCAACGCCATCGTGCACACGGCGAGCGGCACCGTCGTGTGCGAGCTGCACGACCGGGGCGACCTCGTGCGCATAGCCGTGCGTGACGAGGGCTGCGCACCGGGTGAGCCGCACCCGTCCCCGCAGCGCCCCGACGAGGAGCACGGCAGGGGACTGTTCCTCGTCGACGCGCTCTGTCACGCCTGGGGGGCCCACGAGCAGGGTTCCGGCCTGCTCGTCTGGGCCGACCTGGCCCGCGGGGGCGACTTGCGGGATCACGGCGAGGGGTGGGACGGCCTGGCCGTACCCCACGGCGACGCCACCTCCCCCGGCGACGCCCTCTGCCCCTCCGACGCCGGCTCCCTGGAGGATGCCGGATCGCACGGCGACCCGTCCGGGACCTACGGCGGCCTCGCCGCCCCCCGTAACGACCTCGGCTGGGGCTCCCGGCCCAAGCGGGGACCGGCCGACGGTTCGGGTGACGAGGACGACCCCGGCACCCCGGCCGCCCCCGGCACCCCGGCCGACCCCGGCCAATCCGTCGACCCCGCCCACGCCCCTGGCGTCTCCACCCCCGCCGGCCACGGCGAGCAGGGGCGCCGGGGCGTCGAGCCCCGGGGTCGGCTGTACGGCCCGGCACCGCGAGCGCACCGCGCCGCCCCCGCGACCGACGCTCCGCTGCCGCGCGTGGCCCCGCAGCGGCAGCACCGCCCGGAGACCGGCGGCCACCCGGCCGCGCTCACGCCCGGACCCGGGATCAGTGCCGCGACCGGCTCCGGGATCAGTCCGTCCGGGATCAGTCCCGTGTGGTCGGCCGGACCGGCCTTCGGCCCCGACGGCGAGACACCTTCCTGGCGTCCGCACCGCCCGCTCCATCCGCTCCACCCGCGCTCGGGGACCGGACGGGACCTGGACCGGGACACCACGTGAGTGCTGTGCCCGGTCGGGCGTCGGTGCTCAGCCTCGACACGCTCGTACGCCTCGGGCGTGGCCGCGGCCGGGCCACGGCACCCCGCCGGCTCACCGTGCCGCAGGACATGACGGCCCCGCTGGGCTGCGACGCCGTCGCCGTCCCGGCCCGCTTCGGCCCCCTGCTCATGCCCCGCCTGCCCCGCGTGGGCTGCGTCTACGCCGACGACACGCACTGGTGGTGGCTCGTCCCGTCCGACTCGGACTACGCCCTGGAGTGGCCCGCCCCGGCGCACTACGCCACGGGCGCGATCATCCCGGACACCCCGCACGGCCCGGACCTCGTCCACCGACCGGACGGCACGCTTCCGTACACCCCGCCGATCCCCCTCTACCTGGCCGTGTGCCGCCTCACGGGCACGGCACCGACCTGGTCACGCCAGGTCAGCGCGTAAGCCACCCCAGGCACTGGTCACTGACCGCCCCCACCGCACGCGCCGTCCTCGCACCACCGCACACGCCGTCCTCGCACCACCGCAGCACATGAGCCCTGCGATCGTGCTCTCTGGTCGCGCCCAGTGATCGCTCCCCGTGCGAGCGCACCACGGCGTCATCCCGGCGCGCGCCCGCGCGCATCCGCTTCCCCGTCCTGCGCCCTGCCTTCTCGCGGCGCCTGCCGCGATAGTGGCCACTTGTCCACTTTCGGGGAGGTCGCCGGTGCGGAAGGTGCCGAAGCAGCAGGGTCCTGACGGGCGTGAGGTGTCCGAGTCGGAGCGGCTGCTGTTCGGGGGCCCGCTCCGCTACGACACGGGCTGGAACCAGCACCGGGACGCCTTCCTGGAGCTGAACTTCCGCGCCATGCTGATCCGGCTGCCCTCCCTCCTCGCCGTCAGCCTGCGGTTGGCCCGGCAGGCCGACCCGCGGGCCGCCCGGACCGTGATGGCGGCCGAGGTCGGCCGGGGCATGGCCCAGGCGGTGAGCCTGCTCGCGGTGAACAGCGTGCTGGGCCGGCTGATCGGCGGCGGTCCGATCGAGGACGGGCTGCGCGACGCCGCCCCCGCGCTGGCCGCCATGGCCGTGGCACTGTTCGTCGGGGCGGTGCTGCGGGCCGCGTCGACGTATGCCACGGGGCGTCTGGAGCCCAAGGTGGAGCGGGTGGCGACCGAGCTGTACCTGGAGCGGGCGGCCGCCGTGGAACTGGCCGCGATCGAGGACCACGCCTTCCACAAGCTGCTGGACACCGCGCAGTACGGCGCCCAGTCGGCCCGCCGGATGATCATGTACGGCACGCGGGTGGTGAACGCGGTGATCTCGCTGGCCGCGGCGGCCGGTGTGCTGACCGTCCTGCACCCCCTCCTGTTGCCGCTGCTGGTGACGATGACGCTGCCCAGCGCCTGGAGCGCCCTGACGAACGCGCGGCGCCGCTACGAGTCGTTCCACACGTGGGTACAGCACGCGCGCGCGGGTCACCTCATCGCCGGTCTCCTCACCGAGCCGGCGGCGGCGCCGGAGATCCGGGTGCACGGGGTCGGCCCGTTCCTGCTGCGCCACTTCCGCTCGATGTCGGAGACCGCGGAGGCGGAGCAGGCCCGGCTGGCCCGGCTCGCCGCCCGCACCGGTCTGTTCGCGGCGGCCTGGACGGGTCTGGCGACGGTGGCGACGTACGCCACGCTCGGCGGGCTGCTGATCACCGGGACGATGGCGCTGGCGGTGGCGGGCACGGCCGTGATCGCGATCCGCAGCGGCTCGACGAGCCTGAACACGCTGGTCCTGGAGGTCAACCAGCTCCACGAGGAGGCCCTGTTCGTGGGCGACCTGCAACGCCTGTACGTCGAGGCGGCCGAACGGGCGATCCCGGAGGGCGGCACCGTCCTGCCCGAGGACCCCCGGGAGGTCCGCTTCGAGAACGTCACCTTCGGCTATCCGGGGGACTCGGCCCGGCCCGCCCTCGACGACGTCACCCTCACCCTCCCCCTCGGCCGGATCGTCGCGCTGGTCGGCGAGAACGGCTCCGGCAAGACGACCCTGGTGAAGCTGCTGGCGGGGCTCTACACGCCGGAGCGGGGGCGGATCCTGTGGGACGACGTCGACGCGGCGGAGGCCGACCGGCGCCAACTGGCCGAGCGCATCGCGATGGTCGCGCAGGACTTCAAGCGGTGGCCGTTCACGGCCCGGGTCAACGTCGCCGTCGGCCGCTCGTCCGCGCCGCTGACGGAGGAACGGCTGGCGGACGCGATCGGTGAGGCGGGCGCCGAGGAGGTGGTGGCGGATCTGCCGCGCGGCCTGGACACCCTGCTGGCCCGGCACTTCAGCGGCGGACACGAGCTGTCGGGCGGGCAGTGGCAGCGGCTGGGCATCGCGCGGGCGGCGTACCGGCGGGGTCGCATCCTGATCGTGGACGAGCCGACGGCGGCCCTGGACGCCCGGGCCGAGCTGGAGGTCTTCGAGAAGATCCGCGCGCTGGCCGACGGCGGCCAGACGGTCGTACTGATCACGCACCGGCTGGCGTCGGTCCGGCACGCGGACCTGGTGCACGTCCTGGACCAGGGCCGGCTGGTGGAGTCCGGCACCCCGGACGAACTGCTGGCGGGTGGCGGTGTCTACGCGGAGCTGTACGCGCTGCAGGCGGAGCAGTTCACGAGCCCGCCGTCGGCCCAGGTGCCCGCGTCAAAGGCGGGCTGACCCGCGGCCACCCCGGTCCGCGGCGTCGGCACGAACGTCGTCCGCGGCGTCGGCGCGACGTCAGTCAGTCTTGGCGTCGGCACAACACGTCAGTCAGCCCGTGGTGTCGGCGCCACTCCCGTCGGTGGCGTCGGCCCGTGGCGTCGGCGCGACGTCAGTCCGTGGCGTCGGCGCCCCGGACGATCACCAGGAACGTGTCCGTGGCCAGGTCCATGACCACCTCGGCGGGCAGCCCTTCCATGCGTCGCGCGTGCGCGAACTCCTCGGCGGGCCACGACCCGCGGGGACCGCCTGCGGAAAAGCGTTCGAGCACTGTTCGCCCGTTCACCATCTCGCACCTCCAGAAGCGTTGTACTTGTAGGAGTTAACGCTTCCCGGCCGTCGACCGCCTCTCCCGGTGACGGTACTGAGACGTAGTTGACACGGATTCAGTGCGGAGGGTGAGGATCCGGTCACCTCCTGAACATGAAAGCCACGCTCCGCGTCAGAAGTCGTACTCGTCGTGACAGCGGCCGGGCACACTGCCCGCACCCGCCCCGGGACCGGACGCGCGCCCGTTGGGTTCCTCCCCCTCCAGTGCGGCGGTCCGTTCGGGGTGGCTGCCGGGACCCGAGGGGGAACTCATCGCCGTCGTGCGGCTTTCTTCGCGCCTCAGGTGTCGTACTCCTGGATGCGGCGGCCGTGGCCGCGGTCCAGGAGACCGGGCATGCGCTCCCCCATCTCACGGACGACCGCCGGGACATCGACGGTGAGCAGCTCGCGGTCGCGCATGAGGATCCGTCCGTCGACGATCGTGGTGCGTACGTCGCAGGAGCGGGCGCTGTGGACGAGGGTCGCGGCGAGGTCGTGCACGGGCTGGGTGTGCGGGCCGGTGAGGTCGACGAGGATGATGTCGGCGCGCCGGCCGGGCGCGATGCCGCCGATCCGGTCCTCCAGTCCGAGGGCTCGCGCGCTCTGCAGGGTCGCGTGGTGCAGTGCCTGCCGGGAGGTCAGCCAGCGGGGGTCGCCCTCGGTGGACTTCTGGATCAGGGCGGTGAGCGCCATGGACTCCCACACGTCGAGGGAGTTGTTGGAGGCGGCGCCGTCGGTGGCGAGTCCGACGGGGACGCCGATCTCGCGCAGGGCCCGGATCGGGGTGGTGGTGGGCCAGGCGAACTTGAGGTAGCCGCGGGGGGCGCTCGCCACGGCCGTACGGCCACGCGCGCGTGCGAGGACGGGCAGGTCGCGTTCCAGGATCCCGGTGCCGTGGGCGATCAGGACGTCGGTGTCGAGGATTCCGGTGCGTTCCAGGACCTCGATGGGGGTGACGCCGTGCCGGGCGAGGCTGGTGTCGGCCTGGTCGCGGTTCTCGGAGGCGTGCAGGTGGACGGGGAGGCCGTGGGCGAGGGCGAGTTCCGCGGTGGCGGCGAGGTCGGCGTCGGTCACCGTGTAGGGGGCGTGCGGGGCGAGGGCGGTGGTGATACGGCCGTCGGCGCCCCCACGGTGCCGGAGCGCGAACTCCAGCGACGCCTCACGCCCGCGGTCGCCCTGCGAGGAGAAGTAGGCCTGTCCCAGATGGGCCCGGATACCGCACTCCGCCACGACGGCGGCGACCGCGTCCATGGCGAAGTAGTGGTCGGCGAAGCAGGTGACCCCGCCGCGGATCATCTCGGCGCAGGCGAGCCGCGCGCCCAGCTCGACGTCCCTGTCGGTGAGGTTGGACTCGACCGGCCAGACGACGTCGTTGAACCACTCCTCGGTGGGCAGGTCCTCGGCGAGGCCGCGCAGGGCGACCATCGGCGCGTGCGTGTGGCAGTTGACCAGTCCGGGCATCGCGACCTGGCCGCGGGCGTCGAGCCGTTCGGCCGCCGGGAGGCCGGCGGCCTCGGCGGCACGGGTGACGGCGTCGACACGTCCGTCGCGTACGACGACGGCGGCGTCCTCCAGGAAGCCGACGCGCCCGTCGCCGCCGACGACGTCGTGCACGAGCACGGTGCAGCCGGTGATGACCAGGTCGGCGGCCGGAGCAGACGTCGGGGCGGGCGTCCGGGAGGGCGTCATCACGTCACCGTACGACGCGGTGGCCGGGTCGCGTGGGCCGTGGCGCGGATCGAACCCGCGGGACCTGTCGGCCCGGTCGGCCCCGTCGGCCTTCTCGACTCCGGCGGCTCCTCCGGCTCCTTCTGCCGTCGGCTCCTTCAGTCCTGTTCTGCCGTCGGCTCCTTCAGTCCTGTCGGCACCCGCGGGCGCTACACGGCGACGGCTCCCCGGGGCAGCTGTCTCGGGAGTTCCACCAGCTCCTGGTGTGCGGCCAGTTCCTCGAGCAGCTCGGTGAGGCGCCGGCTGTGCCGGTGGCCGAGCCGTCCGGTGTCGTCGAGGTGGACGGCGCAGGCGGTGGTGGTGTCGACGAGGCGTTCGAGGAGGGTGGCGACCTCGTCGGTGCCCTCGGTGTGCCGGGCGAGGGCGGGCAGTTCGGCGGCGGCGAGGGAGATGGCGGTACGGGCCTCGGCGAGGGTCCGGTAGGCCTCGCGGCGCAGGGTCCAGCGGGCGGCACGGTCCTCGGAGCCGTCGAGGACGTGGACAAGGTAGGCGTGCGCGGCGGTCACGGCCGCGGCGAGCCGGGCGCGCACGTGCCCGCCGCGCTCCCCCGGCATCGGCAGATGCCCGACGATCAGCACGATCGCGCAGGCCAGCAGCGTCTCCCCGATCCGGCTGACGGAGGCCTGCGGCTCCCCGCCGACCATCACGAGGGCCAGGACGAGGACGGTGACGACGGCGGTCTGGGCGGCGAAGTGCCGGGTGGAGACGGGGATGAGCGCCCCGCACACGGCGACCAGTGCCACGAGCCCTTCCGGCCGGGGCAGCACGGCGGCGAAGCCCGCGAAGATCAGCGCCCCGAGCACGGTCCCCGCGGCCCGGCACAACACCCGGGACACCAGTGGCCCGAGGTCGGGCTTGACCAGGAACACGGCGGTGGCGGGCAGCCAGTACCAGTGCGTGTGCTGCCCGTACCAGTGGGAGTGGTGCAGGGCCTGCGCGATGGCGGCGCTGGCCCCGAAGCAGAGGCCGACCCGCATCCCGTACTCCCGGCCGCCGACCCCGAGGGCCCTGCGCAGTACGTCCCCGGCGCTGCGCCGACGTGTGTGCAGGTCGCCCCCGCCGCCGTGGTCGAAGGCGTCGGCGGCCCGCAACAGCGCGTCGTCGAGGGCGCGCAGCGCGGGCGCCGACCGCGAGGGCGCGGGCAGCGGCCCGGTGCGCGCGTTCTCCCGTACGGCGGCGGCGAGTCGCCGGGGCCCTTCGGACGCCCGCTCCGAGACGGGCTCCCCGGCCCAGGCGAGGGCGGTCGCGGCCTCGGCGAGGGGCAGCGCGGCGGCGTACTGCGCGTGCAGCCGCCGTTCGGCCGTGGAACTGGCGTAGCGCCGCAGGCGCGGCCCGGCGAGGGCGTCCTGCGCGTGGTCGAGGGCGGCGGTAAGGGCCGCGCGGCGGGCGGTCGCGTCATCGGTGCCCACGGCGTCGAGCAGACGGGCGACGGCTTCGTACACGTCGGCGACGGCGGCCCGTTCCCCGTCGAAGCGGAAGTCGCCGGCCAGTGCGCCGGGCGTGGGCAGGGCGAGCCGCAGGACGAGGAGCCAGCCGGCCCCGGCGAGGAAGGCGAGGGCGCGCACCCAGCCGCTCTCGGGAAGCGGCATGCCGGCCCCGACCGCCGCGGCGACGAGCAGTTGCGTCCCGGCGCCCGAGGCGACGGGTCCGATGGCGCTCATACCGCCGGCGAGCAGCCCGAGCCCGGTGAGCACGAGGCTCAGCGCCACGGCTCCCAGGTGGTCCCCCGCGTAGGTGCCGACGAGCAGACCGCCCGCTCCCGCGAGGGCGGGCGCCCCGAGCCTCCTGACGGAGGCCCGTCGGCTGCCGGGCCGGTCATTGATGCCGGCGAGCATGGCGGCGATCGCGGCGAGGACTCCCAGGGAGACGCGGTCGACGAGCACGGCGAGCAGCAGCAGCGGCCCGGCGGCCAGCGCCCCGCGCACGACCGCACTCCACGGAACCGGCCCGCGCTGCGCCCGCAGGGCGTGGGCGAGCCAGGGCGGCAGAGCGGTGGCTGTGCGAACGGCAACGGCGGAACGCGGGGACACGGAGCTCCTGTCGGGACGAGGGCGGGGGTGTGCCTTCGGGCGACGGCGGCCGGGGCTGTGCGGTGCGTGCTGTGACGGTGTGCTGGTGGTGCTGTGATGTGTCTCCACGGTACGGGCGGATCCTGGAGGACTCGGGACGATTGCGTTTCGGCGAGGTGACACTTCGCCGGAATGTCGCGTTCTTTATGAACGCAACTTCTCGGGTGCCCGAAAGCGGCACCGGGGAACGCTCCGCCTACGGCGCGGTGCCCGCCGCCTCCACCGTCTCCTCGAAGAGCACCCGGGCGCGTTCGAGGGCCTGCGTCACGCTCCCGCGGCCGAGCTCCGCGAGGATGTCGTCGACGCCCCTCAGACCGGCCCGTTCCAGGAGCCGCTTCTCGTTCGTCACCCACTCGCCGCGCGCGGCGAGCACGGCGTGCCCGGTCTGCGCGGCGGCGACGGCCAGGGCGCCCGCGGCCTCCGTGCGCCGGTCGTGAGGCGCGTGGTGGGCGGCGGCGTAGGCGAGGGTGGTGCCGGCGGTGCCGTACCAGCGTTCGCAGGCGGTCCGGCGCAGCTTGCCGGGGTAGGAGGACGGTCGGGGCAGGTCGCCGCGCAGGACGCGGTTGATCGCCAGCTCGGCGACGACGAGGTAGCTCGGGATCCCCGCGAGGTGGAACATCAGCGGCTCCACCCGGAAGCGTCCTTCCTGCGCCTCCGCCCACTCGTGCTCCACCACGTCGAGGTCGCGGTAGTGGACGTCGACGCGCCGCCCGTCGATCGTCAGCCAGGCGCCCCCGTTGAAGACGCCGCCGCCCCAGCCGCCGACCTCGGAGACCTCACCCTGCCAGCCGAGGGCGCGCAGATCGGCGGGGTCGAAGGGGCCGCGATAGTACACGGCCAGGTCCCAGTCGCTGCCGTCCTGCTCCGTGCCCTGGGCCCGGGAGCCGCCGAGGGCGACGGCTCGGACGGTGGGCAGGGCCGCGAGGCGGTCGGCGGTGGCGGCGAGGAAGTCGGCGTCGGTGAGGGCGGGCACGGTCGCAGCGTACGGAGCCGTGGGGGCGCGCCTCCACGTGATTTCGGACCGGCGCGGGGCGATTGTCAGTGGTGCGCGTTATCAATGAACTTGTCACGCAGCGTAACGACGGGGGAGGTCGTGATGACGGCGCGGAAGAGGCGGCGCGAGAGGGAGCACGAGGACGAGGACGAGGACGAACTCGAGGTCAGGGGCGGGGCGGGACGCGGGAAGGAGCCCAGGAGGAAGAGCGCGACGGAACGCGGGAAAGAGCCCAGGGGCAAGAACGCGACCGGACGCGGGAAAGAGCCCAGGGGCAAGAACGCGACCGGACGCGGGAAAGAGCCCGACGGGAAGTCCCCGACAGGGCGCGGGAAAGAACACCGGAAGAAGCAGGAGGGCCGGATGAGGGCCGGAGTCGGAGCTGAGCAGGCGGTCCGCGAGGGCGGTGACGACGCGCAGGCGTCCCGCACGCACCTGTCCGCGGCCGGTCTGCGCGCCCGGGGATGGACCGCCGGCATGGTGCGGCAGCTGCTCGGCGAGCCCGACCTGCTCGGCGTCAACCCGCATGTCGGCTCGGCCCCGCGGACCCGCCTCTACCGGGTCGAACGGGTCGAGGCCGCCGAGCGCAGTGACGAGTTCCGGGCTGTGGCCGCGGCTGCCGCGCGTCGGTCCGGTGCGGCGAAGGAGGCCGACCGGCGCAGACGGCGGGAGGTGCTGGCACGCATCGCGGCGGAGCCCGTCGACGTGCCGCGGCTGGCACCGGACAGACTGGCGGCCCTGGCGGCCGAGCACCGCCGCCGCCAGGACGCGGAACGGGGACAGCAAGGGCGATGGGACCCTCCCGCGACGGACCCTGCCGTCACGGTCGAGGGAGCCGGCGCCGATGTCGACACCGGCACGCTCCAGCGGTGGAAGGTCGACTATCTGCGTCATCGTCTGGCCCGCTACGACGACGTCCTCGAGGAGTGGTACGGGCGCACGGGGCGGGCGGCGGCGGAGGAACTGCTGCGGCGCAGGGTCTACGCGGCCATCGCCGAGGCGTACCCCGATCTGGCACAGGAGTGCGCACGCCAGCTCGGTGCACGGGAGGGGGGTTCACCGCAGGCGGGACAGCGCGGGACGGGAGTCCGGCAGGACCAGGCCGGCCACCCCTCCGCGTCCCTACGCTCCGCCCACTGAAGGACGAACAAGCTCTGTGGTGGAGCCCCGTACAGCCGCCCGAGCGGGTGACTGCGGATTTCACCGGGCCCGGCGGCGGTGCGCACGGGGGGCCCGGGCGCGGGGGACGCATCACCCCGCCGGAGGACTCCAGTCCCGCCGCTTCGGCACCGGTCGCGCGAAGCTGCCCACGCGGCTGGTCCGCAGCCCCAATCCCACCAGCGCCTCCGCCGGCTTCACCGCCGCCCCCACCCCGTCGACCACCGGAAGCCCCAGCTTCTCCCCCACCGCCCGCTCTCCGTCATGGAACCGGTCGACGGCCGTCTGCGCCGGCTCACCCGACAGAACGAGGAGCGGACCCAACCATTCACCGAGCAGCGCGAGTTGTACGAGGCGATCACCTCGGGCGACCGCGATCGGGCCCGCGCCCACGCCCTGCGCCACAATCCAGGCCAACTACCGCTCCACCGTGCGCCACCTTTTCGGGGAGCCTTCCGACCACCCGTCCGCCTAGACTCTCCCGACCCTTCGGACACCTGTCCGATGGCACGGCCGAGAACCAGGACGGAGAAGACCAACATGGTCAGCAGACGTGGGCTGTTGGGCGGAGCGGCACTCGTGGGGGCGGGCGCGATGACCGGGGTGCTGGGCGGCGCGGGTGCCGCCGCGGCCGACGCCCCGCTGGACACCCCGTTCACACCCGTCGGCGCACCGCACCTCGCGGAAGCCGAACGCATGGTGCAGTACCAGCGGCTGCTCGCGGCCGGCTACCTGACCGGCGGCCTGGCCGGACACTGGCCGCTGGACGGATCCGGCGCCGACCGCTCCGGGCGGGGCCGGCCCGTCACCCTCGGCTCCGGCACCACCTGGACGACCCTGCGGGCCGGCGGCGAACTGAGTCTCGACGGCACCTCCGGCGCCTACGCCACCACCGCCTCCGTCCTGGACACCACGGCCCCCTTCACCGTCTCCGCCTGGGTACGGCTGTCCGACAGCACCACCAGCCCGGCCGACCCGGCCACCATGTACACCGCCGTCAGCCAGGACGGCACCACCTGCAGCCGCTTCCTGCTGCAGTACGACGACACTGCCGGCACCTGGGCGTTCAAGGTCCGCAGCGAGGACCAGAGCGTCAAGATCTCCGCCCTCGCCACCACCACCCCCACGAGGGGCCGCTGGACCCACCTGACCGGCGTGTGGGACGGCACCCGCATCCACCTCTACGTCGACGGCGCACTGGAAGGCAGCGCCGACGCCACCCTGTCGTGGGCCGCCACCCAGGGCTTCAACATAGGCCGCGCACGCTGGGACGGCGCCTACGTCAACCGCTTCAAGGGCGCCATCGACGACGTCCGCGCCTACGCCCGCGCCCTCACCGCGGACGAGGTCTCCCTGATCAGCGGTCTGACGGCCCGGCTCAACAACGTCTACCTGATCGGCTCCCCGTCGACCGTCACCTGGGGCACGCCCGACGACCCGGCGAGCTGGATCGCGCAGGCCCGCTGCTCGTCCTTCCTCACCTGGGTGCTGAAGCACACCTACGGCTGGGCCACCGACGCCTACTTCACCCAGTACTTCCAGGACCGCATCCCCGAGGCCGCCGACTACCGGCAGGCCTTCACCAACGGCACCGCCGGCCCGCACTTCCAGCGGATCCACAAGGTCACCGACCTCCAGCCGGGCGACCTGATCTCCGTGGACTACATGGGCCAGGTCGAGAACAACACCGGCCACATCGTCATGGTCCGCGAGGTCAAGGGCGTCTTCAGCGGCGTCGCGGACTTCACCGGCGAAACCCAGTACGCCGTCGAGGTCGTCGACTGCACCGCCGAACCGCACGGCGTGTACGCGCTGACCAACTACCCCAAGTATCCCGACACCCGCATGGTCAGCCTCGTGAAGGAAGAGAACCTCGAAGGCGTCGGCATCGGCCACATGATGTTCTACGCCTCCGACACCACCGGCGAGTTCTCCCGCTACCGGTGGAGCGTCAACACCGCCAAGACCGCCGCCCACCCCGTGGCGGACCGGCCGATCGCCGCGGCCCGGATCGTCTGAGGGTCAGCGGTCAGGACGGGGCGGCGGGACGGCGGCGACGGGCGGCGGGACGGCGGCGACCGGCCGGCGGCAGGACGGTGACAGCGGCGGTCCGGCGGCGACGGCGGGACTCGGCACCTGACCGTGGCAGCGGCAGGACGCGGCAACCGTACGATGGCAGCGGCGGACGGCGACGGCGACCGGGCACCTACCAGGTCGGCGGCAGCGACCGGGCGGTCACGGCAGTCCCGCCGCTGCCGCCGCCGTCCGCAGCACCTCCCGCAGCATCTCGGGCGTGAGCCGCCCGGTGAAGGTGTTGCGCTGACTGACGTGGAAGCAGCCGAAGAGGTCGAGGCCGTCGAGCGGCACCCGCACCCCGTGCGCGAAGACGGGCCGCGGACGGGGAACCGCCCAGCCGGCCTCGGCGAGCGCGGGCAGCGCCGCCTGCCAGCCGAAGGCGCCCAGCACGACGACCGCCCGCAGCGTCGGCCGCAGCAGCCGCAACTCCTGGACGAGCCAGGGACGGCAGGTGTCCCGCTCCTGCGGGGTGGGCTTGTTGGCCGGCGGCGCGCAGTGGACGGGCGCGGTGACCCGCACGCCGTGCAGGACGAGACCGTCGTCGGCCGACACCGCGGTCGGCTGCGAGGCCAGCCCCACGTCGTACAACGCCTGGTACAGCACGTCACCGGAACGGTCGCCGGTGAACATACGGCCGGTCCGGTTGCCGCCGTGCGCGGCCGGCGCGAGCCCGACGATCAGCAGACGTGCGTCGGACGGACCGAAGCCGGGCACCGGCCGCCCCCAGTACGTCCAGTCGGCGAAGGCCGCCCGCTTCGTCCGGGCCACCTCCTCACGCCAGGCCACCAGCCGGGGACAGGCCCGGCAGCCCGCGACACGCCGGTCGAGGGCGGTGAGGGCATGTGCGGCGTCCATGGGTCCACCGTAAGGCCGGGCGGGGCCGGTGCGGGGCTGCACGGGAGGACGTCGGCCCCCCGCACAACCCCGCACCGGCCCCGCGGCGCCTGCCCGGCATGACGGCCCTGTACGGCGACCCGAACCGTCACGGTACGGCCGCCGACCGGTCACGCCCGTCGCCGCACCAGCCGCAGCAGCTCCGCCGTGGAGCCCCGCCGCGCCCAGGCGATCAGAGTCAGCGGGACGATCAGGATGAGCGGTGTCGCCGCGTTCTGCCCGTCGAAGACGACGACCTGGACCACGAACGCGCCGACCATCAGCGCGCCCAGCCCCACCGCCGCCACCGACTGCAGCACCGGCACCAGCAGGGCGATCGCGCCGGCCAGTTCGAGGACGCCGATCGCGTACATGCCGGCGCTGCCCCAGCCCATCCTGTCGAAGCCCTCGGACGCCGACGGGTGCGCGATCAGCTTCGGCAGCGCGCTCGCGATCCCGTAGAACAGGGCCAGCACGATCTGCAGCCCCCGCAGGGCGATCCGGGCGCGGCGCCCCCGAACGGTCGCGGACTCGGCGACGACCGCGCCGGAGGACGAGAGGGAAGCGGAGGCACCGGAAGCGGCGGGGGCGACGGAAGCCGTGGTCTCGGACATGGAGGTCTCCTGGGCGATGTGGTCCGGGATGGTGTCGAAGAGGTAGACCGCGCCCCGGCGCCGAACTCATCGACTCACGACCGCATTTCTCACGCCTCCCCCACCGCCTTCGGGGGCCCTCCCCCCCTCCCCCGCCCCCTCCCTCCCCAACCCCCGCCTACTCCCCCACCGCCACCGCCCGCACCCACGTCCGGTCTTCCGTCAGATACCGGTCCACGCTCAGGCCCGCCTCCGCCAGTGCCTGCTCGAACTGTTCCTCGGTCAGCGGCCGGGCGCGGAACGTGTGGGTCCACACTGCGTCGGGGAACTCGTACTCCGCGCGCACCGCGTTGACCCCGTCGCCGACCGGGGTCGCGGACACGATCCGTACTGTGTGGCCGCTCGGGTCGACGCGCTCGCGCGGCACGTTGGTGTGGTAGTCCTCCCCTTCTCGCTGGATGAGCACGCACCCGTCCTTCGTGACGTGCCGGGCGCATGCGCGCAGCATGCGCTGCCGGACGCCGATGTCCCCGGTGTGCACGAGGAACGACGCGAGCATCACCACGTCGAAGGTCTCGCCCAGGTCGAGGTCCTCGATGGGGCTGCGTATCGTGCGCGCTCCGCGTATGCGCTCGAGCATCTCGGCGGACTCGTCCACGGCGGTGACCGTGAACCCGCGGGCCAGGAGGGCGTGGGTGACGCGGCCCACGCCGCTGCCCAGCTCCAGGATGTGTGCGCCGGCGGGCACCGCGGCGGAGATGACGTCCGGCTCGGTGCCCACCGGCAGGCGGGCGTAGAGCTCGACGGCGCAGCCGTCGGGGGTGATCGCGCCGGGTCCCGTGCCGTCGTAGCCCTCTCGCATGTCTGGTGTCATGTCCGTCCAACGGGCGGGCTGGGGAGGGGCGTTCCGTGTCGCTGTCGGTTCACTCGTTCGAGCTATGCCATGGGCGTTCGACCGGTGTCGTGATCCGGCCCGCGGTGTCGAGGTCGACCTCGAGCGCGTTGCCGCCGGGCAGGTCGGCGGTGTTTCCCTGGCCGGGCTGTTTCCCTGTTACGGGCCGCTGTTCCGGCCGCGGCCCACGCGCCGGCGGCTACAAGGCGAACCAGCCGCTCCTGACGTACCAGTGGCCGCCGGCCCGCAGGTGGTCCACGACGGCGCGTTCCAGGACGGTGCGGCGCGGCAGCCGGTCCAGTGGGACGTCGGTGGTGCCGAAGACGAAGCGCACGGGCGTCATGTCCTCCGGTTCGTCGGGGACGTGGCTGATGGTGAACCGGTCCTGGAAGCGGATGATGTTGGAGTCGTCCGGCAGGTACCGCTTCAGCTGCGGGTCGAGCAGCCACGAGCCGCAGGTGGCCACCGTGTAGGGCTCCTCGGGGTAGTGCCGGGCGAAGAAGTCCCGTGCCCGCGCGAGCGAGCGGTCGCAGGCGTCCGGTGACAGGGGTCCCATGAAGTCGGGGATGTGCAGGGCGAGGGCTGGATCACCGGGTGCGGGGGTGTGCCCGGCCGCCGTGGAGGAGTCACTCGTCCGGCGTCCGACGTGGCCCCGCTGGAACTGCAGTCGGCCCAGTTGGTAGAGCTCCCCGTGGAGGTGCAGCGACAGCCATCGCGGGGAGAGCAGTCCGCCCGTGCCGTGCCAGCGGCGGTGCCAGGCGACGCCCCGCCCGATGTCGGCGAGGGTGCGCCGGGAGATGTCGTCGGGGATGCCCCGCTCCCGGTGGTGGGCCCGCACGTACGGCAGGGCGGCGACGCAGACGTAGAGCGGGAAGTAGCGCTCGAGTACGGCCGAGGCCCCCGGGGGCTGCGGGATGTCGACCGTCCCGCGGATCTCGCCCATTCCGTCGACGAGGTCCGCCACGGTCTCTTCGAGGAACCGCCGTGTGTGCGGATCGCCCGCCACGTGGCGGCTGAGCCGTACGGGTTCGTCGATGTCCTGGTGCGGTACTCCGAGGTCAAGGAGCACCTCGGCCAGTTCGTCACGGTCCGGCAGCACGGGTTCGAACCTCTCTTCGGTCGACGGCTCTGGTGAGGAACGTCCAGTCGAGGAACGTCCGGGCCGGAGAGTACGTTTCAGGTGGGAGTGATGTCCGATGCGTACGGGCAGTGAGCCGAGGACAGCGCGCAGTGCTCTGAGGATGCGTCTCTGGCTGAGCGTGTGGGGGCTGGCCTGGGCGGTTTTCGGGACGGTAGCGTTCGCGCTCGCCGGGCGGCCGGGCTGGGCCGTGGCCTGTGGGGTGCTGTGGCTGGTGATCACCGTGGATGTGGTGGTGGTGCTTCGGCACATCCGGCAGGGGCCTCACTATCAGCCCGGCCGGGACGTTCCGCCGTACCGGCCGCCCGACCGCGGCCCGTGAGCCGGGGGCGTGCTTCGTCAGGCGTCGAAGCGCGCCGCTTTGAGGTACTGCGGGTTCGGGTCCAGCGCGGCCGCCAGGCGGAAGTGGCGTTTGGCCTGGTCGCCGCGGCCCTGCCGCTCGTAGGTGCGGGCCAGTGCGAAGTGCGCGAACGCGTTGTCCGGTTCGCGCTCCAGGACGATGGTGAATTCCAGCTCGGCGGGCCGCAGTTGCGCGGCGGCGAAGAAGGCACGGGCGCGCAGCAGGCGGGCGGCGGTGTTCTCGGGGTGTGCGGCGATGACACCGTCGAGGAGTTTCACCGCGCCCCGCGGGTCCCGTGCGGCGAGCAGCTGCTCCGCGGCACGGAAGTCGATGACGTGCGTCTCCGGAGTGCGTCCGGTCGGACCGCTGGTATCGGGCACGGAAAATTCCTTCCCTCGCTGCACGCGTTCAACGCGCGAAGCGGGGGCCGCTATTCCTGGGGCCGTCCGCCGGGCTCCCCCCGTGGCGGCTCCTGGGCCTCCGGCGACGGCTGGGGGGACTGCCGTCGCGCGGCCGCCCGGCGTGCCAGGTCGGCCCATACGTCCTTGACGCGTCTGTGCAGGTCCGCCAGGGGTACGTCGTTGTCGATCACGATGTCCGCGATCTCCCGGCGTTGCTCTCGGGTCGCCTGGGCGGCCATGCGGGCGCGCGCGTCCTCCTCGGTCATGCCGCGCAGTCGGACGAGCCGGTCCAGCTGGGTCTCGGGCGGGGCGTCGACGACGACCACGACGTCGTACAGGGGGGCGAGGCCGTTCTCGGTGAGGAGGGGGACGTCGTGGACGACGACGGCGTCCTCGGGCGCGGCGGCCTCCAGCTCACGGGAGCGGGCGCCGACGAGGGGGTGCACGATCGCGTTGAGGGCGGCGAGTCTCTCGGGGTCGGCGAAGACGATCGAGCCCAGCCGGGGCCGGTCGAGGCTGCCGTCCTCGGTGAGGACGTCGGGGCCGAAGGCGTCGGCGATCGCCGCGAGGCCGGGGGTTCCGGGTGCGACGACCTCGCGTGCGATGCGGTCCGCGTCGATCAGCACGGCGCCGCATTCGACGAGCAGCCGCGACACCTCGCTCTTGCCGGCGCCGATCCCGCCGGTCAGGCCCACCTTCAGCATGACGGGAAGCTTAGGGCCTGCCGGTGACAGCGCACCCGGCAGGCCCGCCGTCTCGCGGTGGCGGACCGGTGACCACCGTCCCCGAAGGGCTGCCCCCGGAGGGCTGCTCCACAGGCCTGCCTGGAGGGCTTCTCCCACAGGCCTGCCCGAAAGGCTCAGCCCTCTCCCTCCCGCTCCGCCAGGAACTTCTCGAACTCCCGGCCGATCTCGTCCGCCGACGGAATGTCCACCGGCTCGGCGAGCATGTTGCCGCGGGTCTCGGCGCCCGCGGCGGCGTCGTACTGGTGCTCCAGGCCCTGGACGAGGGCGGTGAGCTCCTCGTCACCCTCCTGGATCTGGCGGTCGATCTCGGTCTGCGTGCGGTGCGCGTCCGTGCGCAGGGCGTGCGCGATGCCGGGCAGGACGAGTCCGGTGGCGGCCGTGATGGCCTCCAGGACGGTCAGGGCCGCGTCCGGGTACGGGGAGCGGGCGATGTAGTGCGGGACGTGCGCGGCGACGCCCAGGACGTCGTGGCCGGCGTCCATGAGGCGGTATTCGACGAGTGCCTCGGCGCTGCCGGGGACCTGTGCCTCGTCGAAGGGGCTGCGGTGGCCGGGGACGAGGTCGGTGCGGTTGCCGTGCGGGGTGAGGCCCACGGGCCGGGTGTGCGGGACGCCCATGGGGATGCCGTGGAAGTTGACGGACAGGCGCACGCCGAGCCGCTCGACGATCTGCTGCACGGCCGCGGCGAAGCGCTCCCACTCCACGTCGGGCTCGGGTCCGGACAGCAGCAGGAAGGGTGCTCCGGTGGTGTCCTGGACGAGCCGTACCTCGAGGGCCGGATCCTCGTAGTCGGTCCATCGGTCGCGCTTGAACGTCAGCAGCGGGCGGCGGGCGCGGTAGTCCACCAGCCGGTCGTGGTCGAAGCGGGCGACGACCTGGTGGGGCAGCGCGTCGAGGAGCCGGTCGACGATCTGGTCGCCGGTTTCCCCCGCGTCGATGTATCCGTCGAAGTGGTAGAGCATGACAAGTCCGGCCGACTCCTGGGCGAGCGCCATGTCGACGACGGCCAGCCCCTTCGGCTCCCATGCGTACAAACCCTGCGGATCAAGCACTTGGACCGCTCCTCCTCGTGTTCGTACTGGACAACGCGCCGCGGGGCGTGGGCATTCCCGTGCCCACGCCCCTGATCAGGTGACTTCTCACGGCCTTCTGGTGGCTGCGGTCTCTTCTTAGGTGGCGGGTGATCTCAGGAGGCCAGCACGCGCGTGTGGAGCGCGGTGACCGCCTTGCGGGCGGAGGTGAACGCGCCGTGCTGCCAGGCGTCGGTGTAGCTGAGCCAGTCGCCGGCGAAGTGGACGCGTCCGGTGGGTTCGTTGAGCGGTTGGTAGCGCGGGGCGTCGGGTCCGCCCGGGGTGTTGTGCCAGGCCGCCTCGAGGTGGGGTGTCTGGCGCCAGTGGTGCGAGAAGGAGGAGGCCAGTTCGGTGCGGTACTTCTCGCCGTAGATCTTCACGCTGGCGGCCACCGCCCGTTCCTCGCGTCCCCTCGGTGTGAGTCCGGCGTAGGCGTCGGCGTCGGCGCCGTAGTTGTAGTAGCCGATGAGGATGCCGCGTTCGCCGTGGAAGCCGTGCGACGGGTGCCAGATGTGGGTGACGTCCTGGTCGGTCTCGGTGATGCCGCCGTAGACGCGGTGATCGGTCTCCCACCAGCGGGACCTGTACTCCAGGCCGATCTTGGCCGCGGAGGACGGGGTGATCGCCTCCAGCGCGCTCTGGACGCCGGGGCCCAGGTTGTGCGGGATCCTGGCGAGGATGTTGGGCGGGAGCGCGGCGACGCAGTAGTCGGCCTCGGCCTTCTTCGTGCGACCGCCCTGGGTGTAGGTGACGGTGACTCCGGTCCCCGTGTCGGTGATGCGGTCGACGACCGCTCCGGTGCGGATGCGGCGGGCGCCGACGGCGCGCGTGAGGGCCTGCGGTATCCGGTCCATGCCGCCGACGGGCTGGAACATCAGCATGGCCTGGTCGAATCCGAACTCGAAGGAGAAGTAGCGTCCGACGCCGCTGGCGAAGACCTCGGAGGCGGTGGGGACGTCGCCGAGCGGGACGCCCGGTGTGCCGGCGGCGGCGGGGACGGTGGTGTAGCCGCGGCGCTCGCCGCCCTCGTAGGCGAGGGTGTCGCCGAGTTCGCCCCAGTCCTTGAGGAACTCGATGAGCCGTTCCCGGTCCTCGGCCGTCAGCTCCTCGTCCAGGGCGCCCTTGTCGGTGGCTTTGGCGAGCAGCTCGGAGACGTGGCCGTAGACGTCGGCCTTGGCGGTGCGGTAACGCTGGGGGGCGGTCATGCCGGCCGATTCGTTGTAGAGGTACGCGTCGGCGTTGACGTTGGTGAAGACCTCGACGGGGACACCGAGTTCGCGGCAGTAGTCGAGGGTGACCATCCACTGGGGGATGCGTGCGGGGCCGGCGTTCATGTACTGGCCGTCGGCGAAACGGGCCGTCTGCCGGGTGCCGTGGAGGTCGGTGAGGGTGTCCCCGCCGCGCACGGTGAGGTTGCGTCCGCCGGTGCGGTCCCTGGCTTCGAGGACCGTACAGTCGTATCCGGCCTTGCCGAGTTCGTACGCGGCGGTGAGGCCGGCGATGCCGCCGCCGACGATGACGACCGTGGCGGCGGCGCGGCCGGTGAGGTGGAGGTCGCCGGCGCCAGGGGCGCGGAAGGGCTGCTCGCGTGGGGCCGCCTGGGCGGTGGGGGCGAGACCGAGGGCGCCCATGGTGGCGAACATCGTGCCGGCGCCGCCGGTGAGACCGACGTTGCGCAGAAACGTCCGCCGACTCGTTCCCGACCCGTACTGAGGCTGTGCCATGGCTGGACTCCCCTTTCGATCTTGAACGAAGACCGGGGAAGCCTGCCAGTGCCGCGTTACGGCCCGTCAGGTACTCGTGTATCCCACACGTTTCCACCGAGGTGACAGCGGTCCACTCGCGGGCTGGACACCCCTCTCTCGGGGGCGCGGGCCCCTGCCTAGGGGCGGCAGGCCGACCGGTCCAGGGACGCACACCCTTCTTCCAGAGCGGCAGACCGACCGACTCACAGACGCGGAACCCTCGCCCAGGGCAGCAGACCCACCGACTCACAGACGCGGAACCCTCGCCCAGAGCGGCAGACCGACCGACTCACGGAGGCGGAACCCTCTTCGAGGACGGCAAGGCGACCGACTCAGGGGCGCGGGGAACTGCGCGACCAGCCCCGACCGGCCCGCACCGGACGAACGGAGGACCGGAGGAACGGACAGCGGAGGGACGGACGAACGGAGCAACGGACGAACGGAGGAAGGCGAAGGGTCGAACGGTCGAACGGTCGAACGGGCCCAGGGCAACACCGAGGGCCCGCACCTCGAAAGGTGCGGGCCCTCAGGACTACCGGCTAAGCCTCAGCGGCAGCGATCAGCTCTGGCCGCCGGCCAGCTTCTCGCGCAGCGCGGCAAGCGCCTCGTCCGAGGCCAGCGCGCCGGAGGTGTCCGCACCCTCGGAGGAGTACGAGCCACCGCCCGCGGCCGGAGCCGCACCCGCAGCGTCCCCGCCCTCGGCCGCGGCAGCGGCGTCGGCCTCGCGGGACTTGATGACCTGCTGCTGGTGCTGCTCGAAGCGGGACTGCGCCTCGGCGTACTGGCGCTCCCACTCCTCGCGCTGCTTCTCGTAGCCCTCGAGCCAGTCGTTGGTCTCGGGGTCGAAGCCCTCGGGGTAGATGTAGTTGCCCTGGTCGTCGTAGGACGCGGCCATGCCGTACAGGGTCGGGTCGAACTCGACCGAGGCCGGGTCGGCACCGAAGGACTCGTTGGCCTGCTTCAGCGAGAGGCTGATGCGACGGCGCTCGAGGTCGATGTCGATGACCTTGACGAAGATCTCGTCGTTGACCTGGACGACCTGCTCCGGGATCTCCACGTGGCGCTCGGCCAGCTCGGAGATGTGGACCAGACCCTCGATGCCCTCGTCCACGCGGACGAACGCACCGAACGGAACCAGCTTCGTGACCTTGCCGGGCACGACCTGGCCGATCTGGTGGGTGCGGGCGAACTGCTGCCACGGGTCTTCCTGGGTCGCCTTCAGCGACAGGGAGACACGCTCGCGGTCCATGTCGACGTCGAGGACCTCGACCGTGACCTCCTGGCCGACCTCGACGACCTCGGAGGGGTGGTCGATGTGCTTCCAGGAGAGCTCGGAGACGTGGACCAGACCGTCGACGCCACCCAGGTCCACGAAGGCACCGAAGTTGACGATCGAGGAGACCACACCAGAGCGGACCTGACCCTTCTGCAGGGTCGTGAGGAACGTCTGGCGGACCTCGGACTGGGTCTGCTCCAGCCAGGCACGGCGGGACAGGACCACGTTGTTGCGGTTCTTGTCCAGCTCGATGATCTTCGCCTCGAGCTCCTTGCCCACGTAGGGCTGGAGGTCGCGGACACGACGCATCTCGACGAGAGAAGCCGGCAGGAAGCCACGGAGGCCGATGTCGAGGATGAGACCACCCTTGACGACCTCGATGACGGTACCGGTGACGATGCCGTCCTCTTCCTTGATCTTCTCGATGGTGCCCCAGGCACGCTCGTACTGGGCGCGCTTCTTCGAGAGGATCAGGCGGCCTTCCTTGTCCTCCTTCTGGAGGACCAGGGCCTCGATCTCGTCGCCGACGGCGACGACCTCGTTGGGGTCGACGTCGTGCTTGATCGAGAGCTCGCGGCTCGGGATGACACCTTCGGTCTTGTAACCGATGTCGAGCAGGACCTCGTCCCGGTCGACCTTCACGATGACGCCGTCGACGATGTCGCCGTCGTTGAAGTACTTGATCGTCTCGTCGATCGCTGCGAGGAATGCTTCCTCGTTACCGATGTCGTTGACCGCTACCTGCGGGGTGGTGGCGGTGGTCTCGGTGCTGCTCGTCATGTGGGAAAGGGCTCCGGTACGGACATTGAAGTCGTAGGTACTGCTTACGCCGGGAGCCCGTTTCGCTCTGCAGAAGCCGGACAGCCAAGGAAGCGCCCCACCGGCCGAAACCGGTATGGCGCCTCGACAACCGAGGGGACATACAACAGATGCGAGCGCAGCCTGCTACGTCTGAGGTGCGCAGGCCCGCAGCGCAACTTGTAGCATACGGGGGCAGCCGGGCAGGGTCAATGCGCGAAGGCGCACACCCGGGGCGGATCGCCGCAATCCCGGCACAAAACCTGCCTCCTGAGGCCATGCGGACCGCGGGAAGACCCGCGCGTGTCGCCTCGGTGGCACCGCCGGGGCGGGTTGCACGGAAGAGTACGACGAGGGAGCCCGTCATCCAAGAGCCCGTATCGACCCAGCCGGAGACCCAGCCGCAGGCCCAGCCGGAGCCGGAGGCCACCCGCCGCGACGCCGGCGTCACGGAGAGCGCCCGGGCCAACCGGGGCTGGTGGGACCGCAACGCGGACGAGTACCAGATCGAGCACGGCACGTTCCTCGGCGACGACCGCTTCGTGTGGTGTCCCGAGGGGCTGGACGAGGTGGAGGCCGAGCTGCTCGGCCCGGCGGAGGAGCTGAAGGGCCGGGACGTCCTGGAGATCGGCGCCGGCGCGGCCCAGTGCTCGCGCTGGCTGGCCGCCCAGGGCGCGCGCCCGGTCGCCCTGGACCTCTCCCACCGCCAGCTCCAGCACGCGCTGCGCATCGGCGGAACGTTTCCGCTGGTGTGCGCCGACGCGGCCGCGCTGCCCTTCGCGGACGCCTCCTTCGACCTGGCCTGCTCGGCGTACGGGGCGCTGCCCTTCGTCGCCGACCCGGTGCTGGTCCTGAAGGAGGTGCGGCGGGTGCTGCGCCCGGGCGGTCGTTTCGTCTTCTCGGTGACCCATCCGATCCGCTGGGCCTTCCCTGACGAGCCCGGGCCCGAGGGCCTGTCGGTCTCCGCCTCCTACTTCGACCGCACGCCCTACGTCGAGCAGGACGAGGAGGGCCGAGCGGTCTACGTCGAGCACCACCGCACCCTCGGCGACCGCGTCCGCGACGTCGTGGCGGCGGGTTTCCGCCTGATGGACCTGGTCGAGCCGGAGTGGCCGTCCTGGAACTCCGCGGAGTGGGGCGGCTGGTCCCCCCTGCGCGGGAACCTGATCCCGGGGACGGCGATCTTCGTGTGCGAGCGGGACTAGTCTCCGCTCCTTCCCGCCCGCGCCCACCCGCGCCCGCACGCGCGTGTGGGCGCGGTTTCGCGGGCGTACGACACTAGGGGCGTGATCCGTTACGACGCCCTGGACGCGCTGCCCGTGCGGGCCGCCCTGCCCGCCCTGAACGAGGCCCTGGACGGGCACGGGACCGCCGTCCTGGCCGCGCCGCCCGGCACGGGCAAGACGACACTGGTGCCGTTGGCGCTGGCAGGGCTGCTGGGCGACGGGCCCGTCCGGCGGGTGGTCGTGGCCGAGCCGCGGCGGATCGCGGCCCGGGCGGCGGCCCGGCGGATGGCGTGGCTGCTGGGTGAGAAGGCCGGCGACCGTGTCGGGTACACGGTGCGCGGGGAGCGGGTCGTCGGGCGGCACACGCGCGTGGAGGTCGTCACGACCGGTGTGCTGCTGCAACGCCTCCAGCGCGACCAGGAGCTGGCCGGCGTCGACGTGGTGGTCCTCGACGAGTGCCACGAACGGCATCTGGACGCGGACACGGCGGCCGCCTTCCTGTGGGACGTGCGGGAGGCGCTGCGGCCCGGGCTGCGGCTGGTGGCGGCTTCGGCGACGACCGACACGGAGGGCTGGTCGCGGCTGCTGGGCGGCGCGCCGGTCGTCGAGGCCCGGGGGACCGCGTTCGACGTGGAGGTGGTCTGGACGCCGCCGGCCCGTCCGGTACGGCCGCCGCACGGCACGTGGGTCGATCCGGCGCTGCTGGCGCACGTGGCGTCGGTGGTGCGGCGGGCGCTGGCCGAGCGGTCGGGGGACGTGCTGTGCTTCCTGCCGGGCGTCGGGGAGATCGCGCGGGTCGCGGGGCGGCTCGGCGGGCTGGACGGGGTGGATGTGCTCCAGGTGCACGGGCGGGCGCCGACGGCCGTGCAGGACGCGGTGCTGGCGCCCGGCGGGCGGCGCCGGGTGGTGCTGGCCACGTCCGTGGCCGAGTCGTCGCTGACGGTTCCCGGGGTGCGGGTGGTCGTCGACTCGGGGCTCGCGCGGGAGCCCCGGGTGGACCACGCGCGCGGGCTGAGCGCGCTCGCCACGGTGCGGGCCTCCCACGCGGCGGCGCGGCAGCGGGCGGGGCGGGCCGGGCGTGAGGCGCCGGGTGTGGTGTACCGGTGCTGGGCGGAGGCGGAGGACGCCCGTCTGCCGCGTTTCCCGGCCCCGGAGATCAAGGTGGCCGACCTCACCGCGTTCGCCCTGCAGGCGGCCTGCTGGGGGGATCCGGACGCCTCGGGGCTGGCGTTGCTGGACCCGCCGCCGGGCGGGGCGATGGCGGCGGCGAGGAGTCTGCTGGCGGCGATCGGTGCGGTGGACGCCGCCGGCCGGGCCACGGAACGGGGGGTGCGGCTGGCCGGGCTGGGGGTGCACCCCCGGATGGGGCGGGCTCTGCTGGACGGGGCCGCGCTGGTGGGGGTCGAGCGGGCCGCCGAGGTGGTCGCCCTGCTGAGCGAGGAGGCCCCGCGGGAGTACGGGGACGATCTGGCCGCCGCGCTGCGGCGTGCCCGGCAGGGGGGTGACGCCTACGCGGGGCGGTGGCGGGCGGAGGCGCGGCGGCTGCGGACCGTCGCGGCGACGGCCCTGTCCCACCCGCCCACCGGAAACCCTCCCGCGGCGAAGGCGGACCTGGATGCGTTCGCGTCGCCGGTCACCGTGGCCGGCGACGCGACCGGCGCCGGGGAGGACGGCCTCGTCGGGCTCGTCGCCGCCCTCGCCTTCCCCGAGCGCGTCGCCAGGGCCGACGGTGGCTCCCACCTCATGGTCTCGGGGACCCGCGCCGAGATCCCGGAGGGTTCCGCGCTGCGCGGTGCTCCCTGGCTCGCCGTCGCCGTCGCCGACCGTCCGGTGGGCCGGGGCCACGCGCGCGTGCAGCTCGCGGCGGTCGTCGACGAGGAGGTCGCCCGGCTCGCGGCCGGCCCGTTGCTCGACGAGCGCGACGAGGTCCACTGGTCGGACGGTGACGTCGTGGCCCGGCGGGTCGAGCGGCTCGGCGCGGTGGAGCTGGCGGCGCGGCCGCTCCGGGACCCCGACCCCGCGCTCGTACGGGAGGCGGTGCTCGAAGGGCTGCGGCAGGAGGGGCTGACGCTGCTGCGGTGGTCGCCGGAGGCGCAGGTGCTGCGGCAGCGGCTGGCCTTTCTGCGGCTGCGCCTCGGGGAGCCGTGGCCGGACGTGTCCGACGCGTCGCTGCACGCGCGCGTGGACGACTGGCTGGAGCCCGAGCTGGGCCGGGCCCGGCGGCGCGCCGATCTCGCGCGGATCGACGCCGGGCAGGCGCTGGCGCGGCTGCTGCCCTGGGCGTCGGGTGAGGCGGCCCGGCTGGAGGAGCTGGCGCCGGAGCGGATCACCGTACCGAGTGGGTCCAGGATCCGGATCGACTACGCGCGTCCCGAGCAACCCGTGCTGGCGGTGAAGGTGCAGGAGATGTTCGGGCTGCAGGAGTCGCCGCGGGTCGCGGGGGTGCCGCTGCTCGTGCATCTGCTCTCCCCCGCCGGCCGTCCCGCGGCCGTGACGGCCGACCTCGCCTCCTTCTGGCGGGACGGTTACCAGGGCGTGCGGGCGGAGCTGCGGGGCCGGTATCCGAAGCATCCGTGGCCGGAGGACCCGGCCGGTGCCGAGCCGACCCGGTTCACCAACGCGCGGCTCAGGCGGTGACCGGTCCGGGGTCGGCGGGCTCGGCGGGTGCGGGTTCGCCGGGGCGGCGGCCGCGGGCCTCCAGGCAGAGGGAGAGGGACAGCAGGAGGCCGCCGAGGAGCAGGCAGCCCCAGGGCAGGTGGGACGTCATCAGCAGGACCAGGGTGCGGTGGGACGTGACCTGGGCGACGGTGTGGTCGATGTAGTCCTCGCGCATCTTCACGTGTCCGGCGAACGCGGTCACCTTGTCGCGGTCGCCGAGGAGGGTGCCGCCGCGCAGTTCCTCCCGGTGGATCTCCTCGCCGTAGACGGGTGCTCCGGTGAGCGGTTCGACCCAGAATCTGCGGACGGTGGTGTACCAGCGGGTGGTGCCGGTCCGGGCGACGGTCTCGGGGGTGATGCCGGTGACGGGCATGGTCTTCGGCATCGGGACCCGGGTCCAGGGGATGGTCTGCTCGAAGTAGTAGACCGTCACACCGCGGAAGGTCCGGGTGCCCTCGTAGTGGATGGGGGCGGTGAGGCGGGCCTGGGCGTCGAAGTACTCGTAGTCCCGCTTCTGTGTCAGGAACGGCCACTTGAACTCCAGGCCCTCCCGGCGGACGGGGTCGCCGTCGACCGTCTCGCCGGTGGCGTGGACGGGTTCCTGGGTGTGGGCGTCGAAGATGTACCGCTCGGGGACCTTGGAGACCATCGTGCCGTCGGGGCCCTGGACGTAGGACAGGCCGTCCCAGACGACGACGTCCCGGCCCGCCGTCCGCTCGATCTCCTCGGAGGCCTCCACGTTGCCGCGGAGGGTCTGGACGATGGTGACCTGGGGGACGGTGCGGGCGGTCATCGTGCCGTAGTCGAGGAGGGTGGCGTTCTTCGCCTCGAGGACCATGGCCTGGTACGCGTTCGCCGGGACCTTGGCCAGGCGGGGGAAGGCGTACCAGCGCAGCAGGGGGGACAGCGCCGCGAAGAACACGGCGAGGGCGAGCAGGATCAGACTGGCCTTGCGGCGCATCTCGGCCTCCCTCCCGGGCGGTCACGGGTGTGCGGGCACCGTCGTCAGCAGCGGTTTCGGGGAGGTCCTGCCCGTGGGGGTGCCCAGGGCGGTGAGCGTGAGGACCAGGACGAGCGCGGCGGCGAGACCGGTCGCGGCGGCGATGAGGGCGCGCATACGAGTCCTCCCGGTGCGGGACGGCACGGAACCTGACAGGTTGTCAGGTCGGGCACCGTAGCAACGGGCGGGCGGGATGAGAACACGTCGCACACGACGGCGGCGCCCCGCTCGGGTGGAGGGGGCGCCGCCGTGGTGCGGACGTGCGTCACGCGCCGGTCGTCGTCGACTCCGAGGGGCTCGGGGACGCGCTGTCGGAGGTGCTCTCCGACGGGCTCGGCGAGGGCGACACGGCGGCCGTGACGGTCAGTTCGACCGTGAGGGTGGCCCCGCCCGTGGTGGTGATGCGCAGCAGGAACGTGCCGGCGGTGTCGTCGGCGTAGAGCTTCGGCAGCTTCAGCAGGCCGGCCGAGTCGGTCTGCAGGTCCGTCAGGGCGCGGACGGGGTTGCCGGCGGCGTCCTTGAAGTAGGGGCCCTTGCCGTTCGCGGTGGTGTCGCCCGCCGACGCGACGAGCGTGGCGGTGGCGGCGACCTTGTCGGCCACGGCGCCCTTGTAGGTGGCCTTGACCTCGACCTGGTCGGTGAACTCGCCACCCGCGGCGCAGGTCAGCGCGGTGCCGCTGATGGCGGTGAGGGCGTCGGCGGCGCGGGCGGTGACGGTGGCCCGGTAGTCCAGGACGGGCAGCACGCGGCCCACGAGCGTGGCGCGGACGGTGAACGTGCCGGTCTTCTCCCCCGCCCTCAGGGCGGGCGCGGTGGCGACGCCCCTGCTGTCGGTGAGGACCGTGGCGACGGTCTCGCCGCCGGTGAAGGTGGCGTCGGTGCCGCCGACGATGGTGAAGCGGACCCTGACCTTGCCGACGGCCTTGCCCGCGTCGGTCTCGGCGCGGGTGCTGATCCGCTGCGTGAACGCGTCGCCCGCCATGGCGGTGAGCTTCGCCGTGCCCGCGTCCTCGAGGCGGTCGACGGTGTCGGTCGGCGTCGGGGCCGGAGTGCCGGGCGTCGACGGCTTGCTCGGTGTCGACGGCTTGCTCGGCGTCGACGGCTTGCTCGGCGTCGACGGCTTGCTGGGCTTGGGGCTGGTCGAGGGCTTCGACGGTGCGGACGGCGACGGGGAGGTGGAGGTACCGCCGCTGTTGCCGTCGCTGCGGTTGGACGGCAGGGCGCCGGTGCCGTCGGGGATCTCGTGGGTGCCCCTGCGGTAGTACTCCAGCCACGAGCGGACGGTGTTGAAGTACTCCGTGGAGTTGTTGTAGCTGAGGATCGCGCTGCGCAGCCCGGAGGCGGTGGACATGTCCCAGTTGTTGCGGCACAGGTAGTGGCCGGCGGCGAGGGCCGCGTCGTAGATGTTGTTGGGGTCCTTCTTGCCGTCACCGTTGCCGTCGCGGCCCGCCCACGCCCAGGTGGACGGGATGAACTGCATGGGGCCCACGGCGCGGTCGTGGGTGGTGTCGCCGTCGTAGGCGCCGTTGTCGGTGTCGCTGATGTTGGCGAAGCCGTTGCCGTCGAGGACGGGGCCGAGGATCTTCGACAGCGTGGTGCCGTCGGCGCTGACGTTGCCGCCTCGGGCCTGGCCGGACTCGACCTTGCCGATGGCGGCGAGGAGTTGCCAGGGCAGGTTGCAGCCGGGCTTGGCGTCGGCCAGGGCCGCCGCGGCCTTCTTGTAGGCGTCCAGGACGGTCGCGGGGATGCCGGCCTCGGTGCTGCCCGTGGCGGCCGGGGTGGTGCCGGTGCTCTGGCTCGGCGCGGGGACGGGGGTGTTGAGCGGCGGCAGGTCCGTGTAGTACGGCGAGTTGCCGGTGGCGCTGTCCTCGGCGCCCGCGTCGGGGGTCGGGGTGTCGGCGGCGGTCTGTCCGCCGGCCTGGCCGCCGGCCGTGACGTCGGGTGCCTGGGACGCGGCCAGAGCCGCGACCGCCACCGCGGCCACGGTGGTGTTGACCGCTCCCTTGCGCAGCCTTCTGCCGAAATGCGCCGACATGAAGTGAACCCCTCCCGTGGACACTCGAGCGCCCGTATCCGTCTGCCGCGGCCGCCGCCCCCGGGGGGCGGTCCGCCTCGTTCGCCCTGTGGGGACGATCTTCCCGCCCGGACGGTTGCGCTCCTGGGCGGTTTACGCTGTTCTGTTCGGTTGTTCGACCGCGCCCGCGGGCACGGTGACCCTGAGGACCCTACGACAACTTCTTCTACACCGGCACCCGTTCGAACCCGGTATTCACCCCGCGGCCATCTCCGCCGGGGTGTCGGCGGTGTCCCGCATACTGGTCGGGTCGTCGAACTTCTGACCGGACCGTCCGACAGCGTCCGCCGCGGGGAGCCCAGTTGCCGTTCACTCTCAGCCATGCGGCGGCCGTGCTGCCCGCCGTGCGCACCGACGGAACCGGCCGCGGACGGCTCGTCCCGGCCGTCCTGGTGGCGGGCTCCTTCGCACCCGACCTGACCTACTACGCGGCGAGTGTCGTGTCCGAGGCCATGGAGTTCGGTGACGTCACCCACTCCTTCGCCGGCGTGTTCACCGTCGACGTGCTCGTCGCCTGGGCGCTGGTGGGGCTGTGGCTGCTGGTGCGCGAGCCGCTCGTGGCCCTGCTGCCCCGGGCCCGGCAGGGCCGTACGGCCGCCCTCACGCGCTGCGGCGCACCCCGCGCGCGGGTCCGCCCGTCCACGCTGCTGTGGTGGTACGTGTCGGCGGCGCTGGGCGCGCTGACGCATGTGGTGTGGGACGCGTTCACCCACCTCGACCGGTGGGGGATGCGGATGTTCCCCGTGCTCGGCGAGAAGGTGGCGGGCTCGCCGCTGTACTGGTACCTGCAGTACGGGGGTTCGGCCGTGGCCGCGGTCGTGATCGCGGTCTTCGTGGCGTACGCGCTGCGCGGGACGCCCGCCGCCGAACCGGTCGGGGTGCCCGCGCTGTCGGCCCGCGACCGCTGGTGGGCCGGGGTCGTGATCGGCGGCTGCGCGCTGGTGGCGGCGGTGCAGCGGGCGACGCGGTGGTGGGAGTACTGGGGTTCCCGGGCCAAGCCGTACGAGCTGATCCCGACGCTGTGCTTCGGAGCGGGCGCCGGGCTGGTGCTCGGACTGCTGCTGTACGCCGTGGGGGTGCGCGTGGCTCGTCCGGCCGCCCGGGAGACCGTGGACCGGCGGGACGAGGTCAGCGTGGGCTGAACGGCTCGCCGGCCGGTGTCACCCGTGCGACGAACACGGTGATACGACGCCCCGCGCGGGGTCGCGGAACGCGGTCGAGGAAGCTGAGGGCGAGGGCCAGGTAGCCGCGCGCGACCTCGGCCCCGGGAAGCGGGGCGAGCCGGCCGAGGCGTGCGGCGGCCGTACGGAGCACGGCGGCCGGGGTTCTGGGGATGCGGGGAGTGGCGGCTCCGCGCGCGAGGGCGGGAAGCGGCCGCCGCGAGGGCGTCGCGTCCGGGTCGGCCTGCCTGTCGGCGGTCGCCGTGGCGTGAACGCGTGCGGTTGCCGTCCGGCGGTGGAGCATGCGTATACCCATGGCCGCATCCTGGCGGGCGGAACCGGCGGGAGGCGTCCTGGCGGGGGCCACGTGGGTGAGGACCCTCCAGAGCATGCACCCGGAGTGACGTAACCGGTCACGCCGGGTCACCGGGTAGGGGTGGCCGGGTCGCGACGGCGACCCCCCTCCATGACCTGCGGAACTCCGAAGAGCGCACCCACTCCGCCCACGGGCCGCCGGGGAGGCACGCGACAGGCGCCCGCCGAGCGCGGGCGGGCGCGCCAGCCGACCGGCCTCGCGCCCGCCCCGGAAAAGACCACCGGCGCACCCGAGCGGGCCACCGCCTCCGCCGGAAGCTAGTGCGCCGCCGACTCCCAGTCCGCCCCCGCGCCCACCGACACGTCCAGCGGGGCCCGCAGGCGGACGGCGTCGGACATCTCCCGGCGGACGAGCTCCTCCGCGGCCGCGCGCTCGCCGGGGGCGATCTCCAGGACGATCTCGTCGTGGACCTGCAGCAGCATGCGGGACCTGAGGCCGGACTCCCGCAGCGCGCGGTCCACCTTGAGCATGGCGATCTTGACGATGTCGGCCGCCGTGCCCTGGATGGGCGCGTTGAGGGCCATCCGCTCGGCCGCCTCGCGGCGCTGGCGGTTGTCGCTGTTGAGGTCGGGGAGGTAGCGGCGGCGCCCGAACAGGGTCGCCGTGTAACCCGTCGCCCGGGCCTCGTCGACCGCCCGGCGCAGGTAGTCCCGTACGCCGCCGAAGCGCTCGAAGTAGGCGTCCATCAGGGCGCGGGCCTCCGCCGCCTCGATGTTCAGCTGCTGCGACAGGCCGAACGCCGACAGCCCGTACGCCAGGCCGTACGACATCGCCTTGATCTTGCGGCGCATCTCCGCGTCCACCGCGGTCGGCTCGACGCCGAACACCTGGGAGGCGGCCGTGGTGTGCAGGTCCTCACCGGAGGTGAACGCCTCGATGAGGCCCTCGTCCTCGGAGAGGTGGGCCATCACCCGCAGTTCGATCTGGCTGTAGTCGGCGGTCATCAGGGACTCGAAGCCCTCGCCGACGACGAAGCCGCGGCGGATGGCGCGGCCCTCGTCCGTGCGGACGGGGATGTTCTGCAGGTTCGGGTCCGTCGACGACAGGCGGCCGGTGGCGGCGACCGTCTGGTTGAACGTGGTGTGGATACGGCCGTCGGCGGCGATCGTCTTGATCAGGCCCTCGACGGTGACGCGCAGCTTGGCCTGTTCGCGGTGGCGGAGCATGATGACCGGCAGTTCGTTGTCGGTCTGGGTGGCGAGCCAGGCCAGGGCGTCGGCGTCCGTCGTGTAGCCCGTCTTCGTCTTCTTCGTCCTGGGCAGGCCCAGTTCGCCGAAGAGGACCTCCTGGAGCTGTTTGGGCGACCCCAGGTTGAACTCGTGTCCGGCCGCCGCGTGCGCCTCCTTCACCGCCTGCTGGACGGCGCCCGCGAACATCTGCTCCATGGCCTCCAGGTGGGCCCGGTCGGCCGCGATGCCGTGCCGCTCCATGCGGGCGAGCAGGGCGGAGGTGGGCAGCTCCATGTCGCGCAGCAGGTCGGTGGCTCCGACCTCCTCCAGCCGGCCCCGGAACGCCTCGCCGAGGTCGAGGATCGCGCGGGCCTGCACCATGAGGGCCTCGGCCTCGGCGCCGTCGTCCGCGCCGAAGGCGAGCTGGCCGTCGGCCGCGGCGGCGGGCGCCAGCTCCCGGTGCAGGTACTCCATGGACAGCGCGTCCAGGTCGAAGGAGCGACGGCCCGGCTTGACCAGGTAGGCGGCGAGGGCGGTGTCCATGGAGACGCCGGCGACGCTCCAGCCGTGCTCGGCGAAGACACGGATGGCGCTCTTGGCGTCGTGCAGCACCTTGGGGCGGTCCTCGGCGGACAGCCAGGCCGCCCACGCGTTCTCGTCCGCCTCGTCCAGCTCCGACGGGTCGAACCAGGCGGCCGCTCCGCCGGCGGCGGCGAGCGCGACCTCGGCGACCGAGCCGGTGCCCAGCGCCCAGGTGTCGACGGTGGCGACACCGAGGGGCCCGGTGCCGTGCTCGGCGAGCCAGCCGGACAGCTCGCCCGTGCCGAGGACGGTGCCGTCCAGCTCCACGCCGGCCGCGACGACCGGGGTGGTCCCGGCCTCCTCGCCACCCGGGTCGACGGCGAGGAGCCGCTCACGCAGCGAGGGGTTCCTGATCTCCAGGGTGTCCAGGACCATGGCGACGGCCTTGCGGTCGTACGGCGCCCGCGCGAGGTCGGTGACGCCCTGGGGCAGCGCCACGTTCCGCTCCAGCTCGGTCAGGCGTCGGTTGAGCTTGACGGCCTCCAGATGGTCGCGGAGGTTCTGCCCGGCCTTGCCCTTCACCTCGTCGACACGCTCGACCAGCTCCGCGAACGAACCGAACTGGTTGATCCACTTCGCGGCCGTCTTCTCACCGACGCCGGGAATGCCCGGGAGGTTGTCGGACGGGTCACCCCGCAGGGCCGCGAAGTCGGGGTACTGGGAGGGCGTCAACCCGTACTTCTCGAGGACCTTCTCCGGGGTGAAACGGGTCAGCTCGGAGACGCCCTTCGTCGGGTACAGCACGGTGGTGTGCTCACTGACGAGCTGGAAGGAGTCACGGTCACCGGTGACGATCAGCACCTCGAAGCCCTCGGCCTCGGCCTGGGTGGCGAGGGTGGCGATCACGTCGTCCGCCTCGAAGCCTTCGATCGCGAACCGCGAGACGTGCATCGCGTCGAGCAGCTCGCCGATCAGCTCGACCTGTCCCTTGAACTCGTCCGGCGTCTTGGAACGGTTCGCCTTGTACTCCGTGAACTCCTCTGAGCGCCAGGTCTTGCGGGAGACGTCGAAGGCGACCGCGAAATGCGTGGGCGCCTCGTCACGCAGGGTGTTCGCCAGCATCGACGCGAAACCGTAGATCGCGTTCGTCGGCTGCCCCGTCGCGGTGGTGAAGTTCTCCGCGGGCAGCGCGAAGAACGCGCGGTAGGCCAGCGAGTGCCCGTCCATGAGCATCAGGCGGGGCCGCTCGCCGCCGGAGGTCTTCTCGGTCTTCTTCGATGCTGTTTCTGCCACGCCCCCGATCCTGCCACGCCCCACTGACACACCCGCACCCGCGAGACGACGGAACCAGCCCGGACCCCCCGCAGCCGCAGCCGCGGGACCGCGGGACCGCGGGACCAGTCCGACCGCCCACTGCCTGCTCCCGCACCCGCGAGACAGCGGAAGCAGTCCGACCACCCCCGAACCCTCCTCAGCGAGACGACGGAAGCAGTCGGCCCGCCCCCGAACGCCCCGAACGGTCCCGCACCCGCGAGGCGGCGGGAGCGGGTCGTGGCGGTGCGGCGCAGCCCGTAGCTCAGCGCTGCACAGTCCACGTCCAATCCCTCAACGGGCAGCCGTACGCCCCACACCCGACGGGCTCGCCGCCCCGCCACGACCCCGACCCGCCCACCGACCGCAGGCGCACCCCGCACCCCTCGCACCCCCACCGACACCCCGCACAGCGCACCCCGCACGGCGCCCCCACCCCGCTTCCCCACTCCCCGCACAAGCACCAACCGCAAGCGCAACCAATGCTCCCGCACCCCACAAGCCCGACCCCTCCCCCTGTCGGCGCCACGTGCGAGGATCGGAGACAGAGGTCACAGAAACACCCGCTCACCCCGCCAGCGAAGGAGAGCCCCGCGATGGCATCGAAGCCGCCCAAGGCCGATCCGGTCCAGGACGCGCCGCAGGTCGCCGAGCCGAAGCACGCGGCGGCGGGCCTCCCGGCCATCGGACACACCCTGCGGATGGCCCAGCAGCAGATGGGCGTGAAGCGCACCGCGCTGACCCTGCTGCGCGTGAACCAGAAGGACGGCTTCGACTGCCCGGGCTGCGCCTGGCCGGAGCCGGAGCACCGGCACGCCGCGGAGTTCTGTGAGAACGGCGCGAAGGCGGTGGCCGAGGAGGCCACCCTGCGCCGGGTCACCCCCGAGTTCTTCGCCGCGCACCCGGTCGCCGACCTGGCGACCCGCAGCGGCTACTGGCTGGGCCAGCAGGGCCGGCTGACGCACCCCATGTACCTCCCCGAGGGGGGAGAGCGCTACGAGCCGGTGTCCTGGGAGCGCGCCTTCGACATCATCGCCGAGGAGATGACCGCCCTCGCCTCCCCCGACGAGGCCGTCTTCTACACCTCGGGCCGTACGAGCAACGAGGCCGCGTTCCTGTACCAGCTCTTCGCGCGCGACCTCGGCACCAACAACCTGCCGGACTGCTCCAACATGTGCCACGAGTCCTCCGGCTCGGCCCTGTCGGAGACGATCGGCATCGGCAAGGGCAGCGTCCTGCTGGAGGACCTGTACCAGGCAGATCTGATCATCGTCGCCGGCCAGAACCCGGGCACGAACCACCCGCGCATGCTCTCCGCCCTGGAGAGGGCGAAGGCGAACGGCGCGAAGGTCATCAGCGTGAACCCGCTGCCCGAGGCGGGCCTGGAGCGCTTCAAGAACCCGCAGACCCCCAGGGGCCTCACCGCCGGCGCCGCGCTCACCGACCTGTTCCTGCAGATCCGCATCGGCGGCGACCAGGCTCTCTTCCGCCTCCTCAACAAGCTGATCCTGGAGACGGAGGGCGCGCTCGACGAGCGGTTCATCACCGACCACACCCACGGCTTCGAGGAGTTCGCGGCGCAGGCCCGCGCCGCCGACTGGGACGAGACGCTCACGGCGACGGGCCTCACGCGCGCGGAGATCGAGCGGGCCCTGCGCATGGTGCTGGACTCCGAGCGCACCATCGTGTGCTGGGCGATGGGCCTGACCCAGCACAAGCACTCCGTGCCGACCATCCGCGAGGTGGTCAACTTCCTGCTGTTGCGCGGCAACATCGGCCGCCCGGGCGCGGGCGTGTGCCCGGTGCGCGGGCATTCGAACGTGCAGGGCGACCGCACCATGGGCATCTTCGAGCGTCCCGCGCCCGCCTTCCTGGACGCCCTGGAGAGGGAGTTCGGCTTCGCGCCGCCGCGCGAGCACGGCTTCGACGTCGTACGCGCCATCCGCGCGCTGCGCGACGGTGAGGCGAAGGTGTTCTTCGCGATGGGCGGCAACTTCGTGTCCGCCTCCCCGGACACGGAGGTCACCGAGGCGGCCATGCGGCGCGCCCGGCTGACGGTGCACGTGTCCACGAAGCTCAACCGCTCGCACGTCGTCACGGGCGCGCGGGCGCTGATCCTGCCGACGCTCGGCCGTACCGAGCGCGACCTCCAGGGCGGCGGCGAGCAGTTCGTGACCGTGGAGGACTCCATGGGCATGGTGCACGCCTCCCGGGGCCGCCTGGAGCCCGCGAGCCCGCATCTGCTGTCGGAGCCGGCGATCGTGTGCCGGCTGGCGCGCCGGGTGCTGGGCGAGGACAGCAAGGTGCCGTGGGAGGAGTTCGAGAAGGACTACGCGACGATCCGGGACCGCATCGCGCGGGTGATCCCCGGCTTCGAGGACTTCAACGCGCGGGTGGCCCGCCCCGGCGGCTTCGCCCTGCCGCACGCCCCGCGGGACGAACGCCGCTTCCCGACGGCCACCGGCAAGGCCAACTTCACCGCGGCGCCGGTCGAGTACCCGGAGCTGCCCGAGGGCCGCCTCCTGCTGCAGACGCTGCGCTCGCACGACCAGTACAACACCACGATCTACGGCCTGGACGACCGCTACCGGGGCATCAAGAACGGCCGGAGGGTCGTGCTCGTCCACCCCGAGGACGCGGGGAGCCTCGGGCTCGCCGACGGCTCGTACGTCGATCTCGTCAGCGAGTGGAGGGACGGGGTGGAGCGGCGGGCGCCCGGTTTCCGGGTCGTGCTGTATCCGACGGCTCGGGGCTGCGCGGCCGCCTACTACCCCGAGACCAACGTCCTGGTGCCGCTGGACGCCACCGCGGACACCAGCAACACCCCGGCCAGCAAGTCCGTCGTCGTCCGTCTGGAACAATCGGCGACCGACTGAGCGTTTGCTCAGCCAGCACGGTCACCGTACCGGTCACGACGAACGGAGCACGGCCCCATGGGCGAGCAGCAGCACGTGAAGTTCCCGCAAGAGGTCATCGACGAGTACGCGGCGCTCGGCGTCGACCTGCAGGCCCTCTTCTCCGCCGGCCACCTCGGCACGCGCATGGGCGTGCAGATCGTCGAGGCGTCCGCGGACCGGGTCGTGGGCACGATGCCGGTGGAGGGCAACACCCAGCCGTACGGGCTGCTGCACGGCGGCGCCTCCGCGGTCCTCGCGGAGACCCTCGGCTCGGTCGGCTCGATGCTGCACGGCGGCAGCTCCAAGATCGCCGTCGGTGTCGACCTCAACTGCACCCACCACCGGGGGGCGCGCTCCGGCCTGGTCACCGGCGTGGCCACGCCCGTGCACCGGGGGCGCTCCACGGCGACGTACGAGATCGTGATCAGTGACGAGGCGGGGCGGCGGGTGTGCACGGCCCGGCTGACGTGTCTGCTGCGGGACGTGAACCCGGGCGACGCGGCGCGCGTGGGGGCGGCCGGCTGACGTGTGCCGGGGCCGGGGGCGCGGCCGGCTGACGTGCGCCGGGGCGGGGCCGGCCGGCGGAGGGAACCGACTCCGCCCCCCCCTTCACGCGGAACGGGGAGCCGCCGCTCGGGCGACGCGCCCGGCCATCGGCGGCGCCCGGCCCGACGCCGGGCACCCGGCACCTCGCCCCCTCGGGCCGGGTGTCCGGCCCCCGGCCCGCTCCCGCCCCCCGGACCGCCCTCGGCCCCCGGCCCGCCCTCGGCCGCCGGGACCGTTGCCCCCGCCCGCCGGGCGGCCTAGCGTCTGGGCATGGCAACGGCAGGGATCCACTGGCCGGGGGCGGCGAGATCACTCGGGCTCGCGCTCGCCACGGGCCTGGTGACGACCGCGATGACGACCGGATGCGGCGGCGCGGGCGGTGCGGAGGCGAAGGGCACGCCCTCGCCGTCGGCCACCCCTCCCGAGGTGCTGTGCACCCGGATCGTCGCCCACTGGTCGCGCGAGGTGCTGGACAGCGATACGTACGGGGACTACCAGTCGATGGGGCTGTCCAACGGTCAGTACGGCATCCTGCGGACCGTCGTGGACGCGGCGCGCGCCGAGCGGGAGCGTCGAGGCGCCGAGGCCGCCGACGCGTTGATCGACCGCGAGGCACGGGCCGGCTGCGAGAAGTGGTACCGCTCCGGAGGCCCCGGCAGGGGCCCCTGGCAGTGAGCGGTATCGGCCCCGTCGAGCCCGGCGAGGGCACGCGCGCGCGGGAGGACACGCGCGTGTGGCGGGACACCGACGCCCCCGGCAGCGGCCCTCCCCGCCCGCGCGGGCGCCTGGCCCGGTACCACGACGGCCACCGCCGGGCCGCCCTCGCGGTCCTGGCGGCCGCCGTCCTCCTCGCGGCCGGCGGCCACCTCTGCGTCACCCGCCCCCACGACGACGGTCAGGCGAGGGCCGAACCGCCCCACCCGTCCCAGGTCGTGGACGTCTCCCACCTCGGCACGCGCGCCGTACCGGCCGGCACCCCGCCCCCGGCCTCCGCCTTCGAGGTGGTCCTGAGCGTCGAGTCCGGTCCGCCGGTCACCACGACGCGCCTGTCGCAGCCCTGCGCCGGAATCCTTCCGGCCTCCGCGCCCCGGGCACCCTTCGGCACGACGCCGGGTTCCGCCCGCAAGATCGTCATCACGATGCGGGTGACCGAATGCGGAAAAGTGCCATGGAACGCCGGACTCCCTTTCCTGGACGTAACTCTGCGTAATGCGTGCGCAATACAGGTACACAGTTTCCTCCTCGGCCCGCGCTATGCCCAGGACCTTCCCCAGACCGTGGAAGTCGCCTGTAGCAACGATTTCCGGTAATCACCAAAACACTTGAGACACCTGAAACCTTCGGGCCGCGTCCTGGGAGTTCTCACTATGCGGACAGGGCGAATCGGCCTGAAATTCGCTGTTCCACCCCTCCAGTACCGCTCTGCATTACCTCGTGTCATAACAAGAGCGTCACAGCCTTGGTCAGAGCCTCCTCCACGTTCCCTTCACCCGTTTAGAGTCACGGCCAGTCACCGCGCGGTCGGAAAGTCACTCCGGACCAGCGATCGACTCGGCCCCTTCCAGGGGGAAAGGGCCGTGCCAGGGAAAGGACTGATCGTGCGTCAACGTTCGCTCATCGCCATCACCGCCGCGCTGGCGGCGGGAGCACTCACCCTCACCGCCTGCGGCTCGCGCGACGATAGCGGTGGCTCGGACTCCGAAGGCAGCGGAGGCACCACCGTCGTCATCGGCGTCGACGCGCCGCTCACCGGGGACCTGTCCGCGCTGGGTCTCGGCATCAAGAACTCCGTCGACCTCGCCGCCAAGACGGCCAACAAGGAGAAGACCGTCGACGGCGTGACCTTCAAGGTCGAAGCCCTCGACGACCAGGCGCAGCCCTCCTCCGGCCAGCAGAACGCCACCAAGTTCGTCGCCAACGACGACGTCCTCGGTGTCGTCGGACCGCTGAACTCCTCCGTCGCCGAGTCGATGCAGAAGGTCTTCGACGACGCCAAGCTCACCCAGGTCTCGCCCGCCAACACCAACCCGGCCCTGACCCAGGGCCCGAAGTGGCAGACCGAGAAGGCCCGCCCGTACAAGTCGTACTTCCGCACCGCGACCACGGACGCCGTCCAGGGCCCGTTCGCCGCGCAGTACATCTTCAACGACGCCAAGAAGAAGAAGGTCTTCGTCATCGACGACAAGAAGACCTACGGCGCCGGTCTGGCCGCCACCTTCACCGAGGAGTTCAAGAAGCTCGGCGGCCAGGTCGTGGGCACCGAGCACATCGACCCCGACACCAAGGACTTCTCCGCGGTCGCCACCAAGGTCAAGTCGTCCGGCGCCGACGTCGTCTACTACGGCGGCGAGTACCCGCAGGCCGGCCCGCTCAGCAAGCAGATCAAGGCCGCGGGCGCCAAGATCCCGCTGGTCGGCGGCGACGGCATCTACAGCGCCGACTTCATCAAGCTGGCCGGCACCAGCGGCACCGGCGACCTCGCCACCTCCGTCGGCGCCCCGGTCGAGGAGCTCCCCTCCGCCAAGGAGTTCGTCGCCAACTACAAGACCGAGGGCTACAAGGAGGCCTACGAGGCCTACGGCGGCTACTCCTACGACTCCGCCTGGGCGATCATCGAGGCCGTGAAGAAGGTCGTCGCCGACAACGACGGCAAGCTCCCCGACGACGCCCGCGCCAAGGTCACCGAGGCCATGCAGAACGTCTCCTTCGACGGCGTGACCGGCAAGGTGTCCTTCGACGAGTACGGTGACGCGACCAACAAGCAGCTCACCGTCTACGCCGTCGAGGGCGGTCAGTGGAAGGCCGTGAAGTCCGGCACCTACACCGGCTGACCCACACCCGCACCCATCCATGAGCCGCGCGGGGCGCTGCACCAAGGCGCCCCGCGCGTACTCACATCCGGTCACATCCCTCGACTATCCGAACGTCTCGGAGGACATGCGGTGAACGAACTGCCGCAGCAGCTGGTCAACGGCCTGCTACTGGGATCCATGTACGGGCTGGTCGCCATCGGCTACACGATGGTCTATGGCATCGTCCAGCTCATCAACTTCGCCCACGGCGAGATCTTCATGGTGGGCGGCTTCGGCGCCCTCACCATGTACCTCTACGTGCTGCCCGACGGCACGTCGATGTGGGTGGCGCTCCCCCTCATGCTCATCGGCGGCATCATCGTCGCCGTCCTCGTCGCCGTAGGAGCCGAACGCTTCGCCTACCGGCCCCTGCGCACGGCCCCACGCCTCGCCCCCCTCATCACGGCCATCGGCCTCTCGCTCGCCCTCCAGCAGGCGGTGTGGGCCTGGTACCCGGACGCCCGGTCCGCGATCACCTTCCCGCAGATCGAAGGCGGCCCCTTCGAGATCGGCGGCGTCACCATCCAGACCGGTGACGTCTTCCTGCTGGCCGCCGCCCCCATCAGCATGGCCATCCTCGCCTACTTCGTCATGAAGACCCGCACCGGCCGCGGCATGCAGGCCACCGCGCAGGACCCGGACACCGCCAAGCTCATGGGCATCAACACCGACCGCATCATCGTGGTCGCCTTCGCCCTCGGCGCCGCCTTCGCCGCCGTCGGATCCGTCGCCTACGGCCTCAAGTACGGCGAAGTCCAGTTCCGCATGGGCTTCATCCTCGGCCTCAAGGCCTTCACCGCGGCCGTCCTCGGCGGCATCGGCAACATCTACGGCGCCATGCTCGGCGGACTCGTCCTCGGCGTCGCCGAAGCACTGTCCACCGCCTACATCTCCGACATCCCCGGCATGGAGCAGTTCGGCAGCCAGTCCTGGGCCAACGTCTGGGCGTTCGTACTCCTCATCCTCGTGCTCCTCTTCCGGCCCCAGGGCCTGCTCGGCGAGCGCGTGGCGGACAGGGCGTGACACCGATGACCACACAGACCACCGCACCGCAGACGCCCGACAAGACCACGGGCGCCACCACCCACAGCCTCGTGGGCATCCCCCCGCACACCGGCCGCGCCCTCGCCACCGCGGGCGGCGCCCTCACCATCGTCTCCACCTTCCTCGCCTGGACCTGGACCGCCGCCTTCCCCGGCGACCTCACCGTCTACGGCTACCCGGGCGGCCTCCAGGTCCTCGTCCTCATAGGCGGCGCACTCACCACGCTCCTCGGCCTCGCCTCCTACGGCGTCAAGGGCCTGCGCTGGCTCACCCCCGCCGGCGCCGACAGCGCACTCAAGCTCGCCGCACTCGGCACCTTCGCCACCGCCTGGTACACCATCCTCGCCATCAGCTCCAAGCTCGGCGGCCTCGTCAACCTGGAGCCCGGCGGCTGGGTCGTCGCCGTGGCCACCCTGGTCGCACTGCTGGGCGCGCTCGCCCTGCCCTTCCAGCGGCCGGAGACCGAACCGGCCGACCCCGAGGACAGCGCCTGGGAGCAGTACCGCCACAACCGGCGCAACAACTGGACCGTCATCAAGGCCGCCTTCGCCACCGGCCCCGTCGCCCCCGCGCGCAAGCTCCCCGCGTACGCCGAGATCCTCATCATCGTCGCGGCCCTCGCCCTCGGCCTGACCGTCTTCACCTACGGCATCGGCACCGAGTACGACGAACTGTTCATCGGCTTCCTCCTCACCGCCGGCTTCGGCTTCGGTGCCGCCGCGAAGGCCGGGCTCGTGGCCCGGGTCTCCGCGCTCACCTCCAAGCACCGCAACGTGACGATGATCGGCGCGTTCGTCGCAGCCGCCGCCTTCCCCTTCACCCAGTCCGACGACCAGTACGCGACCATCGGCGTCTACATCCTCATCTTCGCCACCGTCGCCCTCGGCCTGAACATCGTCGTCGGCCTCGCCGGCCTCCTCGACCTCGGCTACGTCGCCTTCCTCGGCGTCGGCGCCTACACCGCGGCCATGGTCTCCGGCTCGCCCTCCTCACCCTTCGACATCCACCTGCCGTTCTGGGCCTCCGCCCTCCTCGGCGCCGCCGTCGCCATGATCTTCGGCGTCATCATCGGTGCCCCCACCCTGCGGCTGCGCGGCGACTACCTCGCCATCGTGACGCTCGGCTTCGGCGAGATCTTCCGCATCACCGTCCTCAACATGGACGGCACCTCCGGCCCCGACATCACCAACGGCTCCAACGGCATCTCGTCGGTCCCGAACCTCAACATCTTCGGGTTCGACTTCGGCCAGGAACACTCCTTCCTCGGCTTCACCATCGCCCGCTTCGCCAACTACTTCCTGCTGATGCTCCTCATCACGCTGGTCGTGGTCGTGGTCTTCCGGCGCAGCGGCGACTCCCGCATCGGCCGCGCCTGGGTCGCCATCCGCGAGGACGAGACGGCCGCCCTGGCCATGGGCATCAACGGCTTCAGGGTCAAGCTCATCGCCTTCGCCCTCGGCGCCGCCCTCGCCGGCCTCGCCGGCACCGTCCAGGCCCACGTCACCTACACCGTGACACCCGAGCAGTACCAGTTCGCCCACGTGGTACCGCCCAACTCGGCCTTCCTCCTCGCCGCCGTCGTCCTCGGCGGCATGGGCACCATCAGCGGGCCCCTCGTCGGCGCCGCACTCCTCTACCTGATCCCGGCCAAGCTCCAGTTCCTCGGCGACTACCAGCTCTTCGCCTTCGGACTCACCCTCGTGCTGCTCATGCGCTTCCGTCCGGAAGGCCTCATCCCGAACCGGCGCCGCCAACTCGAATTCCACGAAGAGGCCGAAGCACCCGCAGTCCTCAGCAAGGCAGGGGCCTGACAACCATGACTACCGACACCACCACCAAGGACACCGCCCCGGGCGCCACCGCCCCCGGCGAAACCGTCCTCGACGCCCGCGGCGTCACCATGCGCTTCGGCGGACTCACCGCCGTACGCAACGTCGACCTCACCGTCAACAGCGGCGAGATCGTCGGACTCATCGGCCCCAACGGCGCTGGCAAGACCACCTTCTTCAACTGCCTCACCGGCCTCTACATCCCCACCGAGGGCGAAGTCCGGTACAAAGGCCAGGTCCTGCCCCCCAAGTCCTTCAAGGTCACCGCGGCCGGCATCGCCCGCACCTTCCAGAACATCCGCCTGTTCGCCAACATGACGGTCCTGGAAAACGTCCTCGTCGGCCGCCACACCCGCACCAAGGAAGGCCTGTGGTCCGCGCTGCTGCGCGGCCCCGGATTCCACAAGGCCGAAGCAGCCTCCCGCGAACGCGCCATGGAACTCCTGGAGTTCGTCGGCCTCGACGCCAAGGCCGAACACCTCGCCCGCAACCTCCCCTACGGCGAACAGCGCAAGCTGGAAATCGCCCGGGCACTCGCGAGCGAACCGGGACTCCTGCTCCTGGACGAGCCCACCGCCGGCATGAACCCCCAGGAAACGCGCGCCACCGAAGAACTCGTCTTCGCCATCCGCGACAAGGGCATCGCCGTCCTCGTCATCGAGCACGACATGCGCTTCATCTTCAACCTCTGCGACCGCGTCGCCGTCCTCGTCCAGGGCGAAAAACTCGTCGAAGGCGACAGCGCCACCGTCCAGGGCGACGAACGCGTCGTCGCCGCCTACCTCGGCGAACCCTACGAAGACGCACCCGGCAAGGAGGAGGTCGCGGAAGTCGAGGCAGCCGAGGCACAAGCCGAGCCCACCACGGACGCCGCGCCCGGCAAGGAGAACGACCGATGACCGCACTGCTCGAAGTAGAGGACCTCCGGGTCGCCTACGGCAAGATCGAAGCCGTCAAGGGCATCTCCTTCAAAGTCGACGCCGGCGAGGTCGTCACCCTCATCGGCACCAACGGCGCCGGCAAGACGACCACCCTGCGCACCCTCTCAGGACTGCTCAAGCCCGTCGGCGGACAGATCAAGTTCGACGGCAAGTCACTGAAGAAGGTCCCCGCCCACAACATCGTCTCCCTCGGCCTCGCCCACTCCCCCGAAGGCCGGCACATCTTCCCGCGCATGACCATCGAGGACAACCTGTACCTCGGCGCCTTCCTGCGCAGCGACAAGGCCGGCATCGAAAAGGACGTCCAGCGCGCCTACGACCTCTTCCCCATCCTGGGCGAACGTCGCAAGCAGGCCGCCGGCACCCTCTCCGGCGGCGAACAGCAGATGCTCGCCATGGGCCGCGCACTCATGTCGCAGCCGAAACTGCTCATGCTCGACGAGCCCTCCATGGGCCTCTCCCCGATCATGATGCAGAAGATCATGTCGACCATCGCCGAGCTCAAGGCCCAGGGCACGACGATCCTCCTCGTCGAACAGAACGCCCAGGCCGCCCTCTCCCTCGCCGACCAGGGCCACGTCATGGAGATCGGCAAGATCGTCCTCTCCGGCACCGGACAGGACCTCCTCCACGACGAGTCCGTCCGCAAGGCGTACCTCGGCGAGGACTGAGCCCACGGCACGTCCCTCCGACACGACGAGGCCCGCACCCCACTTCTCCGGGGGTGCGGGCCTCGCCGTCGTATCAGCCGCGGGCCGCTCAGCCCTTGGACGCCTTCTTCTCCTCCGCGTCCTGAATGACCGCCTCAGCCACCTGCTGCATCGACATCCGCCGGTCCATCGACGTCTTCTGGATCCACCGGAACGCGGCCGGCTCCGTCAGCCCGTACTCCGTCTGCAGGATCGACTTCGCCCGGTCCACCAGCTTCCGCGTCTCCAGCCGCTGGGTGAGGTCCGCGACCTCCTTCTCCAGCTCCTTCAACTCCGTGAACCGCGACACCGCCATCTCGATCGCCGGCACCACGTCACTCTTGCTGAACGGCTTCACCAGATACGCCATCGCACCGGCGTCCCGCGCCCGCTCCACCAGGTCGCGCTGCGAGAACGCCGTCAGCATCAGCACCGGCGCGATCCGCTCCTCCGCGATCTTCTCGGCGGCGGAGATACCGTCCATCTTCGGCATCTTCACATCGAGGATCACGAGATCCGGCTGGTGCTCACGGGCGAGCTCGATCGCCTGCTCGCCGTCACCGGCCTCACCGACGACGCTGTAGCCCTCCTCCTCCAGCATCTCTTTGAGGTCGAGCCGGATCAGGGCCTCGTCCTCGGCGATGACGACACGGGTCGTCAGCGGAGGCACGTGCGACTTGTCGTCGTCGGGCGCGTCTACGGGCTGGGGCGACTCGGGGGCGGTCACGAAGGCTCCTCGTTCAGGGCAGGGGTACTGCTGACAAGAGCCTACCCAGCTGCGGTAAGGTGGGGTCACGGCGGGTGGGAGCCTGCCTTTGTTTCAGAGGAAGCCCCGGTAGTCCAGCGGAAGAGACACGGTGCTCAAACCACCGACAGCGTGGGTTCGAATCCCACCCGGGGCACTTTTCCTTCATTTCCAAGGTTGACCTTGCGGAGCGGATTGCCCCATTCCGTGAATATCCGCTTTCTGCTGCGCGTCGCGGCGATCGCTCCCGCAGGGTGTTCCCATGTACGACGTCAGCACGCGCAAACGAGCACTCGTACTGGTGGCACAGGGCCGCAGTCTGCACTCGGTGAGCAGGGAAACGGGCATCTCCCGTTCGGCAATCCGCCACTGGCTTACCCGCCTTGAGCCGTTGGAGCGGACTCCTCCCTGCTTCCGATGCCAAGGTCCACCCAGTGCCCCAGAAGACGCCGCAGCGTATGCCTATCTGCTGGGTCTCTATCTTGGCGACGGATATATCATTTCCAAGCCGAGACAGCACTACCTGATGATCACTTGCACGGCTTCATGGCCGGGACTGATCGCCGCCGCCGAAGACGCGATGCGCAAGGTACTGCCCTGGCCCAATACCACCCGCCTCCAGCGGTTGGGGTGCGTCGACGTCAAGTCGTTCAGCAAGCACTGGACCTGTGTGTTCCCCCAACACGGCCCCGGCAAGAAGCACGAGCTTCCCATCGTCCTCGAAGCCTGGCAGCAGGCCGTCGTCGACGCCCACCCCTGGGAGTTCGTCCGGGGCCTCATCCACTCCGACGGATGCCGCATCACCAACTGGACGACCCGCATGGTCAAGGGTGAGCGCAAGCGCTACGAATACCCCCGGTACTTGTTCACCAACGTGTCGGACGTCATCCGCCGCCTCTACACCGAGACGCTCGACAAGCTGGGCATCGAGTGGACGCACTGCACTCGCAACGGGAACCCGTACGACATCTCGGTGGCCCGGAAGGCCTCCGTCGCCCTCCTCGACACCTACGTGGGCCCCACGTACTGACCCCCTCCCCTGCCCCTACTTGTCGTCCTCCCCGATGTGGTGCACCCGTACCAGGTTCGTCGAGCCCGAGACGCCGGGAGGTGAGCCGGCCGTGATGACGACCACGTCGCCCTTGCGGCAGCGGCCGTACCTGAGCAGGAGTTCGTCCACCTGGTCGACCATCGCGTCCGTGGAGTCGACGTGGGGGCCCAGGAAGGTCTCGACGCCCCAGGTCGCGCTGAGCTGGGAGCGGGTCGCCGGTTCGGGGGTGAAGGCCAGGAGGGGGATCGGGGAGCGGTAGCGGGAGAGGCGGCGGGCGGTGTCGCCCGACTGGGTGAAGGCGACGAGGAACTTGGCGCCGAGGAAGTCGCCGATCTCCGCTGCGGCGCGGGCGACGGCGCCGCCCTGGGTGCGGGGTTTGTTCAGCTCTGTGAGGGGCGGGAGGCCTTTGGCCAGGATGTCCTCCTCCGCTGCTTCGACGATCTTGGCCATGGTGCGGACCGTCTGGACGGCGTATTTGCCGACGCTGGTCTCGCCGGAGAGCATCACCGCGTCGGTGCCGTCGATGATGGCGTTGGCGACGTCGGAGGCCTCGGCGCGGGTGGGGCGGGAGTTCTCGATCATGGAGTCGAGCATCTGAGTGGCGACGATGACCGGTTTGGCGTTGCGTTTGGCCAGTTTGATGGCGCGTTTTTGGACGATGGGGACTTGTTCGAGGGGCATTTCGACGCCGAGGTCGCCGCGGGCGACCATGACGCCGTCGAAGGCGGCCACGATGTCGTCGATGTTCTCGACGGCCTGGGGTTTTTCCACTTTGGCGATGACCGGGAGGCGGCGGCCTTCGTCGTCCATGACGCGGTGGACGTCCATGATGTCCTTGCCGCTTCTGACGAACGACAGTGCGATGACGTCGAGGCCGGTGCGTAGCGCCCAGCGCAGGTCGTCCTCGTCCTTTTTGGAGAGTGCGGGGACGGATACGGCCACTCCGGGGAGGTTGAGGCCTTTGTGGTCGGAGATGATGCCGCCTTCGACCACTTGGGTGTGGACGCGGGGGCCGTCGACCTGGGTGACTTCGAGGGTGACCTTGCCGTCGTCGACGAGGATGCGCTCGCCCTCGGTGACGTCGGTGGCGAGGCCGGCGTAGGTGGTTCCGCAGGTGTGGCGGTTGCCTTCGACGCCTTCTTCGACGGTGATGGTGAAAATGTCTCCGCGTTCGAGGAGTACGGGGCCTTCGGTGAAGCGGCCGAGGCGGATTTTCGGACCCTGGAGGTCGGCGAGGATGCCGACGCTGCGGCCGGTTTCGTCGGCGGCCTTGCGGACGTGCCGGTAGCGCTCCTCGTGTTCGGCGTGGGTGCCGTGGCTGAGGTTGAGGCGGGCGACGTCCATTCCGGCTTCGACCAGGGCTTTGATTTGGTCGTAGGTGTGGGTTGCGGGGCCCAGGGTGCAGACGATTTTTGCTCGGCGCATGGTTCGAGCCTATGACTTACCGCCGGGTAGGGAATTGGTGGGGCGTGACTGCTCAACGGCCTTTGGGTGAACGCTTGTTGACAAGGGGTGAATTGTGCGCCCTGTTGCTCCGATGAGCACGTCGGGCCACCTTTCCTTTCCTCGAACGGGTGAATTACAGGCGCGGGGGGACCATGGTGAATTGCGCGCTGACCTCGGCTTGGACGCGGAGGCGTCGGGGTTCGAGGTCGAGTGTTTCGGGGGTGGTTTCGGGTTCGGCGGTCGCGGACATGCGGACGGTTCGGCGGTCGAAGGTGGCGCGGGGGTGGGGGCCGTGGGTGCCGGTGTCGGTGAGTTCGACGAGGGCGGCGACGGTGGTGCCGAGGGCGTCGGCGTATTCGTGGGCGCGTCGGACTGCTTCGTGTACGGCTTGTCGGCGGGCTTGGCGGTGGACGGGTGAGGTGGGGCGGAGTTCCCACCAGGGGCCGTCGACGCGGGTGAGGTCGAGGTCGGCGAGGCGGGTGGTGAGTTCGCCGAGGGCGGTGAAGTCGGTGAGTTCGGTGGTGATGTGGACGTGGCCGTGGTAGTTGCGGATGCGTTCGCCGCGGCCGTGGGGGGTGAGTTCGGGGGAGATGGAGAGGGAGCCGGTCGAGAGGTTCTCGACGGTGTCGCCGTAGGACTTGATGAGGTCGAGGACGGTGGTGTTGCGGCGGGTGAGGTCGTCGAGGGTGGTGCGGCGGTCGCGGCCGCGGGCGGTGACGGTGATGCCGATGCGGGCGATCTCGGGGTCGACGTCGAGGGTGGTTTCGCCGCGGACGGTGAGGAGGGGGGCGTGGGGGGTGCCGTAGGGGGTGGGGGGCGGGGTGTCGGCGGGAGTGGTCATACGCCCCACTCTGGCAGTCCTTACCTGGTTATGGGGGCGGAGTGGTACGGGTGAGGTCATCAGATCGAAACCTGCGGGGCCTGTTGTGGTTCGGCATGGCCGGGTCAGAATCTACGCGCGTTATCTACGCGCGTCGTTGGTCGTAGTCCCTAGGAGAGCCAGACATGCCGTTGAACCGCCGGAAGTTCCTGAAGAAGTCCGCCGTGACCGGGGCGGGAGTGGCGATCGTGGGGGCGGCTGCGGCTCCGGCGGAGGCGGCGGGGGCGAAGACGCCCGCGAAGCCGGTGAAGCGGTACGCGTTCACCGTGATGGGCACGACGGACCTGCACGGCAATGTCTTCAACTGGGACTACTTCACGGACCGGGAGTTCGACGACAAGGCGCGCAACGACGTCGGTCTGGCGAAGATCTCCACGCTGGTGAACCGGGTTCGTGAGGAGAAGGGCCGCCGTAACACGCTGTTGATCGACGCGGGTGACACGATCCAGGGCACGCAGTTGTCGTACTACTACGCCAAGGTCGACCCGATCACCGCCGAGGGTGGTCCGGTGCATCCGATGGCGCAGGCGATGAACGCGATCGGTTACGACGCGGCGGCGCTGGGCAATCACGAGTTCAACTACGGCATTCCGGTGCTGCGCAAGTTCGAGGAGCAGTGCCGTTTCCCACTGCTGGGTGCCAACGCGCTGGACGCGAAGACGCTGCGGCCGGCGTTCCCGCCGTACAGCATGCACTGTCTGCGTACGCCGTACGGGCGTGACGTGAAGGTGGCGGTTCTGGGGCTCACCAACCCGGGTATCGCGATCTGGGACAAGGCGAACGTGCAGGGGAGGATGACGTTCCCGGGTCTGGAGGAGCAGGCGGCGAAGTGGGTGCCGAAGCTGCGCTCGATGGGTGCGGACGTGGTGATCGTGTCGGCGCACAGTGGTTCGTCGGGTACGTCGTCGTACGGTGACCAGTTGCCGTACGTCGAGAACGCGGCGGGTCTGGTGGCCGAGCAGGTGCCGGGGATCGACGCGATTCTGGTCGGGCACGCCCACACCGAGATCCCCGAGTACTTCGTCACCAACAAGGAGACCGGCAAGCAGGTCGTGCTGTCGGAGCCCCTCAAGTGGGGGCAGCGGCTGACGCTGTTCGACTTCGAGCTGGTGTGGGGGAAGGGCCGCTGGTCGGTCGATTCGGTGGGTGCGCGGGTGCTGAACTCCAACACGGTGGAGGAGGACCCGGAGATCGTGAAGCTGCTGGGTGACGAGCACGAGAAGGTCGTGGCGTACGTCAACCAGGTGATCGGTACGAACGCGGCGGAGATGACGTCGGTGGAGGCGCCGTACAAGGACGTGCCGATCATCGATCTGATCAACCACATCCAGGCGGACACGGTGCGGCAGGCGCTGGCGGGCACGGAGTACGCGGCGTTGCCGGTGTTGTCGCAGGCAGCGGCGTTCTCGCGCAGTGCGGTGATTCCGGCGGGTGAGGTGACGATCCGGGATGTGGCGGGTCTGTACGTCTTCGAGAACACGCTGGAGGCGCGTCTGATGACGGGTGCGCAGATGAAGGCGTATCTGGAGTTCTCGGCGAACTACTTCGTGCAGACGGCGGCGGACGCGGTGGTGGATCCGGCGAAGCTGACGAACGCGAACGGTACGCCGGACTACAACTACGACGCGGTGAGTGGTCTGACGTATGAGATCGACATCGCGAAGCCGGCGGGGTCGCGGATCGCGAACGTGCGGTTCGGGGGTGCGCCGCTGGCGGACGACCAGCGGTTCGTGTTCGCGGTGAACAACTACCGGGCGAACGGTGGCGGCAACTTCCCGCATGTGGCTGCGGCGCAGTTGGTGTGGTCCAACTCGGACGAGATCCGTAACACGATGATCGCCTGGGTGAAGGCGAAGGGGGCGATCGATCCGGCCGAGTTCGCGTCGGTGGACTGGCGTCTGACGCGGAACGGTACGCCGGTCTTCTAGGGGCTCGGTGGGGAGGGCGGTGGGAGGAGGGCTTCCGCCGCCCTTTCGGCTGTCTGCCGGCGTCGGCTGTCTACCGGCCTTCGACGAGGGGGGTGAGGGTGTGGGGGCGTCGGGCCGGGGGGATGGGGGGCCGGGTTTCGAGGCCGAAGGTGGTGAAGGCGGTGCGGGTGGGCAGGGGGTAGGTCTCCTTGCCGGTGAGGGTGTTGAGGATGGTGGCGCTGCGCCAGGCGGCGAGGCCCAGGTCGGGGGCGCCGACGCCGTGGGTGTGGCGTTCGGCGTTCTGGACGTAGACGGCGCTGCCGGTGGCGGTGATGGCGGGGTCGAGGGTGAGGCGGTAGTGGGCGTCGATGTGGGGGCGTCCGCTGCTGTCGCGGCGCAGGTAGGGGTCGAGGCCGGCGAGGAGGCGGTCGAGTGGGCGTTCGCGGTGGCCGGTGGCGAGGACGACGGCGTCGGTGGTGAGGCGGCTGCGGGTGTTCTGCTGGACGTGTTCGAGGTGGAGTTCGATCTTGGTGGTGGCGATGCGTCCCGCGGTGCGGACGCGGACGCCGGGGGTGAGGACGGCGTCGGGCCAGCCGCCGTGGAGGGTGCGGCGGTAGAGCTCGTCGTGGATGGCGGTGAGGGTGGTGGTGTCGATGCCTTTGTGCAGTTGCCATTGGGTGGTGAGGAGGCGGTCGCGGACGGCTTCGGGGAGGGCGTGGAAGTAGCGGGTGTAGTCGGGGGTGAAGTGTTCGAGGCCGAGTTTGGAGTACTCCATGGGGGCGAAGGCTTCGGTGCGGCCGATCCAGTGGAGTCGTTCGCGGCCTGCGGGGCGGTGGCGGAGGAGGTCGAGGAAGACTTCGGCGCCGGACTGTCCGGAGCCGATGACGGTGATGTGGTCGGCGGTGAGGAGGGTGGTGCGGTGGTCGAGGTAGTCGCAGGCGTGGACGACGGGGACGCCGGGTGTGTCGACGAGGGGGCGTAGGGGGTCGGGGATGTGGGGTTCGGTGCCGATGCCGAGGACGACGTTCTTGGTGTAGGTGCGGCCCGGGGCCGCGGTTTCCGCGTCGGTGTCGAGGTGGGTGTGGTCGACTTCGAAGATGTCGCGTTCGGGGTTCCAGCGGACGGCGTCGACCTGGTGGTGGAAGTGCAGGCCGGGGAGGTGGTCGGCGACCCAGCGGCAGTAGGCGTCGTATTCGGCGCGTTGGGTGTGGAAGCGCTCGGCGAAGTAGAAGGGGTAGAGGCGGTCGCGGGTTCTGAGGTAGTTGAGGAAGGTCCAGGTGCTGGTGGGGTCGGCGAGGGTGACGAGGTCGGCGAGGAAGGGGACTTGGATGCGGGCGCCGTCGATGAGGAGGCCGGGGTGCCAGTGGAAGGCGGGGCGTTGTTCGTAGAAGACGGTGTCGAGTTCGGCGAGGGGGTGGGCGAGGGCTGCGAGGGAGAGGTTGCTGGGGCCGATGCCGATGCCGACGAGGTCGCGGGGGGTGTCGGGGTCGGGGTGGGGGTTCATGCGGGGGTGTGTCCTTCCACCAGTTTCAGGAGGGCGGCCAGGTCGTGGGGGCGGGTGTGGGGGTTGAGGAGGGTGGTCTTGAGCCAGAGCCGGCCGTCGAGGTGGGCGCGGCCGAGGACGGCGCGGCCGTCGGTGAGGAGGTGGCGGCGCAGGGCGGCGACGGTGTCGTCGGGGGCGTGCGCGGGTCGGAACAGGACGGTGCTGAGGGTGGGGCGGTCGTAGAGCTCGAAGGCGGGGTGGTGCTGGATGAGGTCGGCGAAGTCGTGGGCGAGGGCGCAGACCTGCTCGACGAGGGTGGCGAGGCCGGTGCGGCCGAGGGTTTTGAGGGTGACGGCGATCTTGAGGATGTCGGGGCGTCGGGTGGTGCGGAGGGAGCGGCCGAGGAGGTCGGGGAGGCCGGCGTGGGTGTCGTCGTCGGGGTTGAGGTAGTCGGCGCGGTGGTGGAGTGGGGCGAGGTCGGTGGGGTCGCGGAGGGCGAGGAGGCCGGCCGCGGCGGGTTGCCAGCCGAGTTTGTGCAGGTCGAGGGTGAGGGTGTGGGCGGCGTCGAGGCCGGTGAGCCGGGGTCGGTGGCGGTCGCTGAAGAGGAGGCCACCTCCGTAGGCGGCGTCGATGTGGAGGCGGGCGTGGTGGGCGGCGGCGACGGCGGCGATGGCGGGGAGGGGGTCGATGAGGCCGGCGTCGGTGGTGCCGGCGGTGGCCGCGACCAGGAGCGGGCCGGGGATGTGGGTGAGGGCTTCGTCGAGGGCGGCGGGGTCGAGGGTGCCGGTGGGGGTGGGGACGGCCACGGGGTCGGGCAGGCCGAGGAGCCAGGCGGCGCGGGGCAGGGAGTGGTGGGCGTTGGTGCCGTGGACGAGGCGGATGCCGGGGCCGTGCTGTTCGCGGGCGAGGAGGAGGGCGAGTTGGTTGGATTCGGTGCCGCCGGTGGTGACGAGGGCGTCGGCCATTCCGGCTTCTCGTGCGAGGGCCTGGGTGACGAGTGCCTCGAGTGCGGAGGCGGCGGGGGCCTGGTCCCAGGAGTCGAGGGAGGGGTTGAGGGCGGACGCGGCGAGGTCGGCCGCGGTGGCGACGGCGAGGGGTGGGCCGTGCAGGTGGGCGGCGCACAGGGGGTGGGCGGGGTCGGCGGCGCCTTCGGCGAGGGCGTGGACGAGGGCGGGCAGGGCGAGCGGGTCGCCTTCGTCGGGCAGGACGTCGCCGAGGGCGTCGCGGACGCGGGCGGTGACGGTGGCGGGGCCGCCGGCGGGGAGGGGGCCGCCGCGGGCGTGGGTGCCGGTGTGCAGGGCGTCGAGGACGGTGTCCAGCAGGGTCCGCAGGGTCCCTGTGGGGCCTTCGGGGCTGGAGGCGAGGGGCGGGAGGCTCATGGGGCTGCTCATGGGGCTCCTCCGGGGCGGGGAGTCCCAGTGTGTGGCCGGTTGTGGCGAGCTGCCCTGGCCGCGGGGGGAATTGGACCCGAAAGTGGGAGAGGGGGTGGTGAGCGAGGGTGTTGCGTGGGGCTGTGGGCGCTGCCGGGGGTCGCCGGCCGCTGTCTCCTCCCCCGCTTCGGGGCTGGGGGGCGTGTCCTCGAACGCCGGACGGGGTGGTGTCACCGGCCGGCGTTCGGGGACGTGCCGTGTGCTTACGCTTCCTGCACGCGCAACGCCCGGCGCAGGTCGTCGAGTTGGTCCACGAGCTTGCGTCGCAGGGCCGGGATGGGGTCGGCCTCGGTCAGGCAGGTCTCGCCGAGGGTGAGGTTCTCGGTGTCGACGGCGTGTGCGGGGAAGGCCCAGCGGCCGGCGGCTTCGGCGATGGCGGGGCCGCGGCGGGCGGCGAGGGTGACCGCGTCCTGGTAGAAGCGCGGCACGTAGTCGCGTACCAGGTCGGCCTGTTCGGGCTGCCAGAAGCCCTGGGCGGTGGCGGTGAAGAGGTAGTTGGAGAGGTCGTCGGTGTCGAACATGGCGGCCCAGGCGGTGCGCTTGGCCTCGGGGTCGGGGAGGGCGGCGCGGCAGCGGGCGGCGCCTTCCCGGCCGGTGGCGGAGGGGTCGTTGCGCAGTTCGGCGGCGATCGTGGTCTCGTCGGTGGCGCCGAGGACGGCGAGCCGGGCCAGGACGCGCCAGCGCAGGTCGGGGTCGAGTTCGGGACCGCCGGGCACGGTGCCCTCGGCGAGCCAGGCGGCGATGGTGTCGGGGTGGGCGGCGACGTCGATGAAGTGCCGTACCGCGATCAGGCGCAGGCCGGGGTGGTCGCCGTCCTCGGTGCGGCGGATCAGGTCGCGGCAGAGGGAGGACAGGGTGGCCAGGGCGGCGGGGCGCTGTGCGGGGGTGACGTAGCGATCGGCGACCTGGGTGGAGGCGAACGCGAGGACGCCCTGGACGAGGGCGAGGTCGGTTTCGTGCGGGAGGTGGGTGCGGGCGGTCTCGAGGTAGGCGGTGGGGGCGAGTTCGCCGTCGCGGACCGCGTCGCGCAGGGCGTTCCAGACGACGGCGCGGGTCAGGGGGTCGGGCAGGCGGGACAGGGCGGTGCGGACGGCTTCGGAGGACGTGGTGTCGAAGCGGACCTTGGCGTAGGTGAGGTCGCCGTCGTTGAGGAGGAGCAGGGCGGGGCGCTTGCCGATGGGCTGTGGTGCGCTCTGCGGGACGTCGACGTCGAGGCGCTCGCGCAGGGTGAGGCGGCCTTCGTCGGTGAGGTCCTGGTCGTAGAGGCCGACGGCGATGCGGTGGGGGCGGCTGCCGTGGTGTTCGACGGTGAGGGCGCAGGTGCCGGCGTCGGTGGTGAGAGTGGGGGTGAGGGTGTCGACGCCGGTGGTGCGCAGCCAGGCGTCGGCCCAGGCGTGGACGTCGCGTTCGGTGGCGGAGGCGAGGGAGTCGATGAAGTCGGCGAGGGTGGCGTTGGCGAACCGGTGGCGGGCGAAGTGGGTGTTGATGCCGGCCAGGAAGTCCTTCTCGCCGAGCCAGGTGACGAGCTGGCGCAGGGCGGAGGCGCCCTTGGCGTAGGAGATGCCGTCGAAGTTGAGGAGGGCGGAGGCGGTGTCCTCGACGTTCTCGGGGGCGACGGGGTGGGTGGAGGGGCGCTGGTCGGCGTCGTAGCCCCAGGCCTTGCGGACGACGCCGAAGTCGACCCAGGTGTCGGTGAAGCGGGTGGCTTCGGTGAGGGTCTGGTAGCCCATGTACTCGGCGAAGGACTCGTTCAGCCAGATGTCGTCCCACCACCTGAGGGTGACGAGGTCGCCGAACCACATGTGGGCCATCTCGTGGGCGATGACCATGGCGCGGGTCTGGCGTTCGGTGTCGGTGACGGCGGAGCGGTAGACAAACTCGTCGCGGAAGGTGACCAGTCCGGGGTTCTCCATGGCGCCGGCGTTGAACTCGGGGACGAACGCCTGGTCGTAGGAGTCGAAGGGGTAGGGCTCCTCGAACTTCTCGTGGTAGCGGTCGTAGCACTGCCGGGTGATCTCGAGGATCTCGTCGGCGTCGGCGTCCAGGTGGGGGGCGAGGGAGCGGCGGCAGTGGATGCCGAAGGGCAGGCCGCGGTGTTCGGTGCGGACGGAGTGCCAGGGGCCTGCGGCGACGGCGACGAGGTAGGTGGAGATCAGAGGGGTGGGCGCGGCCTGCCAGCGGCCGTCTCCGACGTGTTCGGTGATGCCGTTGGACAGGACGGTCCAGCCCTCGGGTGCCGTGACGGACAGCTCGAAGACGGCCTTCAGGTCGGGCTGGTCGAAGGCGGCGAAGACGCGCTGGACGTCCTCCATGAACAGCTGTGTGTAGACGTAGGTCTCGCCGTCGGAGGGGTCGGTGAAGCGGTGCATTCCCTCGCCGGTGCGGGAGTAGCGCATGCTCGCCCGGATGCGCAGCTCGTGGTCGCCCGCGGTGAGGCTCTTCAGGGGCAGCCGGTTGTCGTCCAGGGTTCCCGGGTCGAGGGGCTCGCCGTCGAGGGTGACGGAGCGCAGCTCGGCCGGCCTGAGCTCGACGAAGGTGTCCGCGCCCGTGCGCGCGGTGAACCGGATGACCGTCTGCGACTCGAAGGTCTCGTCGCCGGTGGTCAGGTCGAGCTCGATGGTGTAGCGGTGGACGTCGAGGAGCTGGGCACGGGTCTGCGCTTCGTCGCGCGTCAGTACGGACATGCAGGCCATGCTGCCTGATGGCGCAGGCGGGGCACAGGGGCGGATCGGTACGTGCTGTTTGTCCCTTGCCGCGTCGGGGGTGGGAGGTGTTGGGGGTGGGCGCGGGCGCTGGGGGGGTGCGCGGGGGCGAGGGGGCGGCGCGGAGGCGAGCGCGAGGGGGTGCGGGCGGGGGCGGGCGCGAGGGGGGCGCGGGCGGTGGGTTGGGCTTAGGGGTGGGCGTCCGTTTCGCGTTGGAGGGGGACCAGGGTCTCCGGGGTGGTGTGCTGGTCCTTGACGAGGGCGCGCAGTGTCCGTACCTCCTGTTCGAGGGCCACCTGGCGCTGGTGGGCGTCGTAGAGGTAGCGGACCTTGGTGCGCAGGGCCCCGGGGTCGACGGGCTTCAGCACCAGGTCGGCCACGCCGAGGCCGAAGGCGGCGGAGGTCAGTTCCTGGTCGGGGCCGAAGCCGGTGAGCAGGATGACCGGGATGTGCTGGGTCTGCTCCAGGCGCCGCATGTAGCGGACGACCTCCAGGCCGCTGACGCCGGGCATGCGCACGTCCAGCAGGAGCAGGCCCACCTGGCCGCGCAGGACCTGTTTCAGGGCCTCGTCGCCGCCGGTGGCGCGGGCGATCCGGTAGCCCAGCGGGGCCAGGGCGCTCTCCAGCGCGTACAGCGTGTCCTGATGGTCGTCGACGATGAGGATCTTGGCATCCGGCGGCATGACCGACGTCCCTCCCGCGATGGAACCACCAGCTTACGGCCGAACACTGACGGCCTGTGCCCGGTGGCTGACGCGCCGTGCCCGCCGGCAGGTTGTGGGGGCGGGCCGCGGTAGGTGTCGCGGTGCGGTCGGGGGGGTTTCCCGGTGCCGTCCGCGGAGCCGTCCGTCGAGGTCAGGAGCGTGTGCCGTGGACGGCGTCCTCGGCGATGCGCTCGTGGTGGCGGATCACCTCGGCGATGATGAAATTGAGGAACTTCTCAGCGAAGGCCGGGTCCAGCTTGGCGCTCTCGGCGAGGGCGCGCAGCCGGGCGATCTGGCGGGCCTCGCGGGCCGGGTCGGCCGGGGGGAGCTGGTGGCGGGCCTTGAGGAGGCCGACCTGCTGGGTGGCCTTGAAGCGTTCGGCGAGCATGTGGACTACGGCCGCGTCGATGTTGTCGATGCTGTCGCGGAGCCGTGCGAGTTCCTCGTGGACCGCGGGGTCGACGGCATCGGTTCCGTTGGGGCTGGTGGTCATGGGCGTTCACCCTAGTGCGTGGCGGGGTGGGGCTGTCTTCGGCCATGGGGCGTCCGCGTGCGTTGCGCCTGCGGCAGGGGTGCGTCCGCGTGTGTTGCGCCTGCGGATCGTCGTGGGGTCGGGGTCGTGGCGGTGCGGCGAGCCCGTCGCGCGTTGGGCGTACGGCTGCCTGTTGGTGAGAGTCCGACGTGGCTGTGCAGCGCTGAGCGACGGGCTGCGCCG